>JAFQFI010000053.1 GCA_017398655.1 Clostridia bacterium
TATTGTGGATAACTTTTTAAAATTAAATTTGCTAAAGTTGGCTTAAATAAAGAAGAATATAAAAATCAAATTGCACAAAAAAATTAATTAAAAAAAATATTATTTGTGTATTTTAATATTTGTGATATAATTTAGGACATATGATTAAAGATATTAAATTTTTTAACAATTTAACAGAAAGAGAAGTTATAGAAAACAATCCATTAAACTTGGCTTTTATAGGTGATGCTGTTTGGACAATGTATGTTAGAGAATATTTTTTAATTAACACAAATTTTAAAAATAATAATTTACATAAATTAACAACAAAATATGTAAAGGCAACTTATCAAGCCAAAGCTTTAGATGAAATAGTAGAAAATTTAACAGAAAAAGAAAAAGACATTGCAAGAAGGGCAAGAAATACAAAAATGAATACTGTAAGTAAAAATGCTTCTATTGCAGATTATAAAAAAGCAACAAGTTTTGAGGCAGTTATTGGCTATAATTATTTGCTTGGAAATTTTGAAAAACTTGAACAATTTTTTGCTAAATTATCTTCTAATTTTTTAAAGGAGACAAAATAAAATGATTATTAGTGGAAAAAACAGTGTTTATGAAGCATTAAACGCTAAAAAAACAATAAATAAAGTTATGATTGCAAGTTATATTCATGATGATTTTAGTAAAAAAGTTGTAGAATTATGCAAACAAAACAAAGTTAGGTTTGATTTTGTAGATAAAAAAACAATAGACAAAATGGCAGAACACAATCAGGGCTATGTTGCAGAAGTTACAGATTTTAATTACTCTACATTAGAAGATATTTTAGAGAATAAAAAAGACAAAGATAACTTTATAGTTATTCTTGATAATATTCAAGACCCTCACAACTTTGGTAGTATTATAAGAGTTTGTGAGTGTGCTGGTGTTGACGGCATAATAATTGAATCTCGCAGAAGTTGTAATGTAAATGAAACTGTTTATAAAACAAGTTGTGGTGCAATTAATTATGTAAAAATTGCAAAAGTTACAAATATTAATGATGCCATTAAAACTTTGCAAAAAGAAAATGTTTGGGTTTATGCTTGTGAAGCTGACGGTGAAAACATTTCTAAAGCAAATTTAAAGGGAAATATTGCTATTGTTGTAGGTAGTGAAGGCGAAGGTGTTGGAAGGTTAACAAAACAAATATGTGATGGCGTAATATCACTTCCAATGTATGGTCAAGTAAATTCGCTTAATGTATCAACTGCAACAAGTGCTGTTGTGTACGAAATTTTAAGACAAAGGAAAAATTAATGCAAGACGAAAAAACATTGTTAGAAAAAGCCAAAAATGGTGATGAAAGAGCAATAAATGAGTTAATGCATTTATATAAACCACTTGTTACAATTATTGCCAGAAAATATTTTTTGATTAATGCAACTACTGATGATTTAATTCAAGAAGGTATGTTGGGGCTTTTTAAAGCATACAGAAGTTATAATTTAAATAGTAAAACATCTTTTAAAACTTTTGCTTCTGTTTGTATTAAAAGACAAATTCAAACAGCACTTATATCTAATAACAGAAATAAAAATATTCCACTTAATACATATTTTTCTATTAATAATCAAGGAAAGATTTTATTATCTGTTAAAAATGATGAAGAAAATGATGACGAGGAAGATACTGGCTTTTTTATAACTTCAAATAATTTAACCCCTGAAGAAAGTGTTTTGTTTAGAGAAAAATTGGATGAAGTTGACTCTCATATAAACAACCTTTTAAGTGGTTTTGAAAAGAAAGTTTTGCACCTTTATATTAAGGGTTTAAATTATATTGAAATTGCCCAAAGATTAAAAAAAGAACCTAAAAGTATTGACAACGCACTTGGAAGGATTAAAATTAAATTAAGAGTATTAAGGATTTAAAAACAATGTATTTAGCGCTTTATCGTAAGTTTAGGCCAAAAACTTTTAATGAAGTTATTGGTCAAGAACATATTACCAATACACTTATTAACCAAGTAAAAACGGGGCAAGTAAGCCACGCTTATTTATTTACTGGTACAAGAGGTACAGGTAAAACAACTTGTGCAAAAATATTTGCAAAAGCAATAAATTGCATGTCTCCTGTAAATGGTTCTCCTTGTGGAAAATGTGAAGTTTGCTCTGCTATTGAAGAAGCAAACAATATTGATGTTTTAGAAATTGACGCTGCAAGTAATAACGGCGTAAATGAAATTAGAGAATTAAGAGAAAAAATTAAATATCCACCAATTCATGGTAGATATAAAGTTTATATTATAGACGAAGTTCATATGCTTACAGATAGTGCTTTTAACGCTCTTCTTAAAACATTAGAAGAGCCACCAAGACACGCTGTATTTATTTTGGCTACTACAGAAGTTTATAAACTTCCAGCAACAATTCTTTCTCGTTGTATGAGATTTGATTTTAGATTGGTTCCAACCGATTTGCTTTGTAATTTAATTGAAAATATTTTTACAACAATTGGTGTTAACTATGATAAACAATCTGTTGAAGCAATTGCTGTTGCTGGCGAAGGCAGTGTAAGAGATGCTTTGTCTGTAGCAGATTGTGTTGTTGCATTTAGTGGTAATAATGTGACATATGATAAAACTATGGAAATTTTGGGCAAGAGCGATAAAGATGTTGTTATTAAACTTGCTGATAATATAATTGATGGCAATTTAGGTGAAGTATTGGAAACTATAAATGATATTTATAATTCTGGTAAAAACCTTATTGCTCTTGGTAAAGAAATTACTGTTTATTTTAAAGATTTATTGGTTGTTAAAAATTGTAAAGATAGTAGAAAAATGTTAAATGTTTCTGAACAAACTTTTAACAAAATTCAAAACCAAGCTCAAAAGATAAGCACAGAAAATTTAATTAATTTTATGCAAAAGTTTAGTAGTATTGAAGCTGAACTTAAGTATGCTTTATCTCCAAAAACTTTAATTGAAATTGTATGCTTAGAGTGTGCAAGTTTTTCAAATCAAAAAAAAAACTGATTTCTGAACCAGAAGAAATAGAAATTGATGTTTTAAATACTTTAAATACAAAAACAAATATACAATCTTTTGAAAATCAAAATACAACAATTCAGGTAAATAACTATAATAATCAACCAAAAAGCCCTAAATTTATTTGGGGTACTTTAGTTGCAAACTTAAGAAGGTTAAACTTAATGACATTGCACACTGCTTGTGGTGAAATTAGAGATATAGAGTTAAATGGTAAAACTTTAAATGTTTTAGTAAAAGAAGATTATTTATATACAATTTTAACTAAAGAAGATAGTTATAATCAAATTCTTTCGCTATTAAGGCAAATTGAAGCAGATATTGAACTAAAATACATATTAAAGAAAAAGCCGGAAGATAAAATGAAAGTAAATTTAGAAAGATTAAAAAACATTTTTGGCGAAGAATTAATAATAAAATAATATAGGGCTAAAAAAATATACAAAACTTAAAAAATTGTGTATAACTTATAGTGAAAATGTTAAAGGGAGAAATAAAAAATGGCTGGATATAATAGATTTGGTGGCTTCGGTGGTGGAGCAAATATGCAAAATATGATAAGACAAGCACAAAAAATGCAACAAGAAATGGTAAAAAAACAAGAAGAACTTGCAAATACAGAAATTATTGGGGCAAGTGGTGGTGGAATGGTTGAAGTTGTTATTACTGGTAAAAACGAAATCAAGGCAGTAAGAATTAAACCAGAAGCTGTTGACCCAGATGATGTAGAAATGCTTGAAGATTTGATTATGGCAGCAATAAAAGATGCTCAAACAAAGGCAACTCAACTAAGCAAAGATGCTCTTGGCCCAATGGGTGGTGCATTTTAGTTAATAAAGGGTGAAAAAGTGGAAGATAACTTAATAGAAAAATTGATAGGTTCTTTTATGTATTTGCCGGGTGTTGGTTATAAAACTGCACAAAGGTATGCTTATCAAATTTTAAACGGTGACGAAGAAGAAGTTAAAAAACTTGCTTCTACTATTTTAGAGGCAAAAGAAAAAATAAAATTATGCGAAGAATGTGGTAATTTTACTACAGAAAATGTTTGCAATATTTGTAAAACTCGCAAAAGTAAAATAATTTGTGTTGTAAAAGAACCAAAAGACATTGGTTGTATTGAAAAAGTAAAGAATTTTGACTGTATTTATCATGTTTTACATGGTTGCATAAGCCCACTTGATAATAAAGGTCCAAATGATATTAGATTAAAAGAGTTGTTGCAAAGAATTTCTAAGGGAGAATACGAAGAAGTTATTGTTGCAACAAACCCAGATGTTCAGGGTGAAGCAACAGCAATGTATATTGCAAAATTGTTAAAACCACTTGGGTTAAAGGTTACCCGTCTTGCTCAAGGAATTTCTATGGGAAGCGAACTTGAATATGCTGATGAGGTAACTTTATCAAAAGCAATTGAAGCAAGAAGGGAATTATAAAAATTTTATATAAAATACCTATTTTTTAACAAAAGATAGGTATTTTTTTTGTAAAAAAATTTAAAGTTTGATTTAAAAAAATTGTCTTTTTTTATAAAAAATGTAATAAATA
>JAFQFI010000054.1 GCA_017398655.1 Clostridia bacterium
GAAACAAGTTTAACAAATGTATCGCTAAGCATAATACCTGCTGTTGCGTCAAAAATTGATGTTCTTGAATCATGAATAAAGTCAGATGAAACAACTGCTTCTTCTGTATATCCTAAGATACCTTTAAGGTCTGTTTCTGCATGTTTTTTAACAGCTGCTTTAATTTCTTCGTATGTTGTAGGTTTTGCAAGACGGCAAGTTAAGTCAACAACAGAAACAT
This sequence comes from Clostridia bacterium, assembly GCA_017398655.1. Classification (GTDB taxonomy): domain Bacteria; phylum Bacillota; class Clostridia; order Christensenellales; family UBA1242; genus UBA7862. The sequence goes on from JAFQFI010000054.1 coordinate 221, forward strand.
CTAATGTAGGTACTCTAAAACTCATACCTGTAAGTTTTCCGTTAAGTTCTGGAATAACAACGCCAACAGCTTTTGCTGCACCTGTTGAAGATGGAATAATGTTGCCAGCTGCTGCTCTACCACCTCTCCAATCTTTTTTAGATGGACCATCAACTGTAAGTTGAGTTGCTGTTGTTGCGTGAACAGTAGTCATAAGACCTTCTACCAAACCAAATTCATCATTGATAACTTTTGCAAGAGGTGCTAAGCAGTTTGTTGTGCAACTTGCGTTAGAAACAATGTTCATATCTTTTGTATATGTTGTGTTGTTTACACCCATAACAAACATTGGGATGCCACCTTTAGCAGGTGCAGTAATAACAACTTTTTTTGCGCCACCTTCAAAGTGAAGTTTTGCTCCATCTGGGTCTGTAAATTTACCTGTTGCTTCTGCAATATATTCTGCACCACAACCTTTCCAATCAATTTTGTTTGGTTCTTTTTCTGCAAACATTTTAATTTCTTTGCCATTTACGATAATGCTGTTTTCTGTGTATTCAACAGTTCCGTTAAAATGACCATGAATTGTGTCGTATCTTAAAAGATAGCTTGCATAATCTGGAGAAATAAATGGATCATTAATACCAACAACTTCAACATCTTTTCTGTCTGCAGCTGCTCTTAATACTAATCTACCAATTCTTCCAAATCCGTTAATACCAATTTTTACTGTCATAATATAAAATCTCCTTTAACTTATAAAGCCATTGTTTTATTTTAAAGTTGTTAAATTAAAATAAAACTCTTTTTTGCTTATGCTTTTATTATACAAATATTAAAAAACAAAGACAACTTTTTTAAGGTTTTAAAATTAAAAAATTTGTCTTTGTCTTAAGTTTTTTATTATTAAATTAAGTTTTCTGGGTTTAAACCTTTTAATTCTTCTAAAACAAATCTACCATCTTTTCTAATAAGAACATCATCAAAGTAAATTTCACCACCACCATATTCTGGTGTTTGAATTTGAATTAAATCCCAATGAAGCGAAGATTTATTTCCGTTATCACACTCATCATAGCAACTACCCGGAGTAAAGTGTATAGAACCCATAATTTTTTCATCAAACAAAATATCCAACATTGGTTTTTTAATATATGGATTTACACCAAAAGAAAATTCTCCAACATATCTTGCACCTTCATCAATATCAAATATATTGTTAATATCTTCATTACTTTTACTTGTTGCTTTAATAATTTTTCCATCTTTAAATGTAAGGGTAATATCTTCGTGTCTTTCACCGTTACTTGATAAAATTGGAATATTATACTTAATTGTACCATTAACACTATCTTTTACAGGTGCAGTAAAAATTTCGCCATCTGGGATATTATGTTTTCCAGAACACTTAATTGCAGGAAGATTTTTTATAGAAAAACTTAAATCTGTACCCGGTGCAACAATTCTAACTTTATCTGTTTTTTCCATAAGTGTTTTTAAAGGATCCATTGCTTTATCCATTTTAGAATAATCTAAATTACAAACATTAAAGAAATAATCTTCAAAAGCTTCAGTGCTCATACCTGCGTTTTGTGCAACAACACTTGTTGGATAATTTAATATAACCCATTTTGTTTTTGCCACTCTGGTATTATGGTGAACAGGTAAACTATAGTGAACATTTACTGCCTTCATGTTTTCTTTTGGAACATCACTATTTTCATAAACATTTTTACTTCTAACAGAAATATATGCGTTCATCTTTTCCATAATAGGCAAGTCAAAACTACATCTTAATTTTTCCCTTTCTTCACTTGTTCCCATAAGTAATTGTCTATTTAATTTAGACATAAGTGGAGTTACAAAAGGATATGCACCTTGTTTATAAACTTCTTTTACTAATTCACACAAAAACTCTTCATCAGTATCCATTGCTTCTATTAAAATATTTTCTTTTGGTTTAATAGAGCAAGAATAATTAACCAAATTTTTTGCCAATTTTTTTAATCTTTCATCAATCATTTTTAAGCCCTTTTTTTATTTTTCAATTTTTATATTTAACTTTATTTTAAAGGTTTTTAACCCTTTTAATTTTAATCTTTATTTATTTCCTCTATTACAAATTCAACCTTTCTATTTTCTCTGTTTCTAACATCAAAAATGTGTTTTGGAAATAGAATTGAAGTTGTTATAAAAGATACTAAAATTAAAATAGTGCTAATTATATTATAACTAATTAAACTGTCTTTTATAAGAATATTTAATAAAATTTGTAAAGCCAGTAAAACAAATGATAATCCTAAAGAAACAAAAGAACTAATTAAAAAAGCAGTTTTTTGTTTAAAGTTGAGTTTATATGTTTTTGTTTTAGAATCTATATAAATAGACCTTGTTTCAAAACCCTTTAAGTTTTTGGTATTTTTTAAAAAACAATTTTTATGTGGCAAAACTTTTAAAACATCTATAACATGCTTATCAATAAGACCGGTTGAGATAACATTGCATCTATCTTTTTTGCCTGTAAAAATTTTAACAAAAAAATTATATATTTTTATTCCAAGGTTTTTCCAAAAACCCTTAAACCCTGTGTGTTTTTTTATTATATGAACAACGCTTGCTTTTTTATCATATTTCTCTAAACATTTTTCAAACACAAGATCTATTCTTAAAATTTTTGTATCACCTAACAAAACAATATCTGATTTAAAGTGAGAAATAGAAAAAGAGAAAGCATCATTATAAGTAAAATTTTTATCAGAAACTAATATTTTATAGTTTTCATTTTTTAAAGCTTCTTTTGATAAATATTCTAAGTTTGCTTTATCTTCTTTGTGGCAAACAAATAAAAACTTATAATTTTCGTTCTTTTTAAAAAAATCGGTTTTCTTAAAATTTGTTAAATATTCTTTTATATTATCTTCTTTAAATACGGGAAAAAAATATTCTATTTTCATTTAAACTATCCTTACTTCTTATAAATTATATTTAAATTATATTATATAGAGAAGTTTTTTAAAAACATTTTTAAAGATTTTAAAGGTTGCTTTTGCAAAATTTTTAAATTTTTAACAATTTTTACATCTTTCTTTGTTTTAAATGTTTAACATTTAAAATTTTTTAGGTTAAAATAATATTGTAAAAAATTATGTTTTTAGGAGATAAAATGAAAAAATATTTATTAAAAGATGCATTAGAAAAAGGTTATGCAGTAGGTGCTTTTAACTTTGGAACACTTGAAGTTTTAAAAGCAATTATTGCAAGTGCTGAATTAACATCTGCCCCTGTTATAGCACAAATTTCTGAAGGTGCTTTAAAATTTATGGGCGAAGAATACTTAAAACAAATTATTGTTGCTGCAAGAAAAGAATGCAAAGTTCCACTTTCATTTCACTTAGACCACGGAACATCTTTTGAAAGTGTGAAAAAAGCAATTGAAATTGGTTGCGATTCTGTTATGATTGACGCTTCAATGCTTCCTTTTGAAGATAATATTAAAATAACAAAAAATGTCGTAGATTATGCTCACGAAAAAGGTGTTTTTGTAGAAGCAGAACTTGGCTCTCTTGCTGGCATTGAAGATAATATTAAAGTTGACGACGACAAAAGTTGCTTTACAGATCCATCTCAAGCAAAAGAATTTGTTGAAAGAACTGGTGTTGATAGTTTGGCAATTGCTATTGGAACAAAACACGGTGCATATAAATTTGGTGGAGAAGCAAAACTTCGCTTTGATATTTTAGAAGCAATTGAAAAGGAAATTCCTACTACACCACTCGTTTTACATGGTGCAAGTGGAGTTGACGCAACAGCAGTTGACAGATTACTTGAACTTGGTGTTGACATTAAAGGTGCAAAGGGTATTCCTGATGAATTTTTGGCAGAAGCAGCAAAAAAACATGTTTGCAAAATTAACGGAGATACCGATTTAAGAATTGCTCTTTTAATTGGCATTTTGCATAATGTAGAAGAAAACAATAAAAATATTGATTATAGAAAATACTTAACTGAAGGCATGGCAGAAATTACACAACTTTGCAGTAAAAAACATGCTTTATATGGAAGTGCAAATCAAGCTAAAAAATAAAACTAAAAGAAGGTTTTAAAAACCTTCTTTTTTTATAAGCAGTTAACAATTTTTTAATTACTTTAATAATTAATGCTATTTTAAATTATTAAAAAAACAACAAGTAACAAACTTGCAATTGCAGATAAAATAGAAAGGGACAGGCCAATTATTCCAATTGCCTTTCTATTAAGCCGAATTTGCATAACTGCAAAAATGAATGAATAAATAGCCAGTATTAACGATATTACAACCCCTCCTAAAATATAAATGATTAATATTAAAGCATAAGAAAAGCCAACAAAATCATTGCCGATTGTTGTAGAAAGCAAACAACTTATAGATATTAAAACGCCTATTAAAGAAAGAATAAAAGAAGCAACGCCATATTTTTTTATTTTCTTCCTTTCATTATCGTCTAAATTTTTATCAGAAGCATAATTTGTTGTTAAGTTTTTAAACAAGAAAAACCCTGTTACTTTTCCCACAGGATCTTTAGTGCTATTTAACCCCACATCTTTGTTTTCTTCTTTATTTATATTCATTTATATTTTTTACCTTTATTTATTTTTATTATTTGCAATAAATAAAAAAATAACAAGAATTTCTTGTTATTTTTCTTTTTTTATTTTTTATACTTTTCTTTAAAAATAAGAAATTTAGTTTTTTTATTTTTAAATATTTTAAATTTATTTTTTTATATCGTCTGTTACTAAATGCATAAATTTATTACTATCTTTTACATAATTTTTTATTATTAATTTTGGCTCTGCATAAAGGTCTGTTAATTTATCTTTATCAAACCATTTATATTCGTGATGAACCCAACCTTCTTTATCAAGTTCTTCATGTATTTTATCATATGGTTTAAAATTTTTATCAATTGGGCGAGCTTTAAAATAAAAACATAACTCATGAAATTTATCATTTTCTGCCATAAAAAAGTTTTCGTGAATGTATAACAATTCTTCAACTTTAACATCAAAATACAATTCTTCGTTTAATTCTCTTTCTACTGCTTTTGAAGTTTCTTCAAGCAACTCTACATGTCCACCCGGAAAACAATAAAATGGATTTTGATTCATTTTTACAAGAAGAACCTGATTGTTGTGCTCTACAATACCTGCAACTCTAAATTTAAATCTTTTTCCGTTTGTTTTAATTTTTACATCCGTTGTAACATTATTTTCCATATTTTCCCCTTTTTATTTTTTTGTATTTTAGAGTAAAAAACAAACCTATAAAAAATAGGTCTGTTTTTTAAAACTAATCAATTGTTATAATTTGGCTAACATATTTATAAAGGTCAGCAAAATTTGCTTTTGATTTATAGCTATAGTAATAAGACATGTTTTCAACAGGATAATCACTTTCGTCGCTTGGAATAGATTTATTTAAACCCATAACAACATCATGACGAGAATTTTCGTTTGTTATTTCAAAGAAAAGATATTTATATTTATACTCTTGATTTTCATATTCAACTGTTCTTTCGTTTTTAAAATAGAAAACTAAAGTAATTTTATCTTCGCTACTAAAATTTTTGCTTATTGATTTTGAAACTTCTGTGTGGTCAGAGGTTGTAGTATACTTTAACTCTCCACTAAATAAAGCACTTAATGCATTTTGTTGAAAAGCAGAATCAAACAAATTATAAATTTTATTTATTTTGTTAATATCTGTTTCTCCATCTCTATGCCTTAACTCTATTCTTTTATTTGCTAAACTATTTGTTTGAGATGTATATATATAAATTTCATCAGGAACAGCAACTTTATCATTCATTCCCACCGGAATAAGCGCCATAACAAGGGTTGCTATACCCAAACATAATATTATAGCAACAGCAATAGTAGTTATAATAATCTTTTTCATTTTTTATCCTTCTTTTTATTTTCTTAAACTTATGATAAATTTTAGTTTTCTTTTTTATCTGTAGTTTCTTCTATTTTTTTTGTTTCTTCTTTTTCTTCTTTAGAAGATTTTAAAAACTCTTTGCCATCTGTATCAATATCTTTTGCAACTAAATTTTCTTTACCACTTTCTTCTTTATTTTCTTTGCTTTTTGTAGCATTTGTTTTTTTAGTTTTCTTTACTGTTTGTTGCTCAAATTTTTCTTTTAATTCAGCAACTTTTTCTTCGGCTTGTTTTATTACTTTGTCAGCATCAGTTTTTACTTTTTCAATTTCTTCTGGTGTTATTACTCCACCATTTTTTAAAGCTTCTGCAGTTTTAATGCGTATAGCTTGTTCTTTTTTAACTCTTTCTAAATCTGCTTCTGCTCTTTCAACTTCAATTCTTGCCTTATTGCGAATTTCTTCTTTTGCCATAATATTTAAAATTTGTTTTGTTGATTTGCCTTTCATAATAAGTTCAACTTCATTGAAGTAAATTGTTTCTTTTTCAAGCAAAATTTCAATCATTGTATTCATCTCTTTTAAGTGAGAACCAATAATTTCTTTTGCTTTATTATAGCATTTATTAAATATTTCTTTTATTTCGTTATCAATATCTGCAGCTGTTTTTTCACTATATGTTACTTGGTTTTGATAATCTCTACCCAAGAATACTTCACTGCTTGAACCATAGTTAATAGGACCTAAATTTGCACTCATGCCCCATTCTGTAACCATTTTTCTAACAATCTTAGTTGCTCTTTCAATATCGTTTGAAGCTCCTGTAGAAACATCTTTAATAAGCATTTCTTCAGCAACCCTTCCACCAAGCATCATAGTTACTGTATCAATTAATTTGTTATATGACATATGACTTTCGTCATTATCTGGACGACTGATTGTATAACCAGCTGCCATACCTCTTGGAATAATAGAAACTTCCTGAACTACATCACAATGTTCTAATACCTTGCCTATAATTGCATGACCAGATTCGTGACATGCTGTTATACGCTTGTCAGCATCAGTAATAATTCTACTTTTCTTTTGAGGACCCATAAGAACTTTATTGATACCTTCTGTGATATCAGTCATTGTAATTTTCTTTTTATTTGCCCTTGCTGCTAAAATAGCAGATTCATTTAAAAGATTTTCTAAGTCAGCACCAGTAAAGCCACTTGTTAATCTTGCTAAGTTTTTAAAGTCAACCGAACTATCAATCGGTTTATTTTTAGCATGTATTTTAAGTATCATTTCGCGACCTTTAACATCTGGTGGATTTACATATATTTGTCTATCAAATCTACCCGGACGGAGTAAAGCAGGGTCTAAAACATCACTACGGTTTGTTGCAGCAATAACAATAATACCTTCGTTTGGTTCAAAGCCATCCATTTGTACAAGCAACTGATTTAAGGTTTGCTCCCTTTCGTCGTTGCCACCACCTAAGCCAGCACCTCTTTGGCGACCAACAGCATCTATCTCATCAATAAACACAATACATGGTGATTGTTTTTTTGCTTGGTCGAAAAGATCTCTTACACGAGAAGCACCAACACCTACAAACATTTCAACAAAGTCAGATCCACTTATAGAAAAGAAAGGAACATTACTTTCTCCGGCAATAGCTTTTGCAAGTAAAGTTTTACCTGTACCCGGTTGACCAACAAGCAAAATACCTTTTGGAATTTTTGCACCAACCTCTGTAAATTTTTGTGGTGTTTTTAAAAATTCTACAACTTCTTGAAGTTCTTCTTTTTCTTCATCAATACCAGCGACATCACTAAATCTTACTTTAATATTTTGAGCAACTTGTGCTTTTGTTTTTCCAAAATTAAATGATTTTGAATTTGCCCCTAATACGCTTCTTATAAGGATTATACCAAATATAACTACAACAATTACGCTAAGATATGGAGCAAATGATTCCCACCAAGAACCACCTATCATAATTCTGTTTGTAGAAATTGTTGTCCACTCTGTATTACCTTCTATACCTTCAACTTTTCCAGTTCTTGCTGCTTCATATGATTTTATAAAACCTTCAATAGTTTCAATATCTGTTTCAAATAAAAAAGTGAAGTGGTAATCACAATTTTCTGTTATGCCATCAACCGTATATTTAGAATCTTTTCTTAAAACATAGCCAACGCCATCACTGCCAAAAACAATATATTTAATTTCACTTTCTTTTGTACCGTCACCAATTAATTCTTCAAGAGTTTCCACACCTGAAAAAGATGAGCTACCAGAAATATTAATTTCTTTACCTAAATTTGAACCACCTGTGAAATATATTAACATCACAATAAGTAGAACTGACAGTAAGAAAAATACCCAACCTTTTGTCTTGTTATTTTTCAACGCATTTTCCTCCAATATAAACAATACAATTCTATCATATAACTATTTCCAAATCAATTAAAATAATACAATTAAATATACTTTTATTTGCCTTTTTGCACAAACAAAATATTACTTATATTAATTTCCGACTTATTATTCTGCGTTATTTTGCTGTTGTATAGCGATTTTTTATTTTTTAAAAAATATAAACTCGAACATCTGGTTAATTTTTTATAGTTATAATTATATAACTATTTTAAGTTAAAAACAAAACTCTACAATTTGTAGAATTTTGCTTTTTTGATTTTTTGTTTTGATATGTTTGATTTTTAAAAAAATTGTGTTGGCTTAAAATTATCTTTTTTTGACTTAAATCTAAAATTAAATATATTCTCAATCAAAAACAAATGTTACACATAAAACAATTATTGTTTTTTATTAACAGTAAACAACTTATGTTTTTTACGGTGGTATTCTAAATAAATTATATGTTTAAATTTTGAAGTTATAACACCTACACAAAAAATGTTTCACGTGAAACATTTTTGTATTTTATTCCTTTCATTTTATTTTTGTTAATTTTATTTGGTTAAAAATTTTCAATTTATTCCTGTTGTTTGTTTTATTGTTTTATATTTCCTTACTTCTTGGTATTTTTATTTGTTATTTAGTTTTTAACACTTCTATTTCAAATTTCTGTTTTAAAATTATTCTTTATTAATTATTCTATTGAAATTGTTCCACGTGAAACAATTAAGTTTTTGCTTAGTGCTGTTTTTTAATTTTATTAAAGATTAAATCAGTAATACATTATTTATCTTATTAATAATTTATTTTTATTCTGTTTATATTTAAAATTGTTTCACGTGAAACAATTTGAGTTTTTATTTTATATTTGTTCTTTTTTTTAGTTAAATATTAAATTGTCAATGCATAGATGTTTTTATAAAAATTTTTATTTTATATTTGATGGTTGTTAAAAATGTTTCACGTGAAACATTTTTAAATCTTGTTTTTACTTTGGCAGTTTTTTTATTCTCTTTTTAGAATTTGTAATAGTTTGTTGTTAGATGTTTAAATTGTGATTTTTTTGTGTTTGTTATTAAAAATAATTTCTTTGTAGTTAAACAAAAAAAGAATGTTTCACGTGAAACATTCTTTTTTTTATCTTCTTTCAAAAGTATTTAGGAAAGTACATATTCTATCTAAATCGTCTTGGTTAAAATAATCAATTGTTATTTTGCCTTTTCTGTCATCGCCAACAATTTTTACTTTTGTTTTAAACAATCTTGCCAATCTGTGTCCAAGTTCTTTAAGTTCTATGCTTTGTATTGGTTTTTCTTTTTTTACTTTTTCTTGTGGACCTTTATAGTTTTTAATATAATTTTCTAAATCTCTAACTGTCAATTTGTTTTCAACAACTGTTTTTGCAATATCTGCTTGTTGGTTAGGATCTGCAACAGTTACTAAGCATTTTCCATGACCAGCAGATATTTGACCTTTTTCTATCATTGTCACAACTTCAGGAGTTAATGTTAACAATCTTAATGTGTTTGCAACAAGAGGTCTACTTTTACCAATTCTATCAGCAACAGTTTCTTGTGTAAAATTATATTCTTCCATAAGTTCTTTAATTGCTTTTGCAGCTTCGATAGGATTTAAATCCTCTCTTTGCAAGTTTTCAATTAAAGCAACTTCTTTTATTTGTTTTGGAGTATACTGTCTAATAATTGCAGGAATTGTTGTCTTGCCAGCAACAAGAGAAGCTCTGAATCTTCTTTCACCAGCAATAATTGTATATCTTCCATTGTTTTCATCATTAACAATAATTGGTTGAATAACTCCATGTTGTTTAATAGATTCTGCTAATTCTTTTAAAGAGTTTGGTTCGAATGTTTTTCTTGGTTGGTTTTTGTTTGGGTCAACTTGTTTTAAATTGAGTTCAACAACTCCGTCTTTATTAGAAACCATAGCAGGAGTAACTGCAACAGCTTGAACTTTTTCTTCTTTTATTTCTTTTTCTATTTCTTTCTTTGGTTGTACTTGAACTTCTTCGTCTTCCTGATAAATAGAAAACAAAGCATCTAAACCTCTTCCTAATCCTTTTTTCATTTATCCACCTCTGTTGATAACCTTAAAATAAACTAATTATAAATAAAGTAAATTATTTAATAATTTTAGTTATTTTTTTATAACTATCTTTATTTCTTTCTAAAAATTCTTCTGCAAGTTTGTGGTAAGCAATGCCACCTTTACTTTTTGCTTCGTACATAATAATTGGTTGTCCATGACTTGGTGCTTCTGCTAAGCGAACATTTCTTGGAATTGAAGTTTTATAAACTTTAGATCCAAAAAATCTTTGTATTTCATGAGCAACTTGTACAATTAAGTTAGATCTTTCGTCTTTCATTGTTAAAACAACACCTTCAACATCAATTTCTGGATTTAGGTGTTTTTTAACAAGTTTGATTGTGTTCATAAGTTGGCTTAACCCTTCTAAAGATAAAAACTCGCATTGCATAGGTATTGTAACAGAATTTGATGCTGTTAAAGCATTAACTGTTAGTAATCCAAGAGAAGGAGGGCAGTCAATTAAAACATAATCATATTTGTCTTTAACTTGATGCAATAAATTTTTTACAATCTTTTCTCTATTGTTCATATGTACAAGTTCAATTTCTGCACCAGCCAAATCAACTGTTGCAGGAACAATATCTAAATCTTGAACAATTGTTTTTTTAATAACTTCGGTAATAGTTGAAGAACCATCAATAGCATCATACAAAGTAAGGGTCTCTTGAGTTTTTTGTACACCAAGACCGGTTGTAGCATTACCTTGAGGATCCATATCAACAACTAAAACCTTTTTGCCCATAAAAGCTAAGTAGGCAGCAAGATTAATACAAGTTGTGGTTTTTCCAACTCCACCTTTTTGATTTGCAAATGAAACGATTTTTCCCATAAGTCACCTTTATAAACAAATTATAGCAAAAAAAATAATAAATTACTAATTATTTTTTAATATTTTAAAAAACGCTTCAAGTATTAATATTTAATTAACTATATATATAATATATATAATTTAAAATAAAAAGTAAATAATAATTTTTATTAAAATAATAAATTAATTTAATAATTATTTTTTGAATTTATTTTTAATTTTTCGTTTTTTTATTTTTCGCTTAATTAGTGATATATAAAAAAAATAATGATAAAATTTTACCATTATTTTTTATTTTTTTATAAAGGCATTAATCTTGGTTTATTTCCACTTCGAGGATATTTATTTGGAGTATTTGAAATCTTTTTAATTTCTATAATTTTTCTTTCAACGCCTTCAAAATTAACACTATTTACTTTTTCTATTTTTCCACCAAGTATAGAAATTGCTTTTTTAGAATTGTTAATTTCTTCTTCAATTTCGCTTGATTTATATGCAATCATTTTTCCTTGAAGTTTTATAAAAGGTAAACAGTATTCTGCCAAAGTATTAAGTTGAGCAACAGCTCTTGCAACACTAACATCAAAACTTTCTCTAAATTCTGCTTTCTTTGCAAGGTCTTCAGCTCTTGTATGATTTGCAAATATATTTTTTAAATTTAATTTATTAATACATTCTTGTAAAAAAGTTATTTTTTTATTTACACTATCAAGCATAAAAATGTTTAAATCTTCTCTTAATATTTTTAATGGTAAACTTGGAAATCCAGCCCCAGCACCTATATCAATAACTTTTGCATTTTGTGGAATTAAATCTTTTCCTAATACGCTATCTAAAAAATGTTTAATAATTACATCTTCCAACGATGTGATGGTTGTTAAATTAAATTTTTCGTTCCATTCCAATAAAAGGGAATAGTATGTATAAAAATTTTCTTGTTGAGTAGAAGTTAATTCAATATTGTTTTTATGAAAAATCTCTACTAACTTTTTAATAAATTCTTCTTTCATTAATTTTCTCCCTTTTATATTTTTTTGTTAAATGTTTTCCACAATTTTTTAAAAAATGTTGATATCTTTTTATTTGTTTTCGTTTCTTCTTTTTTGCATAGACAAGAAAACAGTTAAAACAGAAATATCAGAAGGAGACACACCACTAATTCTGCTTGCTTGTCCTAAAGACAGTGGTTTAAATTTGTTTAATTTTTGTCTTGCTTCCAATCTTAAACCTTTAATTTGATTATAATCAAACTCTTGGTCAAGTTTAATGTCTTCGTTCTTTTTCATTTGTTCAATTAAAATGTCTTGGCGTTTTAAATATCCATCATACTTAACTTGAGTTTCTACATATTTTAAAACATTTAATGGAATATTTTTAAACAAACCAAATTCTTCTTTTATTTTTTCAATTGTGATGTTTGGTCTTTTTAACATTTCTCTAATAACACAAGAAGTGTTTGTAAAGTTTTCGTTATTTTTTTCCAAGAAAGCTCTTGCTAATTTTGAATTAACACTTTGAGATATTTCTTTTTGTGTTTTTTCTATTTGTTTTAATTTTTTTGTAAATAATTTATATCTCTCGTCAGAAACCAAACCAACATCTCTTCCAATTTGAGTTAAACGAATATCTGCATTATCTTGTCTTAAAAGCAAACGATATTCAGCTCTGCTTGTCATCATTCTGTATGGTTCGTTTGTTCCCTTTGTAACAAGGTCGTCAATTAAAACACCTATGTATGCTTGGTCACGCCTTAAAATAAGAGGTTCTTTATTTTGTAAAAAGTTGCTTGCATTTATTCCGGCAATTAAACCTTGAGCACCAGCTTCTTCATAACCACTTGTGCCATTTACTTGACCTGCAAAAAATAAACCTTTTATTCTTTTAGATTGAAGAGTAGGTAATAACTCAAGCGAATTAATGCAATCATACTCAATTGCATAAGCATTTCTAAGCAATTGAACATTTTCAAAACCTTCAACACTTTTATACATTTGCTCTTGAACATCAACAGGCATAGAAGAAGAAAAACCTTGAACATAAATTTCGTTACCAATTTTATCTTCTGGTTCCAAGAAAATTTGATGTCTTTGTTTATCAGAAAATCTTACAACTTTATCTTCCATAGAAGGACAGTATCTTGGACCAACACCTTTAATTTCGCCAGAATACATTGGTGCTCTATGAAGATTGTTTCTTATAATTTCATGAGTTTTTTCATTTGTATAACCAAGATAACAAACGCAAGTGTTTTTTGGTTGTTTTTTTGTTAAGAAAGAAAATGTTTGAATATTTTCGTCACCCGGTTGAACTTCAAATTTTGAATAATCAATTGAAGAGCTTAAAACCCTTGCAGGAGTTCCTGTTTTAAATCTTAAAATTTCAAAACCAAGATTTTCTAAACTTTTAGACAATCCGTGAGAATTTGTAAAACCGTTTGGACCTTGATTGTTTGAATATTCACCAATAATAACACGGCTTTCTAAATAAACACCTGTACAAACAACAACTGTTTTTGCTTTTATAACTTCTCCAAAAGCAGTTTTTACACCTGTTATTTTGTTATCTTCAACTAATATTTCTACAACTTCACATTGTCTAATTGTTAAGTTTTCTTGATTTTCTAAAACTTGTTTCATTGTTGCATGATAAGAGTTTTTATCTACTTGTGCTCTTAAACTATGAACAGCAACACCTTTACCCATATTAAGCATTCTTAATTGTAAAATATTCTTATCAGCATTTACACCCATCTCTCCACCAAGTGCATCTATTTCACTTGCAAGTTGACCTTTGGCTGTTCCACCAATAGAAGGATTGCATGCCAAAAAAGCAATGCTATCAAGGTTTAGCGTTGTTAATAGTGTTTTATTATTAAGTCTTGCCAAGGCAAGGGCAGCTTCACATCCAGCATGACCACTGCCAATTACTATTGCATCATAATTATCATTCATTGCTTTTCTTCTTTTCTAAAATTCAAATTCTTCTATTTTACAATTTTCTATATCTAAAATTTCAAGTTTATCTCTTTTTATATCTTTTCCAGCCAAGCAGAATTTTAAATATTTTAAAACACCACCATGACTAATAACCAAAACATCTTTGCCTTTGTATTGTTCAAGATCTTTCAAAAAACTTGAAACTCTTTTAAACACATCTTCTTCGCTTTCACCGTTATATTTGTGTGGGTCTTTAAAAAAGTCGTCATAAATATCTTTGGTGTTTTTTGTTCCTTCCAAAATTCCTTTAGAAACTTCCATTATTCTTTTATCTAAAATTAATTGATTGTTTGGGTGATAAGCCATAATTGCTTCAGCTGTTTGAACAGTTCTTGTAAGAGGAGAAGATATAATAATATCAAAATGACAATCTTTCAAATCTTTAGCTACTTTCTGTGCTTGCTTAAGCCCAGTTTTATTTAAAGAAGTATCAAGCTGACCTTGAGTGACACTAAACAAATTAAAATCTGTTTCGCCATGTCTTACAAAATAAATCATTTTACTTTCTCCTTTTATTTTCCTAAACAGAACTTAGAAAATATTTTATCAATAATATCTTCTGTTGCTGTGTTTCCTGTAATTTCACCCAACTTTTCCCAAATTGTTTTAATATCTAAAGCAGAACAATCAAGTGGCAAATCAGAAATACTTTCTATTGTATTTACAATTATTTGTTTTGCTTGTTTTAAAACTTCTATATGTCTTGCATTTGTTAAAACAATTTGACTGCCAGAGTTTAATCCATCAAGCGAAAGGTCATAAATTTTTTGCTTTAGTTCTTCGGTATTTATTTTTTGTTTTGCACTAATTTTAATGCTTTCACCATTGTAAACAAACTTTGCAGGTAAATCAGATTTATTAAGAACTACTATTGATTTTTTGTTTTTTATAAGCTCTAAATTTTCTTTATCTTGTTTTGTTAAATCTCTTGAAGAATCAAGTACCAATAAAACAATATCACTGTTTTCTAATATTTTTTTTGCCTTTTCAATACCAATACTTTCAATTTTATCTTCAGTTTCTCTAATACCTGCAGTGTCGTAAAAATTAAAAATAAAACCTTTATATTCTATACTTCCAGAAACAACATCTCTGGTTGTACCTTCGATATCTGTAACAATTGCTTGTTCATAATTTAGTAATGCGTTTAACAAACTGCTTTTTCCAACATTTGTTTTACCAACAATAGCAATACTTATACCTTTGTTTATAAGTTTGCCTTTTTGTTCGGTTTGCAACAATTCTTCAACTTGAACTAATAAATTTTGTAAACGATTTTTTATACTTTCTTTCGTTTCATATTCAATATCGTGTTCAGGGTAATCTAAGTTAACCTCTATTTCAGACAAAATATCAGTAAGCTTTTCTTGAAAAGAGGTAACCAATTTAAACAAATTACCATTAGTTAATTCATTGCTTGCTTTTAATTGGTTTTCAGTTTCTGCATTAATAGTATCAACAACACCTTCTGCTTGATCAAGAGACATTTTACCATTTAAAAAAGCTCTTTTGGAAAACTCGCCTGCAGTTGCAAGACGGCCACCACAACTTAAAACTTGTTCTATAATTTTTTGAGCAACAACAAGTCCGCCATGACATTGAAACTCTACAACATCTTCGCCGGTAAAAGAATTTGGTGCTTTAAAATAAACGCAAAAACCTTTATCTTCAACATCACCTAAATTAATTTTGCCAAGATACATATAGTTTGGTTGTATGTTAGAAACATCTTTAAAGCGTAAAAAAATTTGTCTGGCAATATCCAAACTTTTTTTACCACTTATTCTAACTATACTTATCCCACTTTTACCATTTGGGGTAGCTTGAGCAACTATTGTATCTTCAATCATAGAAAGTATTATAACACACTGATTATAATTTTTCACTATTTTTTTTAATTTTTTTTTGATTTATAAAAATTTGTATAAGTTGCTGTTTATTTGATTTTTGTCAATTTTATTTTAGCAGTATTTA
>JAFQFI010000055.1 GCA_017398655.1 Clostridia bacterium
AAATAATAAAAAAAATAAATAATAAAAAAAACTAAAATAAATTAAAAAATAAAATAAAAATTTTATTAAATAACTTAAATAATAAAAAAATATAAACTTATTTGTTTTATTTGTTTAAATTTAAAAAAATATGATATATTTAAAAAGTAATAAAAAGGAGGGGATTTATGTTAACAGGTATTATTATTGCTGTCGCTGTAGTTTGCTTTATTTTGTTAATTTCAATTCGTCAAGTATCTGAATATGAAAGAGGCATAAGATTTAATTTTGGTAAATTTCAAAAGGTTTTAAATCCGGGCTGGCATATTGTTGTTCCTATTTTTCAAAGTTATCAAAAAATTGATGTTAGAGTAAAAGTTGTTGATGTGCCAGAACAAGACGCAATTACAAAAGATAATGTAACTGTAAAAATTAATGCTGTTATTTATTTTAACATTTTTGATGCAAAAAAAGCTATGCTTTCTGTAGAACATTGTAATTATGCAGTTACACAACTTGCTCAAACCACAATGAGAAATCTTGTAGGTAGCGTAACTTTAGACGAACTTCTTACAGATAGAGAAAGAATTTCAAATGAAATTTGTACTATTGTAGATAAGGCAACAGACGAATGGGGTGTAAAAATTCAAAATGTAGAATTAAAAGATATTGCACTTCCTACAGAAATGCAAAGGGTTATTGCAAAAGTTGCAGAAGCAGAAAGAGAAAAAGCTGCTGTTATTACTAAGGCAAGTGGTGAGTTAGAAGCTTCTAAAAATCTTTCACTTGCTGCTCAACAACTTGCTGGTTCTCCGGGGGCACTTCATTTAAGAACATTATCAACAATTAATGATGTTTCTTCAGACCAATCAAATACAATTATTTTTGCAATACCAATTGAAGTATTAAATGCTTTTGGAAATAACAATTCTTTAACTAATAATGTAGTAAACGCATTAACAAAAACAAAAAAATCAACAAAAAAAAGTAAATAAAAAAACAAAAAGCACACTTATTATTTAAAGTGTGTTTTTTTGTTTAAAAATATATAAGTTTGTTAAATATTAACATTTACAACAAATTTTAATAATGAAAAATTAATTAATTTTTATGTTTTATTAAAAACCTTTTTTGTTGCCTTTTTATTATTAAAAATATAATTAAAGACATAGATAAAATAAAAACAAAAGCGAACACAACAATATTATTTAAATTGTTATTTGTAGAGTTTTTATTGTCATCTATATTTGATAGTATATTGTTAACAATATTTTCTTTTTGTTCTTCTGTTGGAGTATCAGTAATTGTTAAATCATTGTTTTCTTCTACGACTGTAGAAAATAAAGTTTTATCAATTACATTAGCAAGGTATGGTACAGAGTTTAAAACAAGTTCTTTTTCTGCAAGATATGTGCCCATTTCAAATAATAAACCTTTACTGGTTAGTGCTTGATTATAATGTCCTTTTGCATAGTAAATATCTAAAAACAACCACGGACAATATTCTTCTGCAACAGTCATTAAATACATAGCAAATTGCAAATTTGCATCTTTATTAGGGTTGGATTGACCTACAACAATTCTTACCTTACATCTTTCAACACCGTTAATATTTTTTACATAAACAGACCTTGCAACTCCATCTCGATGAATATCAAACAGGGCATCAACCTTTTTATTAAGTAAACCTTGTGCTGTTGGCTTGCTTCTTGAATAAGCACCAGAGTCGTGTGGCAAATGTAAAGTTTCGTCTAAATATACGCTATAGTTTAAACTTTCAAAATTCTTTTTTAATTCTTTTGCAATGTCGTGGATGCCACCTTTGCCATAAATACTGGAAGTATTGTCTGTTGGAACATAACTTTCGTCGTTATGTGTCATATATAAACCAACGCTTTTTTCTTCTGTTTTATTAGAAAAATTTAACCCTTTACTTTTTTTATTTACCTTTGGGTTTTGGTATTTGCCATTATAGTTTGCATAGGCAAAATAATTTTCGTGGTCTACAAAAATAACTTCATATTCCTTTAAATCTTTATTTATAATTTTATCTCCAACTTCAACTTTATTGCCTTCAAAAATTAAATTGTTGTTTGTATCGTACACGCAATAAATTTGTTTTGAATTATTGTCAGTATCGGCAAGACAATATGTTTTTATTGTTAAATCAATAAATGAAATAAATATAAAATAAAAAATAAATATTAAAATTAAAGCAATTTTTATTAATCTTTTTTTATTAAAAAAAATACTATGTATCATACACATAGTATTTGTTGTTTTTGTTTTATTATTAAAATAATTTTTAAAAATTAATTGTTATTGTTTTTTTATTTAAAAAACTATATTTTTTAACTTGCGACCAACTGGTCGGCTAAAAATGTCGGTAAAATAGCGTTAAATACCAATCGGTCAGTTTTTTAAAAAGTGCTTGTTTTTGTTAAAAATTTAAACAAAAAAACAATTATATTAAAAATAAAAAAATTAAATTAATTAATTTTTATTAAAAAAAATAAATAAATTATTAAAATTAATTAATTTTTTTTATTATAAAAATTATTAAAAAATCTTATTTATAAAATAATTTTATTTAATTATTTTCGTAATTAATATTTGTAACAATAATATCTACATTTGTATTAAAAATATTTTTAATTAAAATATCGCCAATATTAATTTTTTTAGGTTCTTCAACTTTATCAATTTCTTTTAAAACATTATTAATTAAAGTTTTATCAATGGCCTCACTTGTTTTTAAAGATATTGTTGCACCCTTATATTTTTTTATTGTTGTTATCATTCTTTTAGGTAAAGTTATTTCGTTTTTACCATAAATTTCTCCACGAGGACAACCATTACCTTTTACAATTATATTTTCTCCTTGTTTAGTTACATTTAATGTGCACCCCACAGGACACATTATACAAGTAAATTCCATTTTTTAATTTCCTTTTATTTTAATTTCTATTATAAAACGACTTGGTTTAAATTTATTAAAAAATAAAAAAATCTTAAAGTTAAAATTTAAAAAAAAGTTATTTTGTTTCTATTAAAATTTCAATATCTTCTTCAATATTTTTTTTTGCAATTATAACTGTTTCCATTTCAGCAGGAAGTAAAATGCGTTTTTCAATTCTTCTAATTTCTTTACTATTTGTTTTAACAACAATTGTAGCGTTTTCAAAAATATTTGAAACTCTAAAATTAACTGTTAAAATTCCATCACCCTTATAAAACTTTTGTGGGGATGTATATCTTACTCCAAAACCATTTTTTATAAAAAACGGACAACTTGTATTTAATGAAGACATAATATATTTACAAGCATTTTCTCCAGCGCGTTCTGCTTCTTTTGTTACATTGTCTACAATGTCGTGAACATGTAAAACATTTCCACAAGAAAAAACACCTTTTAAATTTGTTTGTAAATGTTCGTCAACGAGTGCGCCGTTGGTAATTGGGTTTTGGTTTACACCTGCCGATTCTGCCAAATCATTTTCTGGTACCAAACCAATACTTAAAACAACGCTATCGCAAGGGATAAATTCTTTTTTTGTTAAATCAAAACTAAAGTCATTTTTTACGGGTGCAACAATTACACCTTCAACTCTGTCTTTGCCAACAACTTCTACAACGGTTTTGCTAAGATGCAATGGAATATTATAATCTGTTAAACATTGTGCAATATTTCTTTTTAAACCAGATGGGTGGGGAAGAATTTCATAAACCCCCAAAACTTTTGCTCCTTCATAATGAAGTCGTCTTGCCATAATAAGACCGATATCCCCACTACCAACAATAACAACATTTTTACCAATCATTTTGCCATAAATGTTTATCATTTTTTGTGCACTACCTGCAGAAATAACACCGGCTGGGCGTGTACCACAAAGAGAAATTGAAGCAGGTGGTCTTTCTCTGCAACCCATACTTAATATAATTGATTTTGCTTTTATTTGTTGAAGACCGTCTTTATTTAAAATATTTAAAACATATTCGTTTTCAAAACTTAGTACGGTTGTGTTTAATAATACTGTTATGTTGCTTTCTTCAACTTTTTTTATAAATCTTCCAGCATATTCAGGGCCAGTTAACTCTTCTTTAAAATAGCTTAAGCCAAAACCATTGTGTATACATTGGTTTAATATTCCACCTAAGCGATTTTCTCTTTCTATTAAAACAACTTTTGCGCCACCTTCACTTGCTTTTAAAGCTGCAGCCATACCAGCACTTCCACCGCCAATAACGGCAATATCAAAATTTAAATTATTTGTTTTCATAAAGTCCACCTTCCTTAATATCGTTAACAATTAAAGATGATTTACCTTTAAAGTTTATTTCTTTTTCGTGTTTATTATAAAAGTTAGAAACTAATTTTAATAATTTTGGATAGCAAAAAGAACCCTGACATCTGCCCATAGTAGTACGCAATCTTCTTTTAATACCGTCAGTTGTTAAGTTTTTAATTGGACCATTTAAAACTTCTAATATTTCACCTTTTGTTATAACTTCACATCTACAAATAACTTCGCCATAATTAGCATCTTTTTTTACAAGAGTGTTTAATTCTGAGTTGCTTAAACTAAGAATGTTTGTATAAGGTTTTCTTTTTTTAGGGTTTATTTTTTTTGTAATTAATCCTTTTTTGATAAGTTGTTCTAACACATATTTTGCAATTGCTGGGGCAGCCGATAAACCGGGAGAACAAATGCCAGATATAACTAAATAATTTGGTTTATTTTTACTAAATTCAATGTAAAAATCATCATTTGTTTTTACTCTAACGCCAGCATAAAGTTTGATAACTTTTTTAAAGTTTATGTTATTAACATTTTCCACAACTTGCGCTTTAATTGTAGATAAACTTTCGTAATTTACTGAGGTTTCATATTGGTTTATATCAACTGCAGTAGGTCCTAAAAATATGTTTTTGTGAACTGTTGGACAAACTAAAATGCCTTTGCCTTTTTCGGTTGGAAGAGGAAATATTGGACGAGATACAAGATTTCCTTCGCTGTTATCAAGAAGCATATATTCGCCTTTGGTAAAACGAATATCAATAGGACTTTCGTTTAATAAATCGTTAATAAAATTAACACCTTCTGCACAGGCATTAATAAGATATTTTGCTTTAATTTTTTCTTGCCCATTATCTAAAATAAATATGTTGTTAACATACTCAATTTTTATTGTGTTATAGTTTAATTTTAATACGCCACCATTAATTAATGCTTCTTCTACCAAACTAATACAAAAGTGGTATGGAGATATTATTTTTGCATCTTTAGCATAAAGCCCAAAATGAATATTATCGCTTAAATTTGGCTCTAATTTATGAACTTGTTGTTTGTTTAATATTTCAAGGTTTTTAACACCATTTTTTATACCACGATTTAGTAAAATTGTTAGTTTTTCTAAGCTGTTTTCATCTCCTACAACCAAAGATCCACAATTAACTATTTTTTCACCTAAACGAGTGGCTATTTCTTCATACATTCTGTTGCCTTCAACATTAAATTTTGCTTTTAATGTGTTTTCAGCACAATCATATCCAGCGTGAATTATTCCACTATTTGCTTTTGTTGCACCAATGGCAACATCTTCGCCTTTTTCTATTAAAACACAATCTACGCCATTAAGGGTTAGGGTGTTAAAGATAAAAGAACCTATTATTCCAGAGCCAATAATTGCTACTTCTTTTTCAAGCATATTTTTTACTCCCTCTTTACTATATTTTTAGAATAATGTTTAAATTTTTTATTGTCAAATTTTTAAAACCATTAGAAAATAAACCTTGCATAAAATCCTTTAATTTTTACACTTTAAAATAAAGAAATAATTATTATAACTAAACATATTAACTACATTATATAATTTTATTTTGAATTTTTTTTTAATAATGTTAAACTTAAAATGTAGAAGTGAAAAATTTTTGTTTTGTTAACACTTTTTTTAAAAAGAGAGGTTAAAAAATGAAGTATATTTTAACGATTGATGCAGGAACAACTTCTGTAAGAGCAATTTTATATGATGTTAAAAAAAATCAATTTGTAAAAATAGAAAAACAACCTTTTACTCAAATATTTCCAAAACCAGCTTGGGTTGAACATAACGCAGAAGAAATTTGGGAGAAAGTAAAAGATTGTATTTTAACTGTATGTAAAAACATAAATCCAAAAGATATTTATGGGCTTGGTATTACAAACCAAAGAGAAACAGTTGTTGCTTGGGATAGTAAAACATTAAAGCCATTATCAAATGCAATAGTGTGGCAATGCAGAAGAACTTCTAAGTTTTGTGAAAAACTTAAAAAAAGTAAAATAGGAAAACTTATACATAATAAAACTGGTTTGATTCCTGATGCTTATTTTTCGGCAACAAAAATTAAATGGTTATTAGATAACGATAAAAATGTAAAAGAAGCATTAAAAAACAAAACCTTGAAAGTTGGAACAATTGAAAGTTTTTTAGTTTATAAGTTATCTCATGGTAAGAGTTTTGTTACCGATATTACAAACGCAAGTAGAACAATGCTTTTTAACATTAAAACACTTTGTTGGGACGAAGATTTATTAAAGTTTTTTAATATTCCAAAAGAAATTTTACCAGAAGTGGTTGACAATGATACTGTTGTTGGTTTTACCAATATTTTGGGGCAAGAAGTAAAAATTGCCGGATTGATTGGCGATCAACAAAGTTCACTTTTTGGTCAGGGTTGTTTTGAAGAGGGCATGGCAAAAAATACATATGGTACGGGTTGCTTTATGCTTGTTAACACTTCAAATAAACCAATAAAAAGTAAACATGGATTGCTTACAACAATTGGATATAAACAAAAAGGTAAGTTGACTTATGCTTTAGAAGGTAGTGTTTTTAACGCTGGTAGTGTAGTAAACTGGGCAATCGATAATTTAGGAATTGCATCAACCTACGAAGAAATTACAAATCTTGCTTATCAAGTTGATAGCAGTGATGGCGTATATTTAGTACCTGCCTTTACGGGGTTGGGTACTCCTTATTGGGATATGAATGCAAGGGCAATAATAGTGGGGCTTACAAGGGCAAGTGATAAAAGGCATATATCCAGAGCTGTGTTAGAAAGTATGGCTTTTAGTTCTTATGATGTATTAAAAACAATGCAAAGAGATACAAAATTAAAAATAAAAGAATTGCATGTTGATGGTGGCGCAAGTGAAAATGAAAAGCTTATGCAATTTCAATGTGATTTATTGCAAACAAATTTAAAAAAGTATAATCAAGAAAGTACTTGTTTGGGTGTCATATTTATGACGGGCTTAGCAACAGGAGTATTTAAAGATATTAATGAAATTAAAGGACTTTTAAAATCTATTAAAGATTATAAACCACAAAAGGAAGAAAAAGAAATTCAATTTAATTTAAAATATTGGCACGGTGCAGTAAAAAAGTGCTTAAGAAAAATATAAAATTTTTATCTTTAATTTTTAGGGGGTATAAAAATGAAGGAAGGATTTATTAAAAGTTTTGATGGCTATGAAGTGTACAGGTATTTATGGGACGATGTTGAAAATCCAATAGGTATTGTACAAATTTTTCATGGAATGGCAGAACATGCAAAAAGGTATGAAGATTTTGCAAAATTTTTAAACAAACATGGATATATTGTTTTTGCAGATGATCATAGAGCACATGGCAAAACTGCTAAAGGTGAAGAAAATTTAGGAAAGTATAAAGATGGTGGTCCTGATGTTGCATGGGATACTATAATGGACGAGATTTATTTTTCAAGAAAATTAATAGAAAAAAACAAACTTCCTTTATATATTTTGGGGCATAGTTATGGTTCTTTTATTTGTCAGGCATATATTCAAAAATGTAATTTATATTCAAAAGCAATTATGTGTGGTAGCGCATGTATGAAAAACAGAATAGATGTTAAGCTTGGCAAAATGATTGCAAAATCTCTTTCTAAACGCAAAGGACATGATTATCCAGCTGAGGTAATAAGAAAATTAACTTTTGGAAATTATGAAAAAAAATTTAAAGATGGCAGTTGGTTAAATACAGATGTAAATAAAACAGTAGAATATAAAAATGACCCATTGTGTGGCAAAACTATGTCTGCCGAATTTTACTCTGATTTCTTTTCTTTGTTTGATTGGCTTTATAAACCAGATTTACTTAACAAAATAGATAAAACCAAACCTATATATTTAATTTCTGGTAAACAAGATCCTGTTGGTAATATGGGTAAAAGCGTAAAAAAATTGTTTAAAATGTACGCAAATCTTGAAATAGAAGGAATACAAATGAATTTGTATGATAACGCAAGGCATGAGATTTTAAACGAAAAGATAAAAGATAAGGTTTATAAAGATATTTTAAAATTTTTAAAAAAAGGCGATAAAAAGTGCAAGCAATAAAAGTTGATGGACTGACAATTGATAACATAGATAAAAACTTATATTTAAATAAGCAAATTGTTAAGGCATTTATTAAAAAAAATATAGAAAACTTAACCGATTATACCCCCGGTGAAGAAAATTTACTTATTAGTTTGGCAACGGGTTTAACATATACCCAATTAATTTTATTTAAGGCATTTGATAAAAGTTTATTAAAAAGAATTAAAAAGTTTTTAAAACTTCGTCTTGAACATATGCCACTTAATAAAATTGCAAAAAAAGTTAATTTTTATTTAGATGAGTTTTATATAAATAATTTTGTTTTAGCACCAAGAAAAGAAACAGAATTATTGGTAGAAAAAGTTTTAAAAGTTATAGAAAAAACAAATAAAAAAAGTTTAAACATTTTAGACCTTTGTTGTGGCAGTGGAGCTATAGGGCTTACGCTTGCAAAATATGCAAAAGTTTCTTGCAAAGTAACATTGGCAGATATAAGTTTAAAAGCATTAAAAGTTACAAAGAAAAATCAAGAGCAATTAGAGGTTGAAGATAACACAATTTTATTAAAAAGCAATATGTTTAGGGACTTGAAAAAAGAAGACAAGTTTGATATAATCGTGTCGAATCCACCATACATAAAAACAGGAGATTTGGTTAACTTAGATTTAAGTGTAAAAAAGTATGACCCAGTGCTTGCATTAAATGGTGGCTCAGATGGCTTAAAGTTTTATAAAGCAATTGCTAAAAATGCAAAAGATTATTTAACTAACGACGGTTTTGTTTTTTTGGAAATTGGATATGACCAAGCCGAAGATGTAAAAAAATTATTTGAAAAAAACTTTAAAGTAGAAGTTTTTAAAGATTATTCAAACAACGATAGAATGGTTGTTGCACAAATAAAATAAAAAGAAGAAAGGGCAAATATGATAGAAAAACTTGAAACAATTATGGAAAAATATAGGGAGTTGACAGCAAAAGTTGTAGACCCAGAAGTTATTGCTGATAATAGATTGTGGCAAAAACTTGTTAAGGAACATAGTGATTTAACTCCAATTGCAGAAGGATATGAAAAACTTAAAAAATGTTTATCTGATTTAAGTTCGGCAGAAGAAATGTTAAAAACAGAAAAAGACCCAGAGTTGATTGCTCTTTCTGAAGAAGAAATAAAAGATTGTAAAAAAAATAAAGAAATTTTAGAAGAAGAATTAAAAGTTTTATTACTTCCTAAAGACGAAAATGATGATAAAAATGTTATTATGGAAATTCGTGCAGGTGTAGGTGGTGATGAGGCAGCATTATTTGCTTCGGAACTTATGAGAATGTACATGATGTACGCAGAAAAAAATCGTTTTAAAACAGAAGTTTTAAACTTAAATGATATAGAACTTGGTGGACTTAAAGAAGTTGTATTTCAAATTACAGGTCATGGTGCTTATAGTAAGTTAAAATTTGAAAGTGGTGTTCATAGGGTTCAAAGAGTTCCGGAAACGGAAAGCCAAGGAAGGGTACATACTTCAACAGTTACAGTTGCTGTTTTACCAGAACTTGAAGAGGTTGAATTTGATATTTTAGATAAAGATTTAAGAATTGATACTTATCGTAGTAGTGGTGCTGGTGGACAGCATGTTAATAAAACCGATTCTGCTATTAGAATGACTCACTTGCCAACAGGTATTGTTGTTACTTGTCAAGACGAGCGTAGCCAATTAAAAAATAGAGAAAAGGCAATGATGATTTTAAAAGCAAAACTTTATGATTATTATCAAGGTCAAAAAAATAAAGAATATGCAGACAGTCGTAAATCTCAAGTAGGCACAGGAGATAGAAGTGAAAGAATAAGAACTTATAACTTTCCACAAGGCAGAATAACAGACCATCGTATTGGTTTTACTGCCTATAACTTGCTTGATTTTATGAATGGCGATATTGATGAGTTGGTATCTGAACTTCAAATTAATGACCAAAAACAAAGGTTAGAAAATTTAGAAAACTAAAACAAAAATCTTCAAAAGAGGAGGGTTAAATGACTAACGATTCTCGAATAAAAGATATAATTTATAAGCGTAAAAACGGAACAACTTTGGTTAATGACCCAGAAGCAATTAAAAGTTGTAAAACTGAGCAAAGCAGAGATGTTATTGATAACGCTAGATTAGGTAGTTATGATAAGTATGGTAATTATGTAATTATTCCTGATATAAAAAGGGAACTTATTTCTATGCCAAAACTTGTTTATAGCACTGATTCTGTTAATGGCAGTACTGTATATAATTTAAAGGGCACAATTCCTATTTTTGGAGATGTGTTTTTTAAGTTAACTTTAGGAAAATCTGAAGCAAAACTTACAGTTACAGAATCTGTTAACAGAGAAGCAGGTGGATATTTAGAAGTTTATGATGAAGTTCTTGACAGTTTGCCAATGGGAAATGGTGGATTGCCAAGTGCTATTATTTTTAGAAATTATCATATTATTGAAAAACCAGAAGATTGGGGAAAAAGAGAAAACTTTTCTTGTGACAATATTTTAACCAGAAAAGTTTATTTAAATTTACTTTCTAAAGAGTTAAGAAAAACATCTACTTTTGATGAGCACTCTGCTTTTGAAAAGATGATTTCTACTTTAAAAACTTCTGGAGAGTATGGTAAAAGAGTTTTAAACGAATTTGTTGGGCGTTTAAAAGATCGTCCTGCTATATTTGAAATAGAGCAAACCGATCATTACGACAAAGCTTTAAATGAAGTTTTATTAAGTTCTGTTGATATTGCAACAACAGAGGCAGATAAAGAAAATTTAGACACAAGACAAACTTATATAACAGTACTTAATGCCAGAAATGAAAATATTGATGAAGAATTAAGAAGAGCAAACAGTAGGGTTGATGAAAGCTATGTAATGAGCATAGTTAAAAAGGCAGCAGATGCTTTTGATAATCAACAAGAAACTGTTTCTGAAGAAGAACTTGCAGACGAATTTTTCTCAAAACTTGCAGGACAAAAAACTTCTAACTATAAGCGTTATTCTTTAGAAAAACCAATTTTAAAACAAGGTAAAGAAAGCGAAGAAGAAGCTGCAGCAAATAAAGCAAAATCTAAAGAAGATAAAATTAAAGATATTTTAGAAAAGAAAGATGGAAGCAAGAAAAAAACACCTGCAGGCAAAAAATTAAAAGCAGCAAAAGGCAAAAATGCTGCAAGTAAAAAACTTAAAACCAAAGGCAAAGGAAAGGGCAACAAAGGTAAAGCAAAAGCCAAAGGTGGAAAGAAAAAGAACCTTAAAAAGGGTAAGGTTAAAGGAAAGAAGAAAAAAGTTAAAAAAGCTTCTCCGGCAAAAGCCAAGGCAAAAGGAAAATCTTTCTCTTCTAAACCGGGTGGTGGAGAAAAGAAGAAAAAGAAGAAAGACGAAAAGAAAAGCTTACATATGAAGATGGGTCCACTTCTTAGACAAAACGCCGTAAAACAAGCAATTTCTTCTAACCTTAATATAAAAGTAGCAGAACAAAACACTCAACAAACTGTTGTGAAAAATGAAAATGAAATTAAAGAATTTGTTAAAGAAACACCTACAAAAAGAGATGAAAGGGGTGGATATTAACAAAATTAATTAAAGACGACAACGAACTTGCAAAAGAAAGTGTTACAAGGATAGAAAATAGAATAAATCTTACTAAAGTTGGTCGCAATGAAGAAGTTGTTTCAGAATCTACTGGAGTTATTTCTATGATGGAAAGAGAACATTCTGTTGGTCTTAGTAAAGGTGGTTGGAGCAAACCGTTAACTGGACAAAGTGAAACAACACAATCTACCCCGATAGGTGAGTTTGGCTCTTTTATTTCCTCTTTAAATAATAATCCAGCAGAGGCAACACCTTCAACATCAGGAAGCCCATTGGAAAGAATGGTTCATAATCTTGAAACCGGTTCGCCTTCAGCAAATGTAACTCCAACCGAAAATCCTTTTATTAGGACAATTGAGGGGTCTCAACCTATTACTTCTGCTACGGCACAATCACCTGCAGCGACTACACCTACATTAGAAGAGTAAAGATAAAATTTTTTTGTGTAAAAAATCTAAATAAATTTATAAAAATAGGTATTTACAAATAAAAAAAACAATAATATAATAATTGCATAAGAGGGAGATTTTTATGGCAAGAAATTATACAGCAGAACAACTCAAAGTATTAAATAGAGTTGCAACAAACGAGTTTGATGGTTTTGTAAAAATTGATAAAGTTTTTGATAGACAAGACCCGGGCGTTGAAAAATGTATTTATGCTCGTCTTTGCAGAGTATATGATCCAAATACAGATAGAGATATGATTTCATCTTTAGGTGGAGTTACTTATAGAAACGGAGAAAGAGTTGGTCTTGTTTTTGTTCCTGTAAGAGATGGTAAAACTGGCTCTATTGTTTGTGAAGATGGACAATTTCCAAAAGATCCACAACTTTTAGATGCAAGAGTTATATGGGAAGCTGTTAATGGTGAAGGTGAAGTTGAATCAATTTCTAAAGAAATTGTTAGCGAATACAAAGGCACTGATTTTGATGACAGATATTACACTGTTAAAGATAACGGGCAAGAAGCAAGAGTTTTAGATAAAGAACATTGTTCTTTCTTAACAGGCCCAGCAGCAGAAATGTACGCAGCAGAGATTAGACAATCTGATAAAGAAAGATTATTAACTCCAAGATATCCAGATAGTCAAATAACTGTAGAATCTCCTGCTTCAGAAGTTGTTGATGCTTCTTCATACACTTCTTTTATAACAAACGCACCTGTAGAATAATTTGTAAATTATTAAAAAAAGTTAACAATAATTTTTATATGTAAATAATGTACAAATAAAGGTGATAAAACTAAAAAAAACATTGACAAATATTATTATATATGATATACAAAATTAACACTCACTTTTCAAGGGGTGTTAATTTTTTGAAAAAAGGTAATTATTATGAGAGACAGAATTACTCTTGCATGTACAGAATGCAAACAAAGAAATTATGATTCTTACAAAAACAAAAAGAATGACCCAGACAGAATTGAAATGAAAAAATACTGCAAATTCTGCAAAAAACATACAGCACACAAAGAAACAAAATAATTTAATTTTGTTTTTTTGTTAATTTTGTAGGCATTGTGTGTTTAATTTAGGCAGTGCTTATGTTGGAGGTTTAAATGGCTAAAAGCGAAAAGAACTCTACAAAGGAAGAAAAAGTACTTACTAAGCAAGAACTAAAAGAACAAAAAAAGCAAGAAAAGCTTAAAGCAAAAAAAGCCAAAGAGAAAAAAGAAAAGAAAGGTGGCTTATTTAGAAAATTAAAAGAAGCTTGGTCAGAACTTAAAAAAGTTACTTGGCCTACTTTTGCTACAGTTGTTAAAAAGACAGGTGTTGTTATATTAGTTGTTTTAATTTTTACAGTAGTAATATTTGGCATTGATTATTTACTTGGTCTTTTATACAATTTGTTTTTATCTTAATTAGTTAAGTTAGTTAAAAATTTATACCTTACTGGAGTATTAAATGGAAGAAGAATTAGAAGCAAAATGGTATGTGTTACACACCTTTTCTGGCTATGAACAAGTTGCAAAAACCAATCTTGAGATTGTTGTAAAAAAATACAATCTTGAAGAAAGAATTTTTGACATTATTATTCCTATGGAAGAAACCATTGAAGAAAGAAATGGCAAAAAGAAATTGGTTACAAGAAAACTTATGCCTTGCTACTTGTTAGTAAAAATGAAATATGGTGATGACCTTTGGCACAACATTACAAGAACTCGTGGTATTACAGGTTTTGTTGGTCCAAAAGGAAGACCACTTGCCTTAACTCAAGAAGAAATAAGAAAACTTCACCTTGAAAAGATTGTTGTTAATATAGATTTAAGACCAAACGATAAAGTTGAAGTTATTGATGGACCACTTAATAGTTTTATTGGAACTGTATTAAGTGTTGATGCAAACGCTAAAAAATGTAGGGTTAATGTTGAAATGTTTGGCAGAGAAACCCCAGTTGATTTAGAATTTTCTCAAATTAGAAAAATTTAATTTGAAAGATTTTAAATATCTTAATTTTGTTAATAACTCTTGGTTGTAATACAACTAAGGTTTATTAAAGTGATAAAGTTTAAATCTTTATCATTATATTGTGGGAGAGTGCAAATCTTTTCATACACTCGATAAAAACCACTATTTGCCAATAGGCAGGAGGAAAAAATGGCAGAGAAAAAAGTGAAGGCAATTGTTAAATTACAATTACCAGCAGCAAAAGCTACACCTGGACCACCAGTTGGTTCTACATTAGGACCTCATGGTATCAACATTGCAGCTTTTACTAAAGAATTTAATGACAAAACAGCAGACAAAGCAGGATTAGTTATACCTGTAGTTGTCACAATTATGGAGGACAGATCTTTCACATTTGTTTTGAAAACACCACCAGCAGCAGTTTTAATTAAAAAAGCTTGTGGAATTGATAAAGCAAGTGCTACTCCAAACAAACAAAAAGTCGCAAAAATTACAAAAGCTCAAGTTAAGGAAATAGCAGAATTAAAAATGCCAGACCTTAATGCTGCAAGCATCGAAAGTGCAATGTCAATGATTGCTGGTGCTGCAAGAAGTATGGGCGTTGAGGTAGTTGATTAATAAAGTGGGAGAACGCAAAAATATTTGAGTTGCGTTTGTTATTACCACAGGAGGTAAAAATGAAATCAGGAAAAAGATATAAAGAGGTTTGTGCTCTTGTTGACAAAACAAAAACATACGAACCAAAAGAAGCCCTTGAATTATTAATTCAAACTGCAAAAGCAAAGTTTGATGAAAGTGTTGAAATTCACATTAGACTTGGTGTTGATGGCAGAAGTGCTGATCAACAAGTTAGGGGCACAGTTGTTCTTCCAGCAGGTACTGGAAAAACTAAAAAAGTTTTAGTTATTGCTAAAGGCGACAAAGCTGATGAAGCTAAAAAACTTGGTGCTGACATTGTTGGTGCTGAAGAAATTATCACAAAAATTCAAGGTGGTTGGGTAGATTTTGATGTATGTATCACAACTCCAGATATGATGGGCTTTGTTGGTCGTGTTGCAAGAGTATTAGGACCTAAGGGCTTAATGCCAAACCCAAAAAGTGGAACTGTTACAATGGATGTTGCTAAAGCTATTAACGATGTTAAAGCTGGTAAAGTTGAATATCGTCTTGACAAAGCAAACATTGTTCATGTTGGTATTGGTAAAGTTAGCTTTGGTGTTGATAAATTATTTGAAAACTTCGATACTTTAATGAACGCTATTGTTAAAGCAAAACCAGCAGCAAGTAAAGGTACTTATTTAAGAAGTATTACTTTAAGTTCTACAATGGGACCTGGAATCAAAACAACATACAAAATGTAATTAAAAATTAATCTGTTTAAAAGGAAACTTTTAAGCAGATTTTTTTATTGTAAAAAATAAAGATTTGTTAAAAAATAAGTAGTTAAAAAAACAAAAAATATCTTGGTTATTTTGCTTTGAAAATATCTTGAAAACATATAAAATAAGACCATAGGAGATTTAAATAATATGAGTTATGCAGATGATTTATTTATTAAAAATTGTAAAGAAATTTTAGAAAATGGTATTTGGGATACAACTGGTCCTGTAAGACCAAAATGGAGCGATGGTAGCGATGCTCACACTAAAAAAACTTTTTGTATTGTAAACAGATATGATCTTTCAAAAGAGTTTCCTGTTATGACACTTAGAAAAACAGCTTTCAAAAATTGTGTTGATGAAATTCTTTGGATTTGGCAAAAAAAATCTAATAATATTAAAGATTTAAATAGTCATATTTGGGATAGCTGGGCAGATGAAAATGGTTCTATTGGTAAAGCTTATGGTTATCAATTGGGTGTAAAACATAAATATAAAGAAGGTGAAATGGACCAAGTTGACCGTGTTTTATATGACCTTAAAAACAATCCATTAAGCCGTAGAATTATGACAAATATTTATACATTCCAAGATTTACACGAAATGAATTTATATCCATGTGCTTATAGTATGACTTTTAATGTTACTGGTAATAAATTAAATGGTATTTTAAATCAAAGATCACAAGATATGTTAACAGCAAACAACTGGAATATTTGCCAATATGCTGTACTTCTTCATATGTTTGCACAAGTATCAAACTTAGAAGTTGGCGAACTTGTTCATGTTATTGCAGATGCTCATATTTATGATAAACACATTCCTCTTGTTGAAGAAATGATTAAAAGACCAACTTTTAAAGCACCTAAATTTAAAATTGATAAATCTATTAAAAACTTTTATGATTTTACTGTTGATAGTTTTGAACTTGAAGATTATGAGTACAATCCTCCAATTGGTAAAATTGAAGTAGCTGTTTAATTTTTATTAAAGTAAAAATTGATATAATGCATAAAAGTAAAGATATATAGCAAATATAAAAAATAAAAATTAAAAGAGGTATAATATGAACTTAATTGTTGCAGCAGATAAAAATTGGGGAATTGGTGCAAAAAATAACCTTTTATATAACTTTAAGCAAGATATGAATTTCTTTAAAGAAATGACTATGGATAAAGTTGTTGTTATGGGCAGAAACACATTAGAATCTTTTCCGGGGGGAAAACCACTTAAAAGAAGAATAAATATTTGTCTTAATGCAGAAGAGGGTTTTGAAAGAGAGGGTGTAATTGTTGTTACTTCTCTTGATCAGTTGTTTGAAAAACTTGCTTTTTATGAAAGCGACAATATCTTTATTATTGGTGGGGCAAGCATATATAAACAACTTTACCCATATTGCAAATATGCATATATAACTAAAATTGAAGATAGTAAGGAAGCAGATACTTTCTTCCCTAATTTAGATAAAGAAAAAGATTGGGTTTTGGCAAAAACTGGCGACCCTATGTATGAAGACAATACAGTATTTTATTTTTGTAAATATGAAAATAAAAATGTT
Organism: Clostridia bacterium; assembly: GCA_017398655.1. Lineage (GTDB taxonomy): Bacteria > Bacillota > Clostridia > Christensenellales > UBA1242 > UBA7862. The sequence continues at coordinate 17,326 of JAFQFI010000055.1, forward strand.
AAAAAATATAATTGGGCTATAAAACCAGATTTAATTTAATTAGTAGTTTAAAATTTAAAGAGATGTTTAACATCTCTTTTTTTTATATTCAAAATTAAAACAAACAAAATATCTATTGATAAAATTTAACTTATGTTGTATTATTTCTAAGTAAATTTATATATTTTTTATAAATAATTTTTTTAATAAAAATTTATAATTTATAAAACAAAAGGAGACGATTGCTTTAGTATTTTACATTAAGCAATCGTGTTTTATTGAATAATGAACAAATATGAAATAAATGTGGATAAGCCACAAAAGTTAAGTGATGTTTTATATAATTTTGGTTTAAAGCCAAGTCAGGTAAATAAATTATTTTCTAAAAAAGATGTAAGGGTTGATAATGTTAGGCAAAGCAAAGATAGTTTTGTTTTAACAGGTCAGTCAGTTATCTTTTTTATGCAAGACGAAATATCTAAAAAATATGAAATTTTTTATGAAGATGAAAATATTTATATAATAAACAAATATGAGGGTATAGAAGTTACTGGCGAACAAGGATTGGAAGGTCAATTAAAAGCAATAGCTGTTCATCGTCTTGACAGAAATACTAAGGGCTTACTTGTTATGGCAAAAAACAAAGAAAGCGAAGAAAGTTTATTAGATGGCTTTAAAAACAGAACAATAACAAAAAAATATTTGTGTGAAGTTGTAGGTGATACAAACTTTAAAAATGAGTTAAAAGAAGCTTTTTTATTTAAAGATGCTAAGCAATCTATGGCGTTTGTTTCTATTGACCCAAAACCACACTCAACCAAAATTCAAACAAGGTTTAATACTGTTAAAAAGGGTAGTCAAACAAGTATTGTTGATTGCGAATTGTTAACAGGTAAAACCCACCAAATTAGGGCTCATTTGGCTTTTTTAGGTCACCCAATATTAGGTGATGGCAAGTATGGCAAAAACGAAGATAATAAGAAATTTAAAGAAAAAACACAAAAATTATTTTGTTATTATTTGAAGTTTGACAAATTGTTAGGAAACTTAAGTTATTTAACAAGTAAAGAATTTATTTTGTATCCAACTTGGTTTAAAAAATAAAAACTTTATTTTAAAAAAATATAAAGAACAAGGAAAGATTACAATGGACGAAAAATCTTCAAAATTAAACTTTGAAAAATTTAATATAAAAACATTTTTATTAGAGTGTCTTATAATAATGCTTGGAACATTTATAACAGCAATGGGTTTTAAAATATTTTTAACTCCACATAATATTGTTCCGGGTGGATTTATGGGTATTGCCCAAATTATTTTTGATTTAATTGCAAAAACAGGTTTTACTGCTATTCCGGTTTCTGTTTGGTACATAATTTTAAATGCTTTTTTATATGTATTTGCTGTAAAGCATATGGGTATAAAATTTGGTTTAAGAGTTGCTGTTGGTATTTTATCTTACTCTCTTTTTGTAGGGCTTATTGATAGTTTAGATTTTGTTTCTTCAATTGCTACTCAAATAGAAACAGAAGCTATTGGTATAACTGGGGCAGGCGTTTATATTTTATATGCCATTTATGGTGGTTTGTTAATGGGTGCTGGCTTGGGTTTAGTTTTCCGTGGTAATGGTTCAACAGGTGGCTCTGATATGGTTGCTGTTCTTGTTAATAAGTTTTTTCCAACAGTTACAACAGGTCAAATTGTAATGACTGTTGATGGCATAGTTGTTGTTTTATCTGCAATTGCTTATCAAAGCTTGGTATTGCCACTTTATGCATTAATAACAATTTTTATTTGTGGCAAAGTAGCAGATTTATTTGTTGATGGCGTAAGGTCATTTAGGGCTTTTTATATAATTACAGAAAAAAAAGAAGAACTTTCTCAAACAATATTTGATAAAATTCATAGGGGAGTAACAAACATTAAATGTGAAGGTATGTATACTCACCAAGATAGAGATATGCTTATGGTTATTGTTAGAAGGTCACAAGTTATGATGCTTAAAAAAGTTGTTAAAGAAGTTGACCCAGAGTCATTTATGTTTAGTGACAGTGTAAAAGAAGCATATGGAAAAGGTTTTTTAACATATTCTGAAAGAACAAAAATTTTTGCAAAAAAGGTGAAAAATAAAAATAAGGAAAACTAATGAAAAAAGTAATAATATTTGATTTTGACAATACAATTGTAATGTCATTAAAATATTGGAAAAAGGTTATTGAAAAAGAAACTGCTAAAAAATACAAAGTAAGTGAAAACTTATATTTTGCAGAAAAAAGACATGGATATAGTAATATTGATACGGCAAAACTTTTTTTAAAAATGCACCCAAATGTAACTGTAACTTATAATACAATAATTGATTATTGGTATAGTTATATGCAAGATAAATATACAAACAATGTAAATTTTGTTGCAGGAGCATATCAGTTTTTACAAAATTTAAAACAAAAAGGTTATAAACTTATTTTGGCTACAGCAACAGGCAAAATTTTATTAGAAAAGGCATTAAAAATATTTAACTTGCAAAATTTTTTTGATAGAGTTATTTGTGAAGAAGAAATTGGTAAAAGTAAATAAGAGCCCGATATTTATTATAAAATAATGCAAGAGTTTGAAGTAAGGCCAAAAGATTGTTTATATTTTGAAGATTCTTTAATAGCTATTACAACGGCAAATAAATTGGGTATTGATTGTGTTGCAATGATTAATAATTTAAATAAAAATAATTTAAATAAATTTAACAATTTATGTATTAAAACAGCTAAGCGATATTCAAATAAATTGATGAAAGAATTAAATTTGTAGTAGGTGGAAAATGGATAATTTAGAACTTTTAAGATTGTCAGAAAATCAAGATGTAGAAGCATACGAGCAACAAGATTTTGAAGACACTTCAGTTAGTGGTACAGAAAAATATAAAAAAGAATATACAGAGTTTTACAATGATGTTAAACAAAGTAGTAAATATATAAAAGAAGATTGGTAAAACAAAAAGTTTGTTTATGTTGCTAATAAAAAACAATAAACAAACTTTATTTTTTATGGCATAATATAAACTAATAAATATAAAGACGAGAGAAAAGATATGGAATTAATTAAAAAATTATTTATTAAAGATTATAAAAATACAGCAGATAGTAAAGTAAGATTTAAATATGGCATAGTTGCTGGTGTTATTGGCATAATATCAAATTTTTTATTGTTTATAGCAAAATTTCTTGTAGGTTTTCTTAGTGGAAGTATAACTATTGTTGCAGATGCAATAAACAATTTATCTGATATGGCAAGCAATGTAATTGTTATTTTTGGTTTTAAACTTTCTTCAAAACCAGCCGATTCAGAGCACCCTTTTGGTCACGAAAGATATGAACAAATTATGGCGTTAATTGTATCAGTTATTGTTATTGTTATTGGTGTTTTATTATCAAAAAGTTCATTAGAAAAAATATTTAATTATGAAGAAACAACAGTTACTATTACAACATATATTGTTTTAGGTATTGCAATTTTAGTTAAATTATTTCAAATGTTTTTATATAAAGATTTTGCAAAATCAATTAATAGTGATGTTTTAAAAGCAAGTAGTGTAGATAGCAGAAATGATGTTATTTCAACATCTGCAGTTCTTGTTGCAATGGTTCTTATTCATATTTTTGGAAACATTGGTTTTAGTATTGATGGTGTGTTTGGCTTAATTGTATCAATATTTATTATTATTTCTGCTATAAAACTTATGAAAGAAACAATTGGTCCTTTACTTGGTGAAATGCCAGACCCAGAGTTTGTTAAAAGTTTAAAAGATAAAATTTTAAGTTATGATGGAGTTTTAGGGTTGCACGACTTTTTAATCCACTCATATGGAGCAAACAACTTTTTTGTAAATGCTCATGTAGAAGTATCTTCTAAAGTTGATATTATGATTTCTCATGATATGATTGATAATATTGAAAGAGATTTTAAAGAGCAACTTAATATAGTTTTGTCAATTCACTTAGACCCTATTGAAACAGATAATGAAGAGGTTAATTTTAACAAGAAAAAGGTACAATTAATTTTAAAAAATATTGATGAAAGTTTAGATTTTCACGATTTCAGAATGGTTTTTGGTGAAACACATACAAACATTTTATTTGATGTTGTAATACCTTTTGGCAGTAAAATTACTTTTGAACAGGTTAAAGAAGAATTGGAAAATAAATATAAAGACGAAGATAAAAAATACTTCTTTGTACTGGGGCTTGACAGAATTTAAAGTCAAGAAATTTTAACCCCAAAAATATATTTTTGGCGTTTTTTATAAATATATAAAACTTAGTAAAAAAGCATTGAAGAATGCTTTTTTCTTTGTTAAACTAAGGGGTATTAGAGGTGTAAAATGGCATTTTGTAAATATTCAACAAGTTTAGGTAATTCTGCTACTATAAGCATAGATGTAAAGTTTTTAAATGATTATGTGCCTATTGCACCAGAAAGTTGTTTAAAAGTTTACTTATATGGTCTTTTAAAATGTCAAAATAGTGCTGGATATGATAACACAATTGAAAATTTTGAAGAAAATTTAGGGTTAAGTAAAGAAGATGTTTTAAATTGCTTTTTATATTGGCAAGACCAAAACTTAGTGCAAGTTTTAGAAACAGACCCTATTGAAGTTAGATATTTACCAACTAAAGATAACTTGAAAAATTTAAAGAAAATTGATAACAAAAAATATGCAAGTTTTGTTGCAGAACTTCAAGATATAATTTCTGGCAGACAAATTAATCCAAACGAGTTTTACAAATACATAGATTTTGTAGAAACTTATCATATTCAACCATGTGATTTTAATATGATTGTTAAATATTGTGTTGATAAAAAAGGTGATAATATTAACTGTAATTATATATTAACTGTTGCAAAAGTTTGGGCAGATGAAGGTATTAGAACAGCAGAAAAAATTGAAGAAAAAATTGAAAGTTTAACCCTTTTAACATCTGATATAAATCAAGTTGCAAAGGCATTAAAATTTAAAGGTAATTTGTCTATTGAACATCAACAAATGTATGAAAAATGGACAAAAGCATATGGCTTTGTTTTAAATAATATTTTATTATTGTCTAAAAAAGTTTCTACAAAAACAAAGAACTTTAGTTTTGAAATGCTTGATAAGTTGCTTGGCAAATATTACGAATTAAAGTTAATGAGTTTTGCAGAAATGCAAGAGTATGAAGCAAATAAATCAAACTTAATAACTTTAGCCAAAGAAATTAACAAAAACTTAGGTATTTATTATGAATCTGTAGAAAACGAAGTAGAAACATATATAATTCCTTGGCTTAATAAGGGCTTTAATGAGCAATCTTTATTGCAAATTGCAAATTTCTGTTTTAAAAGCAATATAAGAACTCTTGAAGGCATGGAACAATCTGTTCAAAAATTCCACAAATTAGGTTTGGTTTCTGTAAGCAGTATTGATAACCACTTAAACGAAATTATTGCTACAGATAAACAAATTAAAGAGTACTTAAATAAACTTAATATTGATAGAAGAGTTAATAGTTTTGATAGGTCTTTTTACAGAACTTGGACATATACATATAAGTTTAATGATGAAATTATTAACTATGCACTTGATTTATCTGTTAACAAAGCAAATGGTATGCAATATGCAAATGCATTGCTATCTGACTGGTATGATAAAGGTTTAAATACTATTGAACAAATTAAAAATCAAGCAGTACAAAACACACCTAAACAAAGCAGTGGTGCAACTTTTGAGCGTAAATCTTTTGCCTCCAGAACATATTCTGAAGAAGAAGTTAATGCTTTGTTTGATAACTTAGACGAGATAAATTTATAAGGGAATATAAATGAAAAATATAAAATTAAAAAATAAGGTTTTAAATGATATAAAATCTTCTAAATTGCAAGCAGAAGCCGTAGCAGACCAATTTTTAGAAAAAGCAATGCAAGATGAAGAATTTAAAAATACATATTTAATAATAAAAAATTTAAACTTTTCTATTGCAAAAAAAGAATTTTTAAATCAACCTACTGTAGAAGATAAAAAAGCATTAAAAGAATACTCTTTGCAGATGGATAAAATTTTAAATAGAATAAAAATTAAAAAAGAAGATTTGCTTCCAAAATATTCTTGTAAAAAATGTCAGGATACAGGTGTTGTTGATGATAAACTTTGCGAGTGTTTTTATCTTAAATTAAATACAGAAATTATCAACAATTTAGGAATAAAAGTGGATAAATCTCACACTTTTGAAAAAGCTAATTTTGATATATTTGATAAACCAGAAGATATAAAAAAATTATATGAAAAATTAAAAATATGGTGTGAAAATTTAGAAAATTCTAAATATAAAAATCTACTTTTATCAGGTCCTACTGGTGTTGGCAAAACTTATTTAGTAGAAAGTATTTGCAATAATTTAATTTCAAAAAATGTTGTTATTAATTATTATACAGCTTTTGCCTTAAACGATTTGTTTTTAAAATATCGTACATCTTTTAATGAAAATAAGGCAGGGTTATTGGATGGCGTTTTACAATGTGATGTTTTAATAATAGATGACCTTGGTTCAGAACCAAATATGAAAAATAACGAGGAATATTTTTACTCTGTTTTCAACGAGCGTCTTGCCAATAACAAAAGCACAATTATTGCAACAAATTTAGACCTTGAGCAATTATTTAAAAGATACGGAGAGAGAACATTTAGTAGATTATGTAATAAAGCAAACTCTATTTTAATAAAAATTAATAATGCTGATTTAAGGTTAAAAAGAAAATAAAAAAAAAGACACTTAATATAAAAGTGTCTTTTTTATTTATTAAGGTTCAGGGGAAATATCTGTAGCAGTTGACAACATAGGTAGTTCTGCTTTAATCATTTGAACAGCTACTGAATTATTTTCTTTAACTACTGCTATAGGGCTAAAATCGCCCTCGCCAGTATGTTCTGCTTTTGCGGCCATAACTTCGGCAGATACAGGGTTTAAAAATGTTTCTGGGTGTGAAACTGCAACTTCTTTTATTTGTTCAAGAGAAATCCCTGTTATTTCTTGATTATGTGTTTTTGCTTGTTTATCAAAACCATTTGAATTGCTATCGTTGTTAAGTGATTGTTCAGAAGTATTGTCTTGTGCTTTGTTAAAAAATCTTGCAAAATCTTGTGTTTCGCCAGTAGGTTCAATTTCTTCTCTATAAGTGGTTAAAAGAGAGTTAAAACACTCTTGGCGATAATTTAAAGTTTTTTCGGCGTTATTTTTATACAAATTTACCAATTCTGTTGGAACGACATTTTCTCCTGCTTGTTGTTGTGCTTGTTGTAAAATATTATTTACAAAATTATATGCATAAGTATCTGCACTATATTCGTCTGGAGAGCCCATCCAATTAAGTGGAGCACCATCTTCAGTTTTACCATAAAACTTAAAGCCACATTTATCTCTTTGGGCTTGTAAAATAAAGTTTTTTTCGTTTGCAGTTAAATTTTGCATTAAGTTTTGTGAAATACTATTATATGGTAAGCCGTTGCTTTGTAGATATGATTGATAAACATCTATGTTATGCCCAATTTCATGTGAAATTGTAAAAAAAAGATTTTGTGCAGATGTAAAAACTGTTGGAATACCAATATTAACTGCTGATTGAAATCCATTAGGAAGATCGGTTCTTAAACCCGAATTTCTAAATGTTCCACCGTCTAATGTTTGAAAGTATACACCCATATTTGCAGGGTCTAAACCATTTTCAATACACATAAAATCTCTAATAGTTTCCATTGCTTTATAAGCAAATTCAATTTTTTCTAAACGAGAAAAATTTTTCCAATTTTGATATCCTTGTAAAAAGACATCTACGCAATTTTGTTTTGCCAAATCTAAAGGTGTTGTATTTTCCATACTTTATGTTTATCAAAAAACACAAGCATTGTCAATTTATATTATTATTTAATAATTTATTAACAAAGCATAGTTTTTTTTGTTTATAAAAAAAACAAAACATAGATGTTGTCTATGTTTTGATACATTTAAAAAGATTATTTTAATGTAGGTGTAAGTTCTGGGTTGCTATTATACAATTTAACCTCATTTTTTAAAATTAAACCAAATGGAGATTCAAAACCAATTAAGTGAGTTTGGTCTTCTTCATCTTTTATTGTGGTTAAATTTGTAAGAACTGCACCATGAATAGCTTGTATCCAGTTTGTACTATTTAAAGCTCCTAACAAATTTTGTTGATAATTGTCCATTTTGTCTGTTGACATAATGCTTGTTAAAAACGAACTTTCTTCGCCATCTTTATCATAAAAGCCAATAGACATTTGTTGCAATTCTATAGAACTTTTTGATTTTTTTATTTGGTTAATTTGTATTTTAGATATAAAAACATTTGTATCCATTATTTAAAAATCCTTTATTTATAATAAAAGTATATCATAAATTATTTACTTTTAAAAACTAAAAAACAGTATAACCTTTTTAAAATTAAAATAAAAACTAAAAAAACATTAAAAAAGTTTTATTTTTTATAAAATATTGATATTCTTAAATTGTTAAACAAAAGGTAAAAATAAATGAATTTAATTAAAGATATTTGGAATAAAGGTGATGTTGAAACTTTAAATAGTTATTTGCTTTCTTTTAGCAAAGGCAAAGAAAAAGGTGAGTGGGAAAAAAGAATTGTAAATACATCTTTACCCTGTATTGCAGTGCCAAGTCAAATTGTAACAAATATTATAAAGAAAATTGCAAAAGGGAACTACATAAGTTTAATAGAGTTATTTCCTTGGCAAAATCACTCTATGACAGTAATTATAGGTGGACTAATTTGCAAAATAAAAGATTTTAATATGTTCAAAAAATATTTAAATATATATGCAAATAAAATAGATAACTGGGCTTCTTGTGACACATTAAAATTTAAAATAAATAAAAATAATCAAAAAGAATTTTTTAATTTGGCAGAAGAATATATTAAAAGCGAAAAACCATTTGTTAGAAGAGTTGGTTTGCTTATTATATTTAAAATGATTGGAGACAGCGAGTATATAGATAAAATATTTAAAATATTAAATTTATTTTACAACGAAAAAGAATATTATGTAAATATGATGCTTAGTTGGATATTATGTGAGTGTTTTATAAAACACAGAGATAAGACCATTGAGTTTTTAAAAAATAACAACTTAAATAAGTTTGTTATAAACAAAGGTATAAGTAAATGCAGAGATAGTTTTAGAGTAAGTTGCGAAGATAAAGAAATGTTAAAAAGATATAAAGAAAAATAAATTAAAAGACAGACAACAATACTGTCTTTTTTTGTTTGATAACAATATTTATATAAAAACTAATTGTTCGGTAAGTGTTAATGTACACATTAAGTTGTAATAATTCATAATATGGTTTGAAGGTTTAATTTTAAACCTTTTAAAAACTTTAAAAAGGGAAAGTTTTATGAATTGTTGTAATTGTATATGTCCACGCCCTTATCGTTGGGGTGTAGTTGGCCCAACTGGACCTATGGGACCAATAGGGCCTACCGGACCAACGGGTCCGACAGGCCCATCTGGTGGTTTACCGGGTCCTACAGGTCCTACGGGTGCAACAGGACCAACAGGTCCAACGGGCCCAATAGGGGCAACAGGTTTAACCGGAGCAACGGGACCTATAGGTCCAACCGGTGCAACAGGCCCAATAGGCCCAACCGGACCGATAGGAGAAACAGGCCCAACTGGACCTACGGGTGCGACGGGTCCTGCAGGCGAAGGAAGCACAGATTTAATTGCCAATTTTTATACAGATACTGCTGCTTTGGGTGATACAACAGCTATTCCTCTTGGGGATATTGTTAATTTATCAGGTGGTGCTATAAATCATACAGATGGTTCGACAGATATAATTTTAAGTGAAGTTGGCAATTATTTAATTTCTTATACTTCAACAGGCGTAAGAGATACAGTTGGTGATTTATCTTTAAGTGTTACAAACAATGGTACGGTTATTCCACAAAGCGTATCTTTAACAAATGTTCAAACTTCAACTCCAACTCAACTTGCAAGTAGTTTTATTTTTAATAATACTTCTGCTACTTCAACTTTAAATTTAATAAACAGTTCTGGTGCAGAAGCAACTTTTTCTGATGTAAATTTTGTAATAAGATTATTGAACGAATAATATTTAAAATTTTAACCCTAAAAGATATAAAACTTTTGGGGTTAATTTTATTTTTTAAAATATACTTTTTATTAGATAATTGCTATGATATAATAAATTTGAAAATTAATAAAAAGAGATAATAAAGTTGAGTAATTTAGAAATTTTAGCACCAGTTGGTAGTGAGCAAAGTTTTTATTGTGCCATAAATAATGGCGCAGATGCAGTATATTTGGGTCTTAAAAACTTTAATGCAAGAGATAAAGCCCAAAACTTTAGTGTAGAAAACATAAGAAATTATGTTAAATATGCGCATTTACATAATGTAAAAGTGTATGTTACAGTTAACACTATTTTAACAGATGAAGAATTGCCACAACTTTTAGATATGGTTGAAAGTGCTGTTAATGCAAAAGTTGATGCCTTTATTGTTCAAGATTTAGGCGTGGCAACATTACTTAAAAATACTTTTAAAGGTATTAATCTTCACGCAAGTACTCAAATGGGTATACATTCTTTGCAAGGTGCAAAGATAGCAGAGGAAATGGGTTTTAGCAGAATTGTTTTAAGCAGAGAAACTTCTATTGAAGATATAAAAGAAATAAAACAAAACACAAATTTAGAAATTGAATATTTTGTTCAGGGGGCATTATGTGTTTGTTTTTCAGGAAACTGTTATTTTAGTAGTTTGGCTTTTAATGAAAGTGGTAATAGAGGAAGATGTATGCAACCTTGTAGATTACCATATGTTTCTAAAGTAAATGGAGAAGAAATAAACAAAGGTTATTTATTATCTACCACAGATTTATGCTTTATTAAAAGAGTTAAACAATTAAAAGACCTTGGCATTTGTTCGTTAAAAATTGAAGGTAGGTTAAGAAGACCAGCTTATGTTGCCTATGCTACAAGGGCTTATTCAATGGCAAAAAAAGCAATTTTAGGTAAAGGTGAAATAAACGAGTTTGAAGTTGAAGAAAACTTAAAAAAATTATTTAACAGAGGAGAATATAACAACGGATTATACCTAAATTGTGCAAATAATTTTAAAATTATAAACCAAGAATATCAAAATCATAGAGGTGTATTAGTTGGTTCTGTTTTAGAAGTAAAACCTTTTAAAGATATTTATGAAATTTTAGTAATAACAAATGGTTATGAAATAAAACAAAACGATGGATTGAAATTTGTATACAACAAACAAGAACAAAGTATTGGTGTTGGTGGTGTAAAAAAGGCAAACAAAAAAGACCATTATTTTGTTTACACAAAAACAAAACCAAAAGAACAAAGTGAAGTGTTTTTAACTGTTGATAGTGCTTGGGAAAGTGAGTTGGAAAACACTAAAAATAAAATTGAATTTTCTGCTTATTTTGAGGGCAAAGTAGGCAAGAAACCATTGCTTAAATTAAGAGTAAAAAATACCGAAATTTCACAAATATTATTTGATAATTTAGAAAAAGCAAAAAATCAAGGATTAACATATGAAACAATAAAAGATTGTTTAGAAAAAACAAACGATACTCCTTTTGTTTTAAAATCTTTAAAAACTGATATTCAAAATGTTTTTATGGCTCGATCTCAACTAAATGAACTTCGTCGACTTGCTTTAGTAAGTTTAGAAAAAGAGTTAATTAAAAATAATGAAAAAGATTTAATTAATATTAAAAAAGATGTAAGTTATTATGAAAATAATAAAGATTACAAAACAAAATGTAATCAAGAAATTTTTGTAGAAATTAACGAAGAAAATGATTTACTTGAAGTAAAAAATAATTTTAAAAATAATAAAGTAAAAATAGTTTTTTCACCTATACACTTTTCTTTAAAAAATGTGGAAAACTTTTATAAAAAATGTTTAGAAAATAATATAGAAAAATTCTATTTAAATTTGCCAAAAGTAGCAAGAAAAATAGATTTTGACCAAGTTGAAAAAATAGTTTTAAGTTTTAAAACTAATCAAATAGGCGTTGTAGCTAATAACATTTCTGGTATTAATTTTGTTAAACTTGATTATGAAGTAATTGGTGGTGTTTATCTTAATATTGCAAATAATTTTACTGCAAAAAAATTAAATGAATTTGGTGTAAAAATCTTTGTAAAAAGTTTTGAAAGTTTTGCAAATGATTTTGCTTTTGGATTGACTTATGTAGGCAAGCCAGATATAATGACTTTTTGTCATTGCCCATATAAAACAAATTATAAAAATGATAGTTGTGAAGATTGTAAATTTAATAACAGTTTAACATATAAAGCTCAAAATGGAAGGGAATATAAAATTAACAGAACAAAAATAGAAAATTGTTATTTTACACTTATAAACAATGAAATTATAAACGAAAAAAACATTGAAGATAAAAATATTTATATTTCGCTTAAAAACTAATATATAAGGGATTTGACTTAGTCAAATTCCCTTTTTTGTTATATAAAAAACATAAATTTAATAAATTTTTTTAATAAAAAAACACAAACTAAATTATATTAATTTTTTTGTGCAAAATGTAGTATTAAAAACAAAAAAAACACACTAAAAAAAGCTTTTACTTATTGACTTTTTTTGTCAAAAATATTAAACTTTAATCTGTTTTTAAAATAGTATGTATTTAGGAGAGTTAGCAGATGAAAAAAGAAGAAACAACTGTTACAATTGACCCATGGAAAGGGTTTAAAAAAGGCGCTTGGCAAAAAGAAATTAATGTAAGCGATTTTATTTTATCGAACTACAAAGAATACAAAGGCGATGATAGTTTCCTTTGTGGCAAATCAGAAAAAACAACAAAAATAATGAACAAAGTTGAAAAACTTTTAGCTCTTGAAGCAAAAAAAGGTTTACTTGATGTAGATTTAAAACATCTTTCAGGTGTAAACAGTTTTGCTGCAGGTTATATTGACAAGAAAAACGAAGTTATTGTTGGTCTTCAAACAGATAAACCACTTAAAAGAATTGTAAATCTTTATGGTGGTGTAAGAATGGCAAAAACTGCACTTGAAGCATATGGAAAACATCTTGATACAGACCTTGAAAATAAATTTAACGAATTTAGAAAATCACACAACCAAGGTGTTTTTGATGCATATACACCAGATATTAGAAAAGCAAGGAGTGCTGGTTTATTAACAGGTTTACCAGATGCTTATGGTAGAGGCAGAATTGTTGGCGATTACCGTCGTGTTGCCTTATATGGTATTGACAGAATTAAAGAAGAAAAATTAAAAGAATTTAACACTGTAATGCTTGATGTTTCTACAGAAGAAGGCATCAGAATTAGAGAAGAAATGAGCGAACAATACAGAGCTCTTGACAAAATGAAAGAAATGGCTGCAAGTTATGGCTATGATATTTCAAGACCTGCAAACAACGCACAAGAAGCTGTTCAATGGACATATTTTGGTTATCTTGCAAGTGTTAAAGAAAATAACGGTGCTGCAATGAGTTTGGGTAGAACTTCTACTTTCCTTGATTGCTACATTGAAAGAGATTTAAAAAATGGTGTTTTAACAGAAGAACAAGCTCAAGAACTTATCGATCAATTTATTATTAAACTTAGATTAGTTAGACACTTAAGAACACCTGACTATGATGAAATTTTTGCTGGCGATCCAACATGGGTTACAGAATCTATTGGTGGTATGGCTGATGATAAAAAGAGTTTAGTTACAAAAACATCTTTCAGATATCTTCAAACATTAATCAACTTAAACCCAAGTCCAGAGCCAAACATGACAATTTTATATTCTTCAAAATTGCCAATTAAATTTAGAAAATTCTGTGCTAAAATTTCAATTTTAACAGATTCAATTCAATACGAAGGCGACGATGTAATGCGTCCACTTTATGGCAACGATTATTCTATTGCTTGTTGCGTAAGTGCTATGAGAACTGGTAAACAAATGCAATTCTTTGGTGCTCGTTGCAACCTTGCTAAAGCTTTACTTTATGCTATCAATGGTGGTGTTGATGAAAAATCTGGTAAACTTGTAGTAAGTGGCTTAGAAAAAAATAACGAAAAAGTTTTAACTTACGATAAAGTAAGAAAACAATATTCAGTAGCTCTTAAGAAAATTGCAAAAACATATGTTGATGCAATGAACATTATTCACTATATGCACGATAAATATGCATATGAAGCAAGCCAAATGGCTTTACACGACACTAAAGTTGATAGATTAATGGCTTTTGGTGTTGCAGGTTTCTCTGTTGCAGCAGATTCACTTTCAGCTATTAAATATGCAAAAGTATCTCCTGTAAGAAATGAAGAAGGTATTGCTGTTGATTTCAGTATTGATGGCGATTATCCAAAATATGGTAATGATGATGATAGAGTTGACAAACTTGCTGTTGAACTTGCAAAAGAATTTATTGGTTACTTAAAAGAAAATCCATTATACAGAAATGCAAAACATACACTTTCACTTTTAACAATTACATCAAACGTTATGTATGGTAAGAAAACTGGTACAACTCCAGACGGAAGAAAAGCTGGCGAACCATTTGCTCCTGGTGCAAACCCAATGCATGGTAGAGATTGTTCAGGTGCTTTAGCTTCTCTTAACTCTGTTGCAAAAGTTCCTTACTGTGATTGCTGTCAAGATGGTATTTCAAATACATTCTCAATTGTTCCAGATGCTTTAGGTCATGGTGATGATGAGCAACAAAATAATTTAGTTTCTATTCTTGATGGATACTTTAACCAAAAAGCACAACACCTTAATGTTAATGTATTTAATAGAGAACTTTTAATTGATGCTATGAATAATCCTTGGAAATATCCAAACTTAACTATTAGAGTTTCTGGTTATGCTGTTAACTTTAATAAATTAAGTAAAGCACATCAACAAGAAGTTATTTCAAGAACTTTCCACGAAAAAGTTTAATAATAAAATAAACTTAAATATGTACTAATTAAAAACCCTTGGCGTTATGCTAAGGGTTTTTTTAAGTATTTTTAATAAATTCTTAAAATCTTTTATTTAAAAGAACTTTATAATTTTTATTTTTGTATTTTTTTAATATTTTTTAACAAATAAATACTTGTTAAAAGTACATACTTTTAGTAAAATATCAAGGTAAATAAAGGGTAAAAAAATAAATGACAAAAGAAGTTAAAAGTGAAGAGGTTTTAGGTAATGTTTCTTCAATAGAAACAACTGGTTTTGTTGATGGTCCGGGCATAAGGGTTCTTGTTTTTTTACAAGGTTGTCCACTAAGATGTTTGTATTGTCATAATCCAGAAAATTTATCTTTAAAAACAGAAAAAAAATTAATGACTTCGGAAGAAGTTGTAAAAAAAATTAAAAGATATTCAAGTTATTTTGGTAAGGAAGGTGGAGTAACTTTTTCTGGTGGAGAGCCATTAATGCAAAGCAAATTTTTATTGCAAACTCTTAAACTTTGCAAAGAAAACAATATAAACACTGCAATAGATACCTCTGGTTGTGCTGATGATTTTGAAGAAATTTTAGATTATGTAGATACAGTTATTTTAGATATTAAAGCAATAGACCCACAGGCATACAAAAAACTTACAGGGCAAAACATAGATAGGTTTAATAACTTTTTAAAAGTTTGCCAAGAAAAAAAGAAAAAACTTTGGTTAAGACAAGTAATTGTTCCGGGTTTTAATGATACAGAAGAAGATATTTTAAAGTTAAAACAATTTATTTCTAAAATTAAAAATGTAAAAAAAGTAGAGCTTTTACCATATCACGATATGGCTAAAGATAAATATAAAAAACTTGGTATGAAATATAGGTTAGAAAAAACTCCTGCAATGGATAAAGCAAGATGTTTAAAATTACAAAAACTATTATTAAAAAAAGATAAATAAAAGCAATTGAAAACATTTTTCAATTGTTTTTTATTTTAATAAATATTTATTTATTTGTATTTTTATTAATAAAAAAGCTCATTATTTTTATTTAATGCATAATTAATTAATATTTTATGCAAAAACATTTTAATTTATATAATAACTTTTATTAAATTTTATTTTTTTATTTGTCTACAAAAAAATAATAATGTATAATTTATCTATATTTTAGGGGGTCCATATGAAAAATTTTACTAAAAAGATATTTTCTTGTTTAGTAGCATTGGTAATGATGTTTGGTTTTGGTTCTGTTCTTTTTGCTTGTGGTGAAGATCCATCAAATCCAGAAGTTAAAACAAGTAAAGTTATGAATTTAACACTTAATCCATCAATAGAACTTGTTTTAGATAAAGATAATAATGTTGTTAGTGTTAGTGCAAATAATGATGAAGGAAATTTTATTTTGGCTCAAGCACAATTTGTTTCCTTATCTGCAGATGCTGCTGTTGAAAAATTTTTAGAATTGACAAAAGATAATGGTTTTTTAGTAGAAGGAGAAATTTCTTTTAGTGAAAATCAATTTAAAATTGAAATTTCTGGTAATAACTCTTCTTTATATAATCAAGTAGTAAAAAATGCAAAAGAGTATTTAGAAGATACAAATTTTAATGTTAACTTTTCTTTTGAAAAAATTAATAAAGCAGAATTACAATCTTTAGTAAGAAAATCTATGAAAGATTTAACAGAAATTGAAATTTTTAGAATGAGTGAAGAACAACTTATTTCAAAAGTTAAAGAAATTAGAGAAGAAACAAAAGATATTTATTCTCAAGAATTAAAAAATTTGTATTATTCTTTAAGAGAAGGTGAAATTTTAAAAGCAAAATTTGAAGCAGTTAAAACTCAACTTGATAATATACCAGAAATTGCAGAGAATATATTTACTACATTTTTAAACGATTTAAACATTGATTTAAATTTAATTGCTGGAACTACTAATTTTGAAAAATTTAAAACACATTTAAACAATACAATTGAAGAATTAGAAAGCCAAATTAATATTTATAAATCTACATACGAAGCACAATTTATTAATACAAATAGTTATAACGACGCTTTAAACAGCTATATTGAAGCAAAAAAAGATTTACTTGAAGCAAGATTAAATAAAGAAGATGAAACCATCATACAAGGTTTTGAAATTGCTGCTGAAGCAGCATATGATGCTTTATATGGAAATTCAGACAAACAAATTGAAGGCGCTTTAAAAATTGCTTCTGATATAGTGAGTGTTGTTGCTGAAGAGTTAATAAGTATTGAAGAATCTTTAAACAGTGCAATTAATATTATTTTAACATTTCTTGACCAAGCAGATATTAATTTGCAAATAGAAAATGCAAAATCATCTTTTTATACAAGCTTTACTTCTAATTTAGGTTATGGTACAGAAATTGCAAATAGTAAAGATTTTTGGAATACATTAAAGCCAAATGTTGAAGTTGGTGAATAATTAAACAAAAAGCAAAGAAAATTTCTTTGCTTTTTTTATTACTTAAACTTATATATTCCTTTATTTTATTATAAATTAAAGGTTTTTATTTTGTTGTGAAAATTCTATTAAAAAAAACAAAAAAGAAAAAAAAGAAAAACATTAATTTAAACAATTTTTTACAAAACTTTTACATTTAAAAAAAACAAAAACTATAAAAAGTATGGTAGAATAAATTTTGTAAAAGGAGATTTGTTATGCTTAAAAAATTGTTAGTTATTGAAGATGATAAAGAGTTAAATAGTTCTTTGTGTAGTTATTTGCAACAAAACGAGTATAACACAGTTTCTTGTGAAAATGGCTTAGAGGCATTAATCGTAGTAGAAAATCAGAAATTTGATTTAATAATTAGTGATATTATGATGCCAAAAATAGATGGTTTTACTTTTGTAGAAAAAATAAGAGAAAAAGATAAAAAAACCCCAATAATTTTTATGACTGCAAGAGATGATAAGTTTTCAAAACAGCTTGGTTATAAGTTGGGCATAGATGATTATATTGTTAAACCTTTTGATATTGAAGAGTTGGCTTTAAAAATAGGCGCAATACTTAGAAGAACAACTTTTGAAGAGAACAAAGAACTTGTTGTTGGTAATTTAACACTTAATTGTACAGAGCATATGGGTTATATTGATGGCAAAGAAATGTCTTTAACTGTTAGAGAATTTGATTTGTTATTTAAATTATTGTCTTATCCTAAAAAGACATTTACTCGATCACAACTTATGGAAGAGTTTTGGGATTTTGATTCTTCTGCTACATCAAGAACGGTAGATGTTTATATGGCAAAACTTAGAGAGAAAACAAGCAATTGCAATGGTTTTGAAATAGTTACCGTTCATGGCTTAGGTTACAAGGTGGTATTAAAGTGAAAAGAAGTACAAACGAAATAAAGTTTTCTATTATTGGTTTTTTGCTATTTTTTGTAACTATTATTATAACATCAACCAGTTCTATTGTTATTTATTACATAGCAAATAAAAATACAAGAGGAGATACTTTAATTATTGTTTTATCTGTTTTAGGCATAATTATTGTAGGGGCTTTTTTTTGTTGTATTATGGATATTATAAGAAGAAAACTTATGATTGAAAAACCTGTAAATATGATTTTAGATGCAACACAAAAAATTGCTTCTGGCGATTTTAGTGTAAAACTTTTGCCACTACATAGTTATAATAAATACGATCAATATGATTTGATTTTTGAAAATATTAATAAAATGTCTGCCGAACTTTCAAAAAATGAAATGTTAAAAACAGATTTTATATCAAATGTTTCGCACGAAATAAAAACACCTCTTACGGTAATTCAAAACTATGCAAAAACACTTCAAAATGAAAATTTAGCAAAAGAAAAAAAGAAAGAATGTTTAATTGGGCTTGAAAGGCAGACAATAAAATTATCAAATTTAATTTCTAATATATTAAAACTTAATAAACTTGAAAATCAAAAAATAAATGTAGAAATGGCTAAGTTTGATTTATCAGAATTAGTAAGAGTTGTTACTTTGCAGTATGAAACATTATTAGAAAAAAAAGAAATAACACTTAAATGTGATATTGACGAAATTAAAATTTACTCTTCTCAAACTTTGCTTGAAATTGTAATAAATAATTTAATTTCTAATGCAATCAAGTTTACAAGTCAAAAAGGAAAAATTAATATCAGTTTAAAAAAGAAAGATAAGTATGTTGAAATAAAAGTTAAAGATAATGGTTGTGGCATTTCTAAAGAAGTGGGCAATCATATTTTTGAAAAATTTTATCAGGGCGACACTTCTCATAGTTCTGAAGGTAATGGGTTGGGGCTTGCTCTTGTTAAAAAAGTTATTGACCTAATTGGTGGCGAGATTTTTGTAGAAAGTAAAGTGGGAGTTGGAAGTACTTTTATTGTTAAATTGGCAAATTAAATGTTTGCTATAAATAATTAGAAAATAAAAAATTTTAATAAAGGAGAAAAATGAATTTTTTTAAAAGGGCTTGGAACAAAATTAAAACCCCAAATATTTTGTGGTTAACGCTGTTTTACATTGGCTTTGTACTGCTTGTAGCAGGAACTATAGTTCTTGTTGTTTTAGTTAAAAAACAAACAGTATTTCATTATATTTTATATTTTGTTTCGGCTATAAGTTTAAGCTATTTTATTTATACTATAGTGATATATGCAAAAAAAATGAAAGCTGGCATTGTAAAAATTTTAAAAAAATACAAGTTAACAAGAATTTTGTTAACTAATTATGGTTATAGAACTATAATGTTTTCATTTTTTTCTTTTATTTTAAATGTTGCATATGTTGCATTTATTGGTATTTTTGGTATTTTATCAAGGTCAGAGTGGTATATTTCTATTGCTTCTTATTACTTGATATTAAGTTTAACTAAAGGTGCTGTTTTTTATAACAGAAAAAGAAACAACACAAAGTTAAAGCAAGCAAAAGTTTATAGATATTGTGGAGTTATGCTTATAATTTTAACTTTTGTTTTGTCTGGTATTTTAGTGTTAATTTATACAGCAAATATGTCTTTTAAATATGCAGGAATTATGTTATATGCTGTTGCTGCCTACACTTTTACTTATTTAATTTTGGCAATTTACAACTTTTTTAAAGTTAAAAAATACGATGATTTATTTATTGAAAGTATAAGAAATATCAATCTTGCAAAAGCATTAGTTTCTGTTATAGTTTTACAAGTTGCTATGTTTCATGCATTTTCACCACAAAGTCAAAAAAGTGCAGCAAATGCAATAACAGGCCTTGCAATAAGTGTTTTAATTTTAATAGTAGGTATTTTTATGATTATAAAAGCTAATAAAATTATTAAAGATAAAAAGAGCTTAAAAAAATCGAAAACAGAAAACAATATTGAAAATAATGATTTGGTAATTAATTTACAAAATATTAATTTAAATAAAAAAACAGAGAATAAAAAACAATTTAAAATTTATAATGATAAAAACAACCACGATGCTCAAATTGAAATTTTAGAAGAAAAGGATAAGACAAATGAAGAAAACTGAATACGATTTTAAATATGAATATTCTGCTCCTACTGCAGAAGAAAGAAAAGAAATTGAGAGCATTCGTAGAAGCTATCTTCCTGAAAATAACAACAACAGTTTAAGTTATTTAAGAAAATTAGATAACAAAGTTAAAAGTTATCCTACAATTATTTCTCTTGTTTTAGGTATAGTTAGTTTATTAATTTTTGGCTTAGGGCTTACAATGATATTAGAGTGGCAAATGGTTGGCTTAGGAGTTTTTGTAGGTTTAATTGGTTTAATAACTATGTTTTTTGTTTATCCAATATTTTTAAAAGTAAATAGCTTTTTAAAAAACAAATATTCTGATAAAATTTTAAAGATAAGTGAAGAGTTGTTAAATGATGAAAATAAATGATTATAATAATTATGATGTTTTAAATTTATATGTAAAAAGAAATAAGTTAGAAGACATTATTAAAAAATATGAAATTTTTGGTTGGCAATTAGAAAAGCAAGAAGATAATAAAGATTATGAAGATATTGTAGAAGTTGCTTTTGTTAGACCTCATAAAATAAAAAATAAAGATGATTTGCAATTATTGCAAGTTTATATGGAAGAACGCCTTAATAAAGTTGGACAAATAGAAAGAAGCAAAAACGCCAAGACAACTTCTCTTGCTTTAATTTTTGGTTTACTTGGTATGGCTTTATTAGTTTTAGGATCGTTGGATTTAATTTTTAAGTTTTTTAATATTTGGGCTTCTGGCGATATAATATTTTTAGTATTAGGTTTAATTTTAGTTTTTACAGGATCTTTTATTGTTCCAAAGATTTATAAAAAAGAAAAAGTTGACTTTGATGCTAAAATAAGTGTATTAGAGTTGGAAATTGAAAATATTTGCGAAAGGGCAAAGTTTTTAATGGGAGGTAAAAATGGAAAATAATAATTTTTCTGTTACTCCAAAAGTTCCTGTTATAAAAGCAAGACAAAATGACAAAATTTATGCTGTTAAGGTAAGAACAGAGGGTAATGGTTTGGGTGTATTAAAAACCATTATAGTTTTATCTCTTATTGCCCTTCAATTTTTAGTTTTTGCATTTGCGCAAATGTACTTTTTGCAAATTTTTAAGGGATATATAATTGTTTCTTTTGCCATTTCTTTATTAACATGCATATATGTTTTGGCAAGTGATTATCATGGTCAGGCAAAAGCCACATGGGTATTATTTTTGCTTTTATGTTCAAGTTTTGGTTATATTTTTTATTTTTTATCTGATAAGCACATTCTGTTTTCTCTTTCAAAAAGAAAATATAAAAGGATTGATGAAGAAACACACAAAGTTCAAAAGCAAAATGATATACAACATTTGAGTAAAGAAGTAAAAAATAACTGTGATTACTTATTTAATGCTGGTGGTTTTGCAACTCATTTAAAATCTAAGTGCAAATACTTTTCAAGTGGTGCACAATTTTATGATAGTGTTTTAAAAGATTTAAAAACGGCAAAACAATTTATTTTTATAGAATATTATATTGTTTCTAACGGAGTTTTATTAAAAAGATTTTTAGATGTTTTAAAACAAAAGGTTAAAGAGGGTGTTGATGTTAGAATTATCTATGACGATATGGGTAGCCATGGAACATTAAAAAGTAAAACAAAAAAAGAAATAACAAAAGCAGGCATAAAATTGCATGGCTTTAATAAAATGTTGCCAATATTCAATATTGCACTTAATTTGCGTGACCATAGAAAAATTGTGGTAATTGATGGCAAAATTGCATATACGGGTGGAACAAACTTAGCAGATGAGTATGTTAACGAAAAACTTATGCACGGATATTGGAAAGACAGTGGAATAAAAATTAAAGGTAAAGCAACCGACAATTTTACAATTGCCTTTTTAGGACAATGGAGATTTTTAACCAACGAAGAAATAAACTATGATACCTATATTAATAAGGCAGAAGATGAAGCAAAGGTTGATGGAGTTGTAACCCCTTTTGTTAGTGGTCCTAACTATGATTTTTCTATATCGCAAAATATTTATGCAAACGAAATATCTCACGCAAAAGAAAAATTATATATTATGACTCCTTATTTTATTCCTGACGAAACTATTAAAAATTTAATTATAAACAAAGCTCGTGCAGGTGTAGATGTAAGAATAATCTTGCCACATGTAGCAGACAAAAAATTTGTATATATTGTTTCAAGAAATAATGCAGAAAAGTTGTTGGAATTTGGAGTTAAAGTATATACAATGACAAGCAGTTTTGTTCATAGTAAAGTAGTATTAACAGAAAACTCTGCTATTGTTGGTTCTATTAATATGGATTTGCGTAGTTTTTATCAGCAATTTGAAAGTGCTGTTTTTACAAATGAAGTTTCTGTTTTAAAAGATATTAACAAAGATTTTGAAAAAACTATTAAATATAGTAAACAAATTAACGAAAAGAATATGAGAAGAAGAAAACTTTCCTACAGAATGCTTGCTGGGCTTTTCAATTTAATTTCACCGTTTATGTAAAATAAAAAAGATGCTTACTTTTAGTAGGCATTTTTTATTTTTGCAATGGTTTTATCTAAAATTAAAAAAATTATTTCTAAAATTAGTTTTTACAAAACTTTAACAAAAAAAATACAAAACTTTAGAAAGATTTTTATAAATTAACAATGTTTAATAGCTATAATACTCGTGTAAAATGAAAAAGGAGAAAAACATTTTTATGGAAAACAAAGATATACAAACAATTGAAAGAATTAAAGCAAATTATATAGAAAAGACAAAAGAAAAATCAAAGATAGAAGAACTAAAAGAACTTGATAAAAAGGTTAAAAAACCTGCGTTAATTTTTGCTTATATTTATGGCATTGTAGGAAGTTTAGTATTAGGTACAGGTATGTGCTTAGCAATGAAAATTATTGGCTCTATGATGGCTTTTGGTATTGTTGTTGGAGTTATTGGTATTGGTATGGTTTCTTCAACTTATACATTATATAAAAAAATATTACAAAGAAGAAAGTCAAAATTTTCACAAGAAATTATAGAAAAAAGTGATGAATTGTTAAACGAAAAAGGTGAATAATAATGGCAAAAAAAGAAGAAGAAAAAGAAGTAAAAAAAGAAAACTTTTTTAAAAAAGCATTTAGAGATATGAAAGAAAGTGCAAAAGCTCAACATGAAGTAGACAAAGCAAACTGGAAAGCAGTAAAAGCTGAAAGCAGAGCAAATTTTGAAGAAAATAGAGGCACTAACACTTGGAGAAAAGCAAAAGAAAGTGCTAAACAAACTTGGGATGATGCTCATATGAGCCCATCAGAAAGAACAGCAAAAATGCGTGAAGAACAACAAAAGCAAATTGAAGAAGCAAACGCAAGAACAGAAGCTGCTAAAGCAAGAATTGAAGATGCTAAAGAATATAGAAAAAAATAATTTGAAAATTTATTAAAACCCCTTTTTTAAAACACTTTAAGAGCGATCTTAAAGTGTTTTATTTTTTGTAGAAAGTTTAAAAAATAAAATTCACTTAATTTTTGTATAAAGAATATATATTACAAAAAACGAGGTGAATAAATTGACTTATCAAGAGTTAGTACAAAAAATCGTTGACCTTCAAAACGATGGGTTAGAACTTTTTAATATTGGTAAAAGTGTGTTAGGCAAAAACATTTTAGCAACGCACTTAGGTAGTTATGATGGTACACAAATAATAATTCAAGGGGCAATACACGCAAGAGAATATATAACAACACTTTTAATGATAGAGCAGGCAAAATATTTAAATAAAACGGGTGGGACAAAAAACGGAGGTATTTATTTTGTTTTTTTAACAAATCCAGATGGTGTTGAACTTGTTTTAGATGGCATAAATAGTGTTGCTTGTGATATAACAAAAAAATATTTAATTGCAGGAAATGGTGATAGTGAAGATTTTTCACAGTTTAAAGCAAATATAAATTTGGTTGACTTAAACACAAATTTTGATGTTGATTGGGGTCAGGGTAGCCAAAATGTAAGATGTCCTAACTCTCAGAATTTTATTGGTTTTTATCCAAATAGCGAAAGAGAAGTTAATGCATTAATTAACTTTACAAATAAAATAAAACCGACTTTAACAATTTCGTACCACTCAAAAGGAGAAGTTATTTATTATGGTTTTACACAAGAAAGCCAAATTGACTTGTTGCGTGATAGACAAATAGGGCAACAGTTATCCAACTTAACAGGTTATCCTTTATTGCCAACTGAAAGTAGTTCTGGTGGATATAAAGATTGGTGTATTAGATATTTAAAAATTCCTGCATATACAATAGAGGTGGGTAATGAAAATTTGCCACACCCAATAACAGAAGAAAACTTACCAGAAATTTTTGAGCAAAATAAAGATGTGCCTTTACTTGCCCTAAATTTGGCTATTCAATATCAAAGTCAGATAAATGTTCAAAACATAAATAAAAAACAACAAAATAATATGTTTACTGGATTATTTAATTTGTTTAAAAAATAGCAAATTGCATTTTTATAAAAACGCTAAAAAAGAAGATTTTAGCGTTTTTAAGTAAGAAGAATAACAAAAAATAAAAATAGTAATGTACAACATAAACAAATAAATTAAAAATGCCTTATTTAAGCAAAAATATTTAATTTTGATACTTGAAATATATTTTTTATTTTAGTAGAATCAAATTGGAAAATGTTTGCAAAAGAAGGTAGTAAAAATGAGGAAAATTTTTACAATTGCTAACTTAAAAGAAATTAAAGCAGTTGTTAAAGACCTTTTTTTTGCTTTTGTAATTTTTGCAAAAATGATTTGCTTTTTTGATGCTCAACATCAATATAAATATTTTTTGTCGCCTAAGCCCTGTTTGTAAAAACGGGCTTTTTTGTTGCTTTTAACAAAAATCCCTAAAATAAAAAATGGTTAATAGGGGGATTATAAAATGGCAAAATTAAATAGAAATCAAAAATGTTTATTTTCTATACACCTTTTTCGTGGTGTAATGGAACTTTTTACAAATACATTTTTAACTTCTCACATTATCACAATGACAGCTGATAATGTTTTAACAGGTGGATTATATAATGCTGCAATTTTTTACATTGCTCAGTATGTTTGTTATGCGTTGTTTTATTTGTTTATTAGCCATTTTGTTAAAAAAAGTAACAGAACAATATTTTTACAACTTGGCATTATTGTTAATTTAGCATTGGTTATATGTCTTGTTTTTTGGGCAGAAGTTATTTCAAGCTGGGTTATTTTAGTTGGTGTTATGTGTGGTATTTCAAATGCTTTATATTATGCTGGCTACTTTGTTATGAAAAACGAATTTGCTCACCGTGTTTCAATTAAAAAATACAATATTTTAACTGTTATTGGTGTTAACATAATTAAAATTGTAATGCCTACTGTTCTTGGCTTCTTTATTGATAGTTCAAGTTTTGCACATATTTCAATTTATATGACGCTTGTTACTATTGCTCAACTTGTTATTTCTTTCTTTATTATGTCACATAAAAGAAGTGGCTCTAAACTTCAGTTATTTAAGTTTTATAGGGCATTAAAAAAAGATGAAGAGGCAAGAAGTAAAATTAAATACACTTACATTAATGCACTTTTATCTGGTGTAAAAAATACCTATAAATTATTATTAACAGTTCTTATTTTATTTGCTTTTAAAACAAATTTTGGCTTGGGCTTATTTACATCAATTTCTTCTGTAGTTACAATGGTTTTACTTATTTTATTTAAAATATTTGATAACAACCCAAAAACAAATAAATTTGCAATTTATATAATTATTGGATTTTTACCACTTTTATCAAGTATTGCATTAATATTTTGGTTAAATGAAGTTACTTTGGTAATATTTAACTTTTTCCTAACTATTGCAATTTATTTTTCTGATTATTTTGGTAGTAGCGAAAGGGATGCAATTATAAAGCATATCGGCAAAAGAGAATATATTGCAGAGCATCAACTTTCTATTGAAATTATTACTTGTTTTAGTAGGGTGCTTTCTTACTTTGTAATGCTTTTAATGGGTTTAATTGGAAATTTAACAGTATTTAAAATTTTAGTAATTGCATTTATGGTTTTATGTCCTGTTAAATATATAGTTATGTATAAGCAACGCCAAATAAGGAAAGAATATGAAATTATAAACGAAGCAGAAATGAACGGACAAGTTGTGGAAGTAAAGAAAGAAGAAATAAAAGGAAATAACTAATAAAATTAAATTTATGTTAAAAAAAAGGAACTAAAAAATAGTTCCTTTTTTGTTTAAAAATTTTTTTATTTTTCTTCTTTTTCTTCATTGCTATGCACTTGTGCGTTTTCTTCTTTTTTGTTTTTTGTAAAGAACATAGAGAAAAATCCACATAATAAACCTAAAACGGCATATGTACTAAGTATTGCCAACATCACACCAAAGTTTGTCCAACTTGTTATTGGGTTTAAGCCAATGCCAAAACCACTAAAAGTAAGCATAATGCCAACAAAAACACCACTAATAGAGTTTGTCCAAAATTTTTCAGTTTTTTCTAAGTACATAACTAAAAAGTTTATTGCAAAAACACCAACCAAAGTACTAATGCTAACAACATAAATGTTTAACGAAAATGAACTTGTTATAAGCATCATTACTATGGCTGCAATATAACCAATAATTGTGCCAATAAAACCTTTAATTCTGTCTTTAGTAGTTGCAGCAAAGAACACTGTCCAAAATGCAAAAGCAACCCACATAAAAGAGCCACCTTTTACAAATAAACCACCAATTAATGCATCAATTATACAAAGAACAGAAGCAATAACTGCAATTACAAACGGTTTTTTAGAAACTTGCAAAAATTTTTTCATAAGTAAAACCTCTTTATAAAAAAAATGGAGCTAATGGCGGGAATCGGACCCGCGACCCCTTCCTTACCAAGGAAGTGCTCTACCACTGAGCCACATTAGCGCATAAAAAAATATATTTAGTTAAGTTTTATTTAAAAATAAAACAATGATATTTTATAGGTCTTTTAAAGTTTTGTCAACATATTTGTTTTATTGGTTTTTTATTTAAAAATAAATAATTTTTAGATTTATTTATTTTAGTAAAAATAAAAAATGTAAACAAAAAAGAGAGTTTAGTTTTTAAACTCTCTTTTATTTCTTATAAATTAAATTATTACCAATTTGCTGGTCTATTACGATTTTCTTCAAACCAAGTTGTATCTTTTAAAAGTGTGTTATTATTTGTGCATTGTATTGAGTATCCATCTTTGTTTGAAGTAAAAATAATATCTCCATTCATTGATTCAAATTTAGAAAAATCTTTTGCTGCGAGTTCTGCAGGTGTATTGGTACAAATACTTGTTACATAACAATTTACTGTATGTTTTGCAACTCTATCTATAGCAAGTTGGGTAGGGAAAGTGTTTGCAGTTATAGTTGTATATTCTGTACTACCAGCAATACAAGTAAATACAACATTTTTAGGTTTAATTATATCAAGTAAAACATCGTTACTACTTGTTTTGCTACCGTGGTGTCCTGCTTTAAAAAGAGTACATTCTGGCAAAGTGTTATATTCAACTAAGTATTCTTCGCCATCTTCTTCTAAATCTCCAGTAAGTAAAACATTATTATCTCCTTGTGTTAAAAGTAGGCAAACAGAGTAGTTGTTTTCATCGCTTGTTGCGTGATTATAATAATAGTTGTATAAAATTTTTAATGTAATGCCTTCGCCTAAATCAAAAGTTGTTTGAATTTGTGGAGAATCAATTTCGTCTCCCCAATTACTAACTGCAATGTGGTTTGCACCTGCTTCAATTTCAAGGTCTCTTTCTGTAACATAATTTGTATAAACTTGAGTTGGGGTTTTGTTTCCACCAATATCTCCAAATTTAGATGCTTCGCCAAAGTCAATAATATTTTCTACTGTGTATTCTGCAAAAATACCTTTACGATTACCACTTGTATTAGAAGGGAAGGCAGCAATATGGTCTTGGTGGGCGTGGGTGGCAATTACATATTCAAGAGTGTCATCTTCACAATATTTGTTTACATAATTTATAATTGTTGTTGCACTGTTTTGACGGGAACCTGCGTCAATTAAAATGTCGTTATCATTTGCTTTTATGTAAATGCAATCACCAGCATGTTTATTTCCAAGTTCTAAAAAGTGTATAGATAAATCACCTTTTGCAATTGAAAATAAAGTATCTGATTCTGGCGACATTGCAAGCACATAAGAACTTAACCCTGCTATAACACCTACAACAAATGCTACAACAGAAAATATAAATGATTTAAATTTTGTTTTTTGTTTCATTTTTATTTAATCTCCTTTTAGCATTTATTTTAGTAAGCAAAGTTGAATACAAAAGATATTGGGTCTGGGTTGTAAGAATCTTCCTCTTCCTCATAATCTTCTGATTCTGTTGGAACAACGGTAACTGTTCTTATAAGTGTTACATCTTTAAATCTAAAAGAATCTACAGTATATTCAATTTGATAAACTGCTTCTTCAGATGTATCAATTGCATCTAAACCAGATAGCAAATTTTTGTTTGCGTCATAAACCTTTACTGTTACTTTTTCTGTTAGGTCTTGACCAAAGCCAATTACTTTAACTCCATCATCAATATAAGTTTCTCCAACAGAAATGGAATAACTTTTTTTGCCATTAATTTCAAAGCAATCATTTTTACATAAAAAATGGCAAACTAAAAAACTTGCTGCAACGCCTAAAATAAAGAAAAACACTATAAATATTTTTGCAATGTTTGGTAGCTTTTTTGCTTCACTTTTTGCTTTTTTTGCAAAGTAGGCATTTCTGTTTGTTTTATTGTTACTTCCTGCCATAAAATACTTCCTTTTAATAAAAATTTTACTTGAATATATTATCATATTTATACAAAAACAAAAAATGATTAAGTAATAAAAATTTTGTATATCTGCATAAAAAAATTGCAATAAAAAAACAAACAATATACAATAGAAACATAATAAAATTTATAAAGGAAAAATAGATATGAGATATATTTTAGCAAGCAAAAGTCCACGCAGAAAAGAATTACTTGCAACCATAATAAAAGATTTTGAAGTTAAAGAAAGTAATTTTGATGAAGATAGTTTAAAATACAAAAATCCAAGAAAATTGGTGTGTGAACTTGCAAAAGGCAAAGCAAGAGCAATATTTGAAAAAGAAACAGGAGAAAGATGTGTTATTGGTGCTGACTCAGTTGTAGTTATAGACAACAAAGTTTTGGGTAAACCAAAAGATGAAGAAGATGCTAAAAAAATGCTTAAAATGTTAAGGGGCAGAAAACACAAAGTTTTAACTGGAGTTTGTGTAATGGCTACTGAAGATGACGAAAATGCTGTAACTGCTTCTTTTGTGTGTTCTACAACTGTTTTGTTTAGATACATAGAAAATGAAGAAATTGATGAATATGTTGCTACAAAAGAACCAATGGATAAGGCCGGTAGTTATGCTATTCAAGGGTATGCAGGCAAATTTGTTCAAAAGATTTCTGGTTCGTTCCACAATATAGTAGGGCTTCCAACAGCACATTTATATACTGTTTTAAAAAACGAAGATTTGCTTAAATAAATTAAAAAAATAAAAATAGGCGTTATTTAACAAAAAATAGCGTCTATTTTTTATTGTAAAAAACCAAAAAAAAGGACTTTGGTTTTTGCCAAAGCCCTCTTTTTTATTTTTTAAAATAATGTTGTAAAGTTTGCCCAAGTTCCTGGGAAGAATTGGAAAATAATTACAATTGCAAGTAAGATGATAAAAATTAATTTGAGAATAAATCCTTTTTTTACAACTGCTTCAAGACCAACAACGGCAACAACTGCAAGAGAAGCATAATTCTTAGCAACAAGTAAAATGTTGAAGAATGTTCCTTGAGGGATAAATGTCCATGTTGCATTAACAATTAATACTGCATATAAAGCAACTGTAACAAAAGCCAAAATTTCGCCGAGGGTGTCAAGAATTTTTTCTAAACCTTCATTTTTATTAGCCATTTGCAAAATCTCCTTTTAATATTAGCTTACAAATATTTTATCATAGTAATTTATGATAAGTCAAAAATTATAGTTAAAAAATTTATTTTTTAATTAGTTAGTTTAGCACAAATAAATTTGCGTTAATTGTTTTGAAATACTTATAATGTTTGTTAAAATATTACATAAACTAATGTATAAATATTATTATTTTATAAAAGGGAAATTAGTATGAATAAAAAAACTAAAGTTTTAACATTTTTATTGCTAATTATTAGTTTTTGCTTTTGTTCTGTTTTTGGTGCAAATGTTTTTGGCAATCAAAAAGTATATGCAGCATCAAATGATGTTCCAGAAATAAATGCAACAACATATGAAGATATTTATGAAATGGATACTTCTTTGTATAATATTTTAAAAGTATTATCAAAAGCATTAAATAATGGGGCAGCAACACCGGGGTTTTATGCAGATACTTTTAGCAATAGATATAAAGATGCTGTTGTTGTAGATTCTCCAGACGGACAAAAATTGGTTGAAGATTTAAACAATGGTTTATTAGATTTAACTGTTGGTGTTAATGCAAGATACACTTGTTTAATAAATTATGATGTATCTCCTATTAAAGACATTTCTGGCTTAAACAGTTTAGATTTAAGAAATATAAAAACTTTGGTATTAAATAACAATAAAATTACTACTATTAACAGAACAGACCTTAGTTCTTTAACAAATATGGTTACTTTAAAAGCAGAAAATTGTGGTTTAACATCTGTTGAAATTAACCCAGATTTAAATACAATTCATGAATTGTGTTTATCTTCTAATAAATTAAGTGAAATTAATTTAACTGGTTTAAATTTATTGGCTTCTGAAAGACCAAAAGTAGATTTATCAAATAATGAATTTTCTGCAATTTCTAATATTGATTTTCCTACATCAAAATTATCAAAACTTGATTTATCTTTTAATAATTTAGAAGAAGTAGATTTTAATAAACTTAATACTGACCATATGTATAATGGTGCTAAAGCAGATATTTTATTGCAAGGCGTTAAAGGGTTAAATAACCTTGTTGCTGGTCAAGAAATTATTGTTTATCAAAGTGAAAAGTTAAACAACTTAAATGTTAGAATTTCTTATGCAGAAAATAGTTTGTTTTATGTTGACGGTGAAGATAATTTAATTTGTCAAACTTTAGGTGTAGAAGATGTTGAAACAATTAAAGTTCCTGCTGGTAAAATTTTAATAGAGTTTTATAGTGGAGATACTTTAATTAATGCAGAAAACTTTCCATCTTTAGACCAAACAACAGTTAATAAGCTTGCATCAAAAAGTTGTTCTGTAGTTTTGCCTGCACCAACATATAGTGCATATGTAAATGACAAAAAGGTTGAAAGTTTAAGTCAATCTGAAACAATTAAAGTTGTTTTTGATTTTAGCAACATATCAACTTTACCAAATTATAATGATATTGTTTCTTCTGAAAATAAAGCAATTATATATTCTAAAAACTCAAAGGGTAATACTTTATTTTCTCCAAATTCTTCTTTAGTATTTGATACTAATGGAGAGTATACCTGTTCTGCATACATTAAGTTTGATGGTCTACAAAGTTCTACAACTTCTTTAGATATTGTTAGACAAGATTTTAAATCTATAACAATTGGTATTGTGCTTATTGTTATTGTTATTGTTGTTGTGGGTGCAGTTTACTTTATTACAAAGTGGATAAGAGATGGTGCAACTATTGCTCCTTTAACCGATAAAGAAATTTACAATATGAAGAGACGCCAAGAAAGAAAAATGGGTTATACAAGAGAAGATTTTATTTCTAACTTAGATAAACCTCGTCATGACGAAAGGGTAACTAATAAGGGATATAGCGACAACAATATGTTGGAAGATTTAAACGAACAACCTAAAGATTATAGCGTATCAAGTGATGATAATGACGAACCAATTGTAATTGATACAAATATTGACGATATAAAATAATAAGGATTATTTAATGGCAAAAGAAAATAAAGAAAAAAAAGTTGTTGTTATAACAGGTGCATCAAGTGGTATTGGTTTATCAACAGCAAAATATTTTGCAAATAATGGCTATATAGTTTATGGCTTAGCAAGAAGAGTTTTTAAAGAAGATAATATAATATCAATTTCTTGTGATGTAACAGATAAACAACAAGTAAAAGATGCCATTGAAAAAATATTTAAACAAGAAAATAAAATTGATGTTTTAATAAATAATGCTGGTTTTGGTATTTCTGGTTCTGTTGAAAACCAAAGTTTAGAAGAAATTGAAAAAATATTTAAAGTTAATTTTATTGGGGCAGTTAATACAACTCAAGAAGTTTTGCCTATAATGCGTAATCAAGGTTATGGTAAAATTTTAAATACAAGTTCGGTTGCTGGAATTTTTCCAATACCTTTTCAATCATTTTATTCTGCAACAAAAGCATCTCTTGATATTTGGGCAAAAGCTTTAAGAATGGAAGTAAAGCCATATAATATAAAAATTTGCAATCTTTTAGTTGGAGATACAAAAACGGGCTTTACTGCTGTTAGAGAAAAAAATACAGCAGACAAAGGAACGGTGTATGAAGAAACTGTAGAAAGGTCTATAGCAAAAATGGAAAGAGACGAACAAAAAGGAAAAGACCCAATAACTGTTGCAAAGTTAATGTTTAAAATGGCAAACAAAAAAAATGTTCCTGCTACAAAAACGGTTGGCTTTGGCTATAAAACATTAGTATTTTTAGAAAAAATATTGCCACAATCTTTAATGCTTTGGATTGTAAGTAAATTATATTCTTAAAATAAAATAAAAACAAAAAAAGTTATACACAAAAAGACAAAAAAATGTGTATAACTTTTATTTTTTAAAATCGTTAAATTTGTTTATATAAAAGTAAAATACAAAATTTTAATTGGTTAAAAAATAAAGAAAAAAACTACCAAAACCGGTAGTTTTTTTTAATTAGTTATTTTTAATATATTCATCATAAGTAATATATTTATCGTAATCTTTTTTGTTATTAATTTTAATAATTCTGTTTGCAACAGTTTCGGTTAACTCTTGGTCGCTTGAAGCAAAAAGTAAAACACCTTTAAAACTTTGCATACCTTTGTTAAGTGCTGTAATACTTTCAAGGTCTAAGTGGTTTGTAGGTTCGTCTAACAAAACAACATTGCCTTGTTCAAGCATTATTTTTGAAAGCATACATCTAACTTTTTCGCCACCACTTAAAACATTTGATGGTTTTAATGCTTCTTGTCCAGAAAATAACATTCTGCCAAGCCAACTTCTAATAAAAGTTGTATCTTTTTCTTTACTAAATTGAGCAAGCCACTCTGTAAGATTTAGGTCTTGTTTAAACAAATCGTTATATTCTTTTGGAAGGTAAGAGTAAGTTATTGTTTTGCCCCATTTAACTGAGCCGGTGTAATCTTTATCTTTGCCAGAAAGAATATTAAACAAAACAGAAATTGTGTTACTATTATCGCTTAAAAATGCAATTTTATCATCTTTATTTACTGTAAAACTTACCTTTTCAAAAAAGCCCGGCTTTGAAAGATTTTCAACCATTAAAATATCGTTGCCAATTTGTCTTTCATAGTTAAAGGCAATATATGGGTATTTACGAGATGATGGTTTAATATCTTCAATTGTAAGTTTTTCCAACTCTTTTTTACGGCTGGTTGCTTGTTTGCTTTTACTTGCGTTTGCAGCAAATCTTGCAATAAAATCTTGCAATTCTTTTGCTCTTGCTTCTGCTTTTTTATTTGCTTCTTTTTGTTGTCTTAAAATAAGTTGGCTGGTTTCGTACCAGAAATCATAGTTTCCAACAAAAATTGAAATTTTGCCATAGTCAACATCACAAATGTGTGTGCAAACTTTGTTTAAGAAGTGACGGTTGTGAGATACAGTAATAACTGTGTTTTCATAATTAAGTAAAAAGTTTTCAAGCCAAGCAATTGTTTTTACATCTAAGTTGTTTGTAGGTTCGTCAAGAAGTAATATGTCTGGGTTGCCAAATAATGCTTGAGCAAGCAACACTTTAACTTTTAACTTGCTGTCTAAATCTTTCATAAGGGTTTGGTAGTAGCAACTGTCAATGCCAATATCTGCAAGCAAACTTTCTGCATTGCCTTCGGCTTCCCAACCATCAAGGTCGGCAAATTCTTGCTCTAACTCACTTGCTAAAATTCCGTCTGCTTCTGTAAAATCTTCTTTCATA
Organism: Clostridia bacterium; assembly: GCA_017398655.1. Classification (GTDB taxonomy): domain Bacteria; phylum Bacillota; class Clostridia; order Christensenellales; family UBA1242; genus UBA7862. Next base: position 52,050 of record JAFQFI010000055.1, read on the forward strand.
TACAAAGCGTCTTTTTGGTCCCAAACTTCCATTAAGCGTTTGTGACCTAATAAAACAGTACGCAAAACAGTTTCGTTATCAAAAGCGTTTTGGTTTTGTTGCAAAACAGACATTCTTTCGTTTTTATCTAAAACAATTTCGCCTTTAGTAGTTTCAAGTTCGCCAGATAAAAGTTTTAAAAAGGTTGATTTGCCAGCACCATTAGCACCAATAACACCATAGCAGTTGCCTTTAGTAAATTTTAAGTTAACATCACTAAACAGTTTTCTGCTTCCAAAATTTAAAGATACATTAATTACTTGTAACATTTTTTATTTTCCTTTTAGTAAGTTAAATACTACACTATATTTTTGTTATAGTCAAATTAATAAGTTTTGAAAGGTTTTAAGTTAATAAAAAAATCTCTTAAAAAAGAGATTTTTATTTATTACTAATTATAGTATATCATAATTACAAATATAAAACAATATTAAAATAGATAAATCCTTTTATTTAATTGGACATTATAACTTTTTATTTGCGTTAAATTCTTTTAAGATATTTAAGTTATTTATGCTTATATTTTTTAAGTTGATTAAAGTTTTTAACACTTTTTCTTTTTTTATTTTTGTAATATAAATAGAGTAATTATCTATTAATCTTGTTAAAAAGTTTATATCTATTTGCAAAACTTTATTAATATCGGTATCGAATTGCAACCAAAATGCTGTTAAAGGGGAGTGCTGTGAATTTAAGTAAAAAGGTAATCCGTTTTCTTTTAAAATAAGAGAACCTAATTGTTTGCTATTTTCTAAATGTTGCTTAGAAAAATTATCAAGTATTTTTGTTAATTCTTTATTTTTTAAAGTTAAACTTTGGTAGTTAAATAACAAAAAGGCAGAAAATTCTGATTGGCAACTGCAATACAAATTTTGCAACATTCCAAGCAGATATTTTCCACCTTTTTTTTGATTTGTTAATTTATTTAAATTTAAAATTTCTTTATCATATACCATATTTAAATGTATATGATACTTAAATTGCTTTATGTTAACTAAATTTAAAATTAATTAAATTTTTTAAGAACAACACTTACTTTGCCCATATCAACTTTACCAGCATAGTTTGCTTTAAAAAATTTCATTATGTTTGGTATAGATTTGTCTTCTTGCTTTGAAATAATATCAGCAATTTCATCTTCACTAAGCATTTGTGGTAAGTATTTTTCAATAATTGCTTTTTGTTTTTCAACTTCTTCGGCTTGTTCTGTTTTGCCTGCTGTTTTATAACTTTGTGCTTCGTCGCTAAGTTCTTTAATTGTTTTTTGCAAAATTTGTGTCATATCAGCATCTGTTAACTCTTCATTTTTTTCTCTTTTCTTAACAGTTTCAAGCATAGCTTTTGTCATTACAACAGAGTAGATTGCTCTTGCTGTTTGATTTTTTTCTTTTAATGCAGTTATGTTTGCTTTTTTTATTTCGTCTAAAATCATAAGATTTTCTCCCTTTATTTAATATTTTTATTTTGAAATTTTTTATTTAAAATGTCAATTAAATTAAAACTATAATAGCAATTATATTAGTTATTGTTAATTATTTTATAATATGATTGACTTAAAAATTTTAAAAAGGTAAAATTTTATTGTATTTATAATGGCTTATTTTATGTGTTTATTAAAATTAATAATAATTTTTATTAAAGGTAAGTTTATAAATATAAAAATACACAAATATACATACTAACTTGTGTATAAAAAGGGTTAATATGAAAAATATAAAAAAGATTTTATTTTTAGTAATAATTGCTTTAATCTGCCCAATTTTTGTTATGGCATGTGGGGAAGAAAAGTATGAAGATATTCCTTTTACTTCTTCTTCATTAACCGGTCAGGAAGTTGTTTCTACTGTAGACACTGCAAGAACTCTTATGATAACTGGATTAGAGTTAAGAACAAAAATAGAAACTGTTAATACATATAAATTTACTAAAACAACTAAAAGTGATGATGTTTTAGAAAACAAAACAATAAAAGATGTAATAACAACAACGGTAGGAAATGAAAAATCTAATCCTGCAGTTAGTTCTATAGAAAAAACAAGATATGTAAACGATAAAAAAGTTTTTAAAGAATTAAAAACATTTGTAAGACAAACAACTACAGGAAATGATGGCTATATTTCTTATTGCTATACTTTAACCGAAACATATAGTGAAGATGGTGATGTTTCTGTAAAAAACAGAGAAGAATATGATAGTGGTTATTATGATTTTGCAACATTATTTAATAGTGCTATTGTAACTGCAAAGGCAAATGAAATTGATGTTGTTTCACAAAAAAGTTTTCAAGGAACAACTTATTATCGTCTTGAAAGTAAATTAAAGGGTTATGAAGTTGTAAGTGATAGATTTGAAAAAAATTTAAATATTTATACAAATCCAGAATTATTTGCTTCACTTGCTCCAGAATATGATGCTCCAATGCCTTTTATGTATGAATATGGTATAAATGGCTCTGGTTATATTTCTTATGCAAGAGTTAACTACCATGTTATTAATAGTGATAGAGAAGATTATTTAAGTGTAGATTCTGTGTCTCGAGTAGTGGGCTATGGCGACGCTCTTTCTCCATTAAAAGAGCCAAGCAATATTGATGATTATACTGCAGAAACTTTTATGAATATTTTAAATCAAGAAAAATCTTACATTGTATACAGAAAAAACGGTTTAGAAGCAAATGAGTATTATGATACAACTGTTATTAAAATTGGAAAAACAAATCCTGATTATAGCGTTAAAGTAGAAAAATATGTTGCTGGTTCTGTTACTTCAACTATGTATTATTATGTAAAATATGAAGAAAGTTCTTCATCAAACTATAAATCTTATATTTTAGAAGATTATCCAACAAAAACAATTTATAAAGAATGTGATTATGTTTTAGATTTGTTAGATTATAATTTTGCTTTATCTTTTAGCAAAGAAAATACTCAAAATGGTATTTATCATTTTGGTGACGCTACAACATATATTAAAGTAAGTTTAACAAACAACGAAATTAGTAAAATATCAACTATAAAAGGAGATATTTCTTTAGAATTAGATATTCATGGTTATGGTAAAAATGTAGAGCCATTACATATGCCAACTTCGCTTAATGGTTTTACTTTTGTTGAGCCAGAACCTGATTCAGGAGAGGGAGAAGGAGCTTAATAATAGTGAATTTAGTGGTTTTAGCTGCCGGTTTGGGCAGCAGATTTGGAGGGCTTAAACAAATTGAGCCCATAGATGATTATGGCAATTTTATTATAGATTATTCTATATATGACGCAATACAAGCTGGCTTTGATTCTGTAACCTTTATTATTAAAAGAGAAAATTATAGTGCTTTTAGAGAAACAATTGGTAAAAGAATTGAAGATAAAATAAAAGTAAATTATGCTTTTCAAGATTTAAATTCTTATATCCCTGATGGTTTAAACTTAGAAAATAGACAAAGACCATGGGGAACGGCTCATGCTATACTTTGTGCAAAACAAGTGGTAGATGATGATTTTGCTGTAATTAATGCAGATGATTTTTATGGCAGAGAATCTTATGTAAAAGTATATAATTATTTAAAAAATAAAAAAAATAAAGATGACTTTGCTCTTATTGGATATAAAGTAGGTAATACTTTAACGGAAAATGGTGCAGTTAAGCGTGGTTTTTGTCATATAGAAAATGGAGATTTAAAAGGATTTACAGAAAGTTCTTTTGAAGTTATTAACGGAAAAATTTATAGAAGACCTCTTGATGAAGAAAAAACAATTGAGGTTTCTAAATCTGATTTGGTATCTATGAATTTATTTGGGTTTACACCAAAGTTGTTTGATTTTTTAGAAAATGGGTTTGAAGAGTTTTTAGAAAAAAACAAAAACGATTTATCTTCTTGTGAGTTTTTTATTCCAACTATTTTAACAAAATATATTAAAAACAACTGTGGCAAAATTAAAGTAATTGACACTGATGAAAAATGGTACGGAATAACATATAAACAAGATAAAAATTCTGTTTGCAAAGGTATTAAAAATTTAGTAGATTTAGGTTTTTATCCAAAGAATCTTTGGAAATAATACAAAAACTTGATAAAATATTAAAGTAAGGTATAATATACATAATAAGTTTTTCAAAACTTATGTTAAGGGGGAAAATAAAAAATGGCAGAAACAAATGATAAAACTTTAGTTATTATGGCTGCTGGTATGGGTAGTAGATTTGGTGGTTCAAAACAAACAGCAAAAGTTGATGACAATGGCAGTTTTATTTTAGATTATTCTATATATGATGCAAAACAAGCTGGATTTAATAAAGTTGTTTTAATTATTAAAGAGCAAGATAGAGAACTTTTTGATAGTACAATTACAAAAAGAGCTGGTGGAGATATTGATTTGCAATATGTTTATCAAAGTATGGACAAATTTGCTCCAGTTGTTCCAGAGGGTAGAACAAAACCTTGGGGAACAGCACACGCAGTACTTTGTGCAAAAGATGCTGTACAAGGCAATTTTGCAATTGTAAATGCAGATGACTTATATGGAAGGGCTGCTTTTGAAACAGCAGCACATTTTATGGATAATAATGTTGCTACTAATAACTATGGTTTTGTTGCATACCAAGTAGGTAACACATTAACAGAAAATGGTGCAGTTAAGCGTGGCGTTTGTGGTGTAGAAAATGGTCAACTTACAGAAATGATTGAAAGTACTATTGAAAGAGTAAATGGTCAAATTGTAGCAACTCCACTTGCAGGAGGAGATGCTTTTAAATTAAATGATGATCACCCTGTTTCTATGAATATGATTTGTATGCATTCAGATTTCTTCCCATATCTTGAAAATTATTTTACAGATAGATTTATGTCTTCTAATGCAGAAGATTTAGCTAAGGGAGAAAACTCTAAGTGTGAGTGTTTAATTCAAGATGTTTTAATGGCTCAAGCAAATGAAGGAGGAGCAACTATTCAAGTTGATTCTACTACTGCAGAGTGGCATGGCGTTACTTATAAACCAGATTTACCGGGCCTTGTTTCTTACATAAAAGAAGCTGTTGAAGGTGGAGTATACCCAGCACAATTATGGTCTAATACTCAACAAGCAACACCTGTTGAAGAATAATTTTTAATTTGTATTTTTAAAGGGCAAAAATAATAAAAATTTTGCCCTTTTTATATGTTTTTGTTGTCTTTTTTTGTTTTGTTATTTAAACTATAAAAATTAAATACAATTAAATTAATGAGGAAGAAATGACCGAATTTATTGAAAATATATTTTCAACATTATTTGGCAATAATGTTATTTTAGCAACAATTTTAATTGCTATTGTTCCTGTTATAGAACTTAAAGGGGCAATACCTTTTTCTATGTCTCCACAAATTTGGGGTGCTGCAGCATTGCCTTATTGGGAAGCTTTTTTATATGGTTTAATTGGAAGCAGTTTGGTTGTTCCTATTCTTGCTTTACTTTATATTCCACTTATAAATTGGTTAAAAAAGACAAAACTTTTTAAACGCCTTGCAGAAAAGTTAGAGAATAGAGTTAATAGAAAAAAAGAAAGATTGGAAGAAAAAGCTGAAAATGAAAATACTATTAAAGATGTTGAAGTAACGCAACAAAACAAAGAGGCAAATACAAGTAAAAAAAGAGTTTATGATAAAAAGTTTTTCTTAAAGTTATTGGGTGTATTTGCTTTTGTTGCAATACCTCTTCCATTAACAGGAGTTTGGACAGGCACTTGTATTGCTATTGCTCTTGGGCTTGGTTTTTGGTGGAGTTGTGCAAGTGTAATTTTGGGCAATGTTGTTGCAGGTTTACTTATAACTTTGGTTTCAAGTTTATTTGGAGATGCCACTTTAGTTTTCTTTTATATTTTAATAGCAATAATATTAATTTTTGCTTTAATTAAGTTAATTTTAAAACTTATAAAAAACAAAAAAGAAAAACAAAATAATTAAGTTTTTTAACAAAAAAAATTTATTTAGAATATTAATTACAAAACATTTTTGTATATTTATACTAATTTATTTTTTAAAACGAAATATTGCTTGATTTTTTAATTGCCATTGTGTTAAACTTATGTAGTCGATTTATGTTAAAAGGAGAAAATAAGAGCATTATGTTTAAATTCTTTAAAAGATTTTGTGACATAGTTATATCTTTGGTAGCACTTATTGTGTTATCTCCTTTATTATTACTTCTTTGTTTATTAACAGTAATTTTTAATGGGGCACCAGTTATATTTAAACAACCTCGTCCGGGCAAAGATGGAAAAATTTTTATGCTTTATAAATTTAGAAGTATGTCTAACAAAACCGATAAAAATGGAAATTTGTTACCAGATTCACAACGCATAACAAAGTTTGGTAAATTTATAAGAAAAACAAGTTTGGACGAATTACCTCAACTTGTAAATATTATTAAAGGTGATATGAGTATTGTTGGACCAAGACCACGACTTGTAAAAGATGTTATTTTTTATGGTCCTAATGTAAGAAGTTTAAAAGTTCGTCCGGGTATTACAGGTTTATCACAAGTTAATGGAAGAAATAACAATACTTGGGAAAGTAGTTTTATTTACGACGCTTTATATATTCAAAAACAATCTTTGGGTTTGGATACAAAAATTTTCTTTAAAACATTTGAAGTTGTTTTTAAACAAACTGGTGTAAATTCTGGCGAAACAGATGTTCAAGATTATTATTATGGTGATTATTTGCTAAGAGTAGGCAAAATAACTCAAGAAGAATACAATGAAAAAATGCAAAAAGCAAAAATGATTTGTGATGAGTTTGTTGCTTCTAAGAAATTTAGAAAACACTTTGCAATGAAATCTGATATGGTAGAAGATTTTGATTTTGAACATAAACTTATTGATTAATATAAAAAATTAAGGCAGATATTTATCTGCCTTTTTTATTATAAAGTTGTTTTTTAATTAATATAAATATATAATATTTTATATTAAAATTGTTAAATAACTAATAATATAAAAATTTATTAAAAGGTAAATTTTATGAATTTTTGGAGTATATTTGCTATTGGTATTGGGTTATCTATGGATGCTTTTGCTGTTTCGGTTTGCAAAGGTCTTGGTATGCAAAAGTTAAATGTTTGGCAGATGGCAACAATATCACTATTCTTTGCTGTTTTTCAGTTTTTAATGCCTATATTGGGCTATTATGTATGCGTTAATTTTGAAAGTTATGTTGTGTCTTTTGACCATTGGATTGCTTTTATTTTACTTGGCTTTTTAGGTGCTAAAATGATTTTTGAAGCTTTTAAAGATGATAAAGAAGACAAGTTGAAAAAAACTGAAAAAGCTTTAAAAGAAGATATTGAAAATCAAAATAAGATTAATAAAGAAGATAAAGAAAAAACAACTGTAGACACAAATACTAATGGTGAAAAATTAAATATAAAAGAGTTATTTGTTTTGGCAATTGCAACAAGTATTGATGCTTTGGCAGTAGGTATTACATTTGCCTTTTTAGATGTTAATATTTGGGGTTCTGGGGCAATAATTGGTGTTACTACTTTTGCTTTGTGTTGTATTGGTGTTGTTATTGGAAACTTTTTTGGTAGCAAGTTTAAAAAGCCAGCAGAAATTACTGGTGGAGTAATATTAATTTTAATGGGGTTAAAAATATTATTAGAGCATCTTGGAGTTATAGCTTTTTAAGGTTTTAAAAAGCTCATTTTTAAAAATATGCTTAACTTTATTTGATTTTAGTTTAACAATTTAGTATTCTAAAATTGATAAAATATATAAAGGTAAAGATTTATAATGAAAATTACAATTTTAGGTACAGGTTGTATTTGGACAAAACGCGCCTGTGCAAGTTATTTAATTAATGATGATATTATTGTAGACCCGGGTTCTGGTACTTTAAAACAATTGCTTAAAAGTTCAAATAAACTTTTGCATCATGAAAAAATTGAAAGAATTAAACTTATTTTAATTTCTCACTATCATTTAGACCACTATTTTGATGTTGTACACTTAATGTGGAAGATTGCTTCTGAAAAAAATCCAAACACAAGTGCAACCATTATTTGTCCACCGGGTGGAGAAGAGCGTATTAAATTGCTATGTCAACTTGGTATGAGCGATGCAACTTATGCAAAACTTAACTTTGAAAAATATATCAAATTTGTAGATGCTTCTAAAATGGGCACATTTAGATATAACAATTTTGAAATTAAATCTTTAAAAATGGATCATGGCACAACAGAGTGTTATGGTTATATGATAAAAGAAGATAACGGAAAAGTTGTAAGTTTTACAGGAGACACTAATTATTGTCCTAATATGCAAATAATGCTTGATAATAGTGATATGGCTTTTGTTGATATGGCAGGAACCGATATTTCTAATAAACACTTTAATATTATTGATGGTATTAATTTAATGAGAGAATACAAAGGCAGATGCAATATTGTTCCTTGCCACTTAACAAGTCAAGCATTAGATTATTGTATTGGCAGAATTAATCCACCAAAAGATTTAATGGTTTTAGATACTTCTCTTGATACTCCATATGATTTTGAAATTAACAAAGAAAAAGAAAATATGTTAGAAGATGTTAATTTTAAATTTGCAACTGATAAATTTGGTAAGATGGAGGGTGAAATTGTTGATCTTCAATTAATTTTAACAACTGCAGCTTCAAATAAATCTAAATTTCCAACATACTGCTTTAATGTGTTGCTTCATAATAAAGAAGATGTTGTTGGAACAGTTAATTATAGTGTTGTTCCAGAATCAATTGAAAGCCATAGTGGTAATGTTAGTTTTGACCTTATGGAAGGTTATGACTTACCATCTGTTAAGTATGAATGTTGCAAGCTTGTTAAAAATGTTGCAAAACATCACAAATCAAATATTTTATACTTTACTTGTTCTCCTAAAGATGAAAAAACAAGAAGGGTATATGAAAGTTTAGGTGCATTTTTAAAAGAAATAAAAACATATACTTATATGGACGAAAACAATAAAAGACAAACAACAGAAAAATGTATTTGGGTTTGGGAGTTTAATCACAATTAATAAAAAAATAGTAAGGATTGTGCCTTACTATTTTTCTATTTTATTTATTTGTTTATGTTTTTAACTTATAAAAATTAATAAATAAAAAAATAAGCAAGTCAATAAAAAAAGTACTTTTATTTTGTTATATTTTATGGTAAAATGTACCAGTTTATAAATGTTATTGATAAAAAAAAGAAAACTTTAAGATAAGTTTTAAAAAGGAAAGAAGAAAAAATGGAAAATAATAAGGTAAGAAATGTTGCTATTATTGCTCACGTTGACCACGGCAAAACAAGTTTGGTTAACGAATTATTAAAGCAAGGTGGCGCTTTTAGACAAAACCAAGAAGTTGAAGATAGGGTAATGGACTCTAATGCAATTGAAAGAGAAAGGGGTATTACAATTTTAAGTAAAAACGCTTCTTTTATGTATAAAGATATAAAAGTAAATGTTGTTGATACACCCGGACACGCTGACTTTGGTGGTGAAGTAGAAAGGGTTTTAAAAATGGTTGATGGCGTTTTATTGGTTGTTGATGCTTACGAAGGACCAATGCCACAAACAAGATTTGTTTTAGAAAAAGCTTTAGAGTTAAATCATAAAGTTATTATTGTTATTAATAAAATAGATAGAAAAGATGCAAGATTAAATGAAGTTGCAGATGAAGTTTTAGAACTTTTATTAGACCTTAATGCTAATGATGAACAACTTGATAGCCCTATTGTGTACGCTTCTGCAAGAGGTGGAATTGCAACTCTTGACCCAACTCAAGATGGCAAAGATATGACTCCTCTTTTTGAAACAATTATTTCTCATATTCCTTGCCCAAAAGGTGATGAAGAAAAACCTTTTAAAATGCTTGTTAGTTCTACAGAACAAAATGATTTTTTAGGTAAACTTGCTGTTGGTAAAATTGAACAAGGTTCTTTAAAAATTAATCAAAACTTAGTTATTACAAATTATCACGACGAGTCAAAAAATATTCCTTTTAAAGTTCAAAATATGTTTGAGTTTGTTGGTCTTAAAAGATTGCCAGTTCAAGAGGCAAAAGTAGGGGATATTGTTTGTATTGCTGGCGCTGATGACATAACAATTGGTGACACTTTAAGTGATAAAGATAATATTGATACTCTTCCTTTTGTAAAAATTAGCGAACCAAGTGTTGAAATGAGTTTTATGGTTAATAATAGCCCGTTTGCTGGCAAAGAAGGAAAATTCTGCACAAGTAGACAACTTAGAGACAGATTGTTTAAAGAGGCAGTTAAAGACCTTAGTTTAAAGGTATATGATACAGATAATGCCGATACTTTTAGGGTTTTAGGTCGTGGCGAAATGCACTTATCTATTCTTATGGAAAACTTAAGAAGAGATGGTTATGAATTTCAAGTAAGTATGCCAAGAGTTTTGTATAAAGAAATTGATGGCAAAAAATACGAGCCAATTGAAAGATTGGTTGTAGATTTGCCAGACGATAAAGCTGGTAATGTTATTAGTGTATTAGGTGCAAGAAAGGGTGAACTTGTAAATATGAATAGCCATAATGGCAGAACTCGTCTTGAATATTTAATTCCTGCAAGAGGTTTGTTTGGTTATAAAGGTCAATTTATGACAGATACAAACGGCGAAGGAATTATGAGTAGTGTTTTCCATGAATATCAAGAATTTAAAGGTAACTTAACAAGAAGAAACTATGGTATGCTTGTTGCTTTTGAAACAGGCGAAGCTGTTCAATATGGTTTATTCTATTCTCAACAACATGGCAAACTATTTATTGGCCCGGGAGACAAAGTTTATGGTGGTATGATTGTTGGTACAAACCCAAGGGTTGACGATATTGTTGTTAATGTTTGCAAAACAAAACACTTAACAAATACTCGTTCAAGTTCAAGTGATGATGCTTTAAGATTGGAACCAGTTCAAAAACCAAGCTTAGAACAATATCTTGATATGCTTGATGAAGATGAGTTATTAGAAATTACTCCAGTTACAATTAGAATGCGTAAGAAAACCTTAGACCATACAATAAGAGGTAGAGAAGATTTTAGACGCAAAAATCAACAATAAAATTAAAAAGAGTATAGTAAATAAAATTGCTATACTCTTTTTTATATTTAAAATTATTTTAGTAGCCATAAAATGCTTTATTTTAAAGGCATTAAGGGTTAAATAAATGTTTACTTTTAATAAAAAAAATGATAATATAACATTGTTGAAAAACATACACACTTTTAGGGGGTATATATGAACTATTCATCAGAAGTAGAAAATATGTGCGTTGTAAAAAAAGGCGCAAATCATGGCCCAGCTCCTATTCCAGAAGAAGCAAAATGGGTTAAGGTAAAAGAAATTAAAGATATTTCAGGTTTGACACACGGTGTTGGCTGGTGTGCTCCACAACAAGGTGCTTGTAAACTTACTCTTAATATTAAAGATGGTATTATTGAAGAAGCTCTTATTGAAACACTTGGTTGTTCTGGTATGACTCACTCTGCAGCAATGGCAAGTGAAATTTTAGTAGGTAAAACAATTTTAGAAGCTCTTAACACAGACCTTGTTTGTGACGCTATTAACACTGCTATGAGAGAATTATTCTTACAAATTGTATATGGTAGAAGCCAATCAGCATTCTCTGAAAATGGTTTGCCAGTTGGTGCTGGACTTGAAGACCTTGGTAAAGGACACAGAAGCCAAGTTGGTACTTGCTATAGTACAAAACTTAAAGGACCAAGATACTTAGAACTTTCAGAAGGTTATATTACAAAAATTGGTCTTGATAAAAATAACGAAATTATTGGTTATGAATTTGTTAACCTTGGCAAAATGATGGAAAACATCAAAAAAGGTATCGAACCTCTTGAAGCTATTCAAAAAGCAAGTGGTAAATACGGCAGAATGGAAGACGCTGTAAAAACCATTGACCCAAGGGAAGAATAATAGGAATAGAAAGGGAGGATAGATATTATGTTATTTGAAAGTTATGATAGAAGAATTAATCAAATTAATAAAGTTTTAAACGATAACGGCATTAAAGACCTTGATGAAGCAAAAAAACTTTGTGATGATATTGGTGTTGATGTTGCTGCTATTGTTAAAGGCGTTCAACCTATTTGTTTTGAAAATGCTTGTTGGGCTTACACTGTAGGTGCTGCTCTTGCTATTAAAAGAGGCATAAAAGATGCTGCAGGTATTTCAAAATGTATTGGTGAAGGTTTACAATCTTTCTGTATTCCGGGCTCTGTTGCAGATGACCGTAAAGTTGGTTTGGGTCATGGTAACTTAGGAAATATGCTTCTTAGTGAAGAAACAGAATGTTTTGCTTTCCTTGCTGGTCACGAATCTTTTGCAGCTGCAGAAGGTGCTATTGGTATTGCAAGAAATGCAAACAAAGTAAGAAAAAATCCTTTAAGAGTTATTTTAAATGGTCTTGGTAAAGACGCTGCTCAAATTATTTCTCGTATTAACGGTTTTACTTATGTTCAAACAGAATTTGATTTTGCTACAGGCAAAGTTAATGTTGTTAACGAAACTGCTTATTCAAATGGAGAAAGAGCAAAAGTAAGATGTTATGGTGCAAATGATGTTAGAGAAGGCGTTGCAATTATGCATCTTGAAAATGTTGATATTTCTATTACTGGAAACTCAACAAACCCAACTCGTTTCCAACACCCTGTTGCTGGTACTTATAAAAAAGAAAGAATTGAACAAGGCAAAAAATATTTCTCTGTAGCAAGTGGTGGTGGTACTGGTAGAACATTACACCCAGATAATATGGCTGCTGGTCCTGCTTCTTATGGTATGACAGATACTATGGGAAGAATGCACAGTGATGCTCAATTTGCTGGTTCTTCATCAGTTCCTGCCCATGTAGAAATGATGGGTCTTATTGGTATGGGTAACAACCCAATGGTTGGTGCAACAGTTTCTGTATCAGTTGCAGTTAGTCAAGCATTAAATAAATAAATTTAAAATTTATAAAAAAGAGATGAAAAATTTTCATCTCTTTTTTCATTTTTTATTTTCTTTTACTTTAAAATTGTACAAACAGTTAAATAATCGTTAACTGTTATTTAATTTGGTTTATATTATTTGACTTTTTATTTTAAATATTGAAAAATATTTGTATTAATAAAAAGAGGTATTTATGTTAGAAGTAGAAATTTTAGATTACATTGAAGAAGTTGTAAAAAATGGAAACGCTCAAATAATATTATTGCCAAAAGAATATAACGAAATTTATTCTCAAATAGAAGAAGCTGAATATATGGAAGATAAGGACTGCAAGTTTATTACAGGAAAATATTTTGATATATCTTATAAAACATATTTAGAAGAAGGCAAAGTTGATGTGTATAAAACTTTATTTGACAGAGATGTTTTTTTTATGCAAGAAATTGATGAAATTGTTGGAGAAATTAGTTTTGAAACATTAAAAGAAATTGTTTTAAAATTGATGGCAGAAAATAAAGTTTTTATAGCTACAACAGATAAAACAGCAGAAGAAATTTTTGGAGAAGAATTTACTTTAAAAACAACAGTTAAAAATTTTAATATAAATGAAGAATAATTCTAATGTTTAGTTGTATTGCAAAAAAAAGAATATGCTTGTGCATATTCTTTTTATTTAATTAA
>JAFQFI010000056.1 GCA_017398655.1 Clostridia bacterium
AAAAGAAATATATGAAAAATTTAGAGTAAAATACAGCTTAATAATGGTTGTTCCTATATTACTATTTTTTATAAGTGCTGTTGGTTTAATCTTAAAAATTACTGAACCTGCAAAATATGCAATAGCATTAAATACAATGATTATTTTAACAATTATTTCTCTTATAATTTTTATTATTGGAGTTGCTGTTTATAAAAACTTTATGAAACCTTATGAAAAATTATTAGAAATAGCTAAATTAAATGATAAAATCAGACACGAAGAAAAAATAAGAGATAGAGAAAGAAAACGACTTCAAGCAGAAAACAAAGAAGAAAATAAAAAAACCAGATAATACATCTGGTTTTATTTTTTATTTAAAATATAAGTTTTTATTTAGATTGCAACTTTAAAAGAGCATTTTCTTGTTTTGCTTTCAATAATTCTTTTGATAATAATTTGTTTTTCATTTGTTCTTTATATAGTTCTGAATTTGCATTTGTAATTGTATCTGATAATAACTTTTTTAATAAATAAATTTTATTTTCCAGTTGTTGTATATATTGTAATGAATTTGTATTTAAATTAACCATTTTTTGTCTTTATTCCTTTTAATTTTTCATATTCTTTTTGTAAGTCCCAAATCATATTAAGAAGTTGATTTTTAGTTTTGTTTTTAAAATATTCAAAATCATAATGTTGTTTTGGGTTGTAAGCCATTGGGATTTCTTCGTCAATAACTTCTTCTTTAGTTTTTTCTTTATTAACAGCTTTATCTAAATTTTGTAAAGCTTTAATATTTTTAACATATTGTCTTATTGTATTAACTGACATATCAGGTCGGAGAACCTTATTAGCTAAATCAGTTTTTAATTGTTGAACATCAACAGCAAGAAGTTCATAAAGTTTGCTTTTTGAAAATTCAGCAAATATAGGGTTGATTATTGGTTGTTCGTTCTCGATAATAATAAACTTTTCATAGCAAGAGATAATTCTACTTGACTGTGTTTTATCAATATTAAAAGTTTTCATAATAGAATTAAAATCATAACCATAAGAAAATTTATCTTCATTAACTCTTAAATAAACTCTGTTATAAGCAAATCTTTCAAAAAGTTTTTTAAGTTCATAAGTAAAAAAGCATAAACTTGCAAAATTGTTATCATTTGCTATACATAAATCATTTATGTTTTTAAATAAATAACTAAAATATTCCAAATCTTCTTTACTATGTTCTATATTATAAGCTTCAGATGGCTTAAAATATTTGATATAGGTTCGAACAAAATCATTCATTGCCAAATACCACCTTTTCTTTGATAAATTTTTCTATAAGAAAATCACCAATACCAATTTTATGACCTTTTATTTCGCAACAAAAATTTACAAAAGCTTTTATTAACTTATAAGTTTTACCAACATCATAAACATTATAATATTCTAATTCGTTTTTATCTTTTTTGCACATCAAAGGTGCTACAAACTCTTGAAGCTTTACATTATCTTTTAATAAAGTTTTACTTCCATAAGGAACTAAACCATCATTCATTAAATAATCAAAAAGAACTTCCAAATATTTAACTCTTTTTAAATTAAATAATAAATCTATATTTAAACTATCAATATAATATAATATTTTTTTTATTTCAGTATCAACATCTTTTAAATGTATATATTTATTCATTTTTAAATTCTCCTAAATATTGTGAAAAATAATACTTGATTTTTTATTTTATGTAGCATATAATACTTATAGAAAGTTGGGTGAAAAGAAACTTATGTTTCCAATCCGTAATCATGTGCTGTATTTATTACATAGAACATTCTTTCATAAAGAAGATGAATTTTCATCTTCTTTTTTTATTTATAATACTGTTAATTAAAGGTTTATCTTTCTCATGAAATCTATAATTTGAATAATCAGATTTATACCTATATTTATTATAAGGTTGTTTTTCAATTTTTAACTTTACATAACAATCAGTATTATCATAAGGATCGATGTTCTTATGTAAAATTCGTTTTTCTGACTTATCAAATTTGTTATGAGTAAAACCTAAAGAACTAACCATAGTTTTCTTTTGTTTATAAGCATAAGAAGCATGACCTGTAGTTCTATTCATTACAAAACCTTTAATTTTTTTTATTTTCTTCAATCAAGTATTTCTCCTTTAAAGTATAAATTAAATATTTCTTCATCAGATAAAGGAACTAAACCCTTATCTAAAAATTGTTTCATGTCATTGTCAATTTTTACTTGCAAGACATTATAATCATTTACATAAACCCCTTTTGCATTTTGTATATAGGGGTTATTTTTTATACAAGATAATTCTTCAATAGCTGTTGGTATTTCAAATTCAGTTCCAATATATTTTTTAACTAAATATGGAACATTAAGATTAGCAGAATAGTAGAATCTCTTTTTAAATACTTCTGTTGAACCAAGTGCTTTTTCAACATATTTTTTTACATAACTGTTGCACCTTTCACGAGATACAATTCTACTGACTGTTGTGAAGCCATAAACAAATGAAGTTGCATTATATATTGGTTCGCCATCAGTATCTTTATGTTCAAATAAATGTTTAGTTCTTTCATAATAAGAACGAGAAACAACACCATTGTATTTTTTCTTTGCCCAAGAACAACAAACTTTGCCTGAATTAACTAAACCCATTTGTGATGGTGTTAAACCAGCTGTAAGTAAATGGAAGTGAAAACAACCATCTTCGTGTCGTTCAGGGAAAGTCATATATTTAAAACATGGAAATTGCTTTTTAATATTGTTTATGTATTTTTCATAACAATTAAAAACAGCTTGTGCATTGGTTCTATCAATCTTTTGTTTATCAAATGTTAAAGTCCAAAACCAATCAAAATCGTTCATTGAAAGAAGCATATTCATTAAGATTGTAGTTCTTCTTAAACTTGCATTGTAGCTATTAAGAATATCTTTCTTTTTATATTCAGTTATTTCTCCTGTCTGAAGATTTAACTTTAATCTTTCTCCATCAATATCTATTGGAGAAAAGTTTTTTATAATTTTTCTATTCGGCTTAAAATAAAAAGAACAAAGTGTTTCATCTCTATAGATTCTTTCAGTCGAATAAACATTATAAGTAAGTAGTTCTTCGTTAACCATTTTATTCTCCAATACTTATAATTAAAAAAATACTTTATTTCCAAATCATATATGAATTACACTTATAACAATAACGATTGTGAGAATAAGTTATAGGCATAATTGTTTTTTTACATTTAGGACAATAAAGCCGTTTTGTTGTGTTTATATCTTTTTTAGTAAAACCAAAATCTTCAAGTGTGGTTGTTCTAAATCTACCATTACTTGAACGACTAATAACTCTACCATTTGGACATCTATAATTTTTCATAAAAATTTACTACCTTTTGTTTTACTTCCAAACATAATTTTCTCCAGTGTGTTTTTTTTATTTATTCCGTTGAGTGTTACTATTGTCAAGTAAACACATTTGCAAAAAACTCGGGCAAGCCACGAGTTTTTTTTTGCAAAATGTGTGTCGGACACTTCGTGGAAATATAGTTTGTTTGCAAGGTTAATATGGAAGTGTGGAAAAAACAGCTTCGCAAGAATAAATGTTTTTACCACAGTTCCACATTAACTGAATATGTGGAAAAGTCTCAGCGATGAAGCAGTAAATGACTTTACACACAAATTCACAAACTCTAATACCTTTTTAATAAAATTTAAGATAATTGTTTGCGAGTTCTTCGCTTAATCTTTTTCTTGCTTCGCTTAAATTTTAACTTTGAAAACAAACTTTTAAGAAAAGGTAAAAACTTAATTTTAGGTTTGT
Organism: Clostridia bacterium; assembly: GCA_017398655.1. Taxonomy (GTDB): domain Bacteria; phylum Bacillota; class Clostridia; order Christensenellales; family UBA1242; genus UBA7862. The sequence continues at coordinate 3,819 of JAFQFI010000056.1, forward strand.
TTAACTGTTTTTGTTGTTTTAATCTTTTTTTCTTTAATTTTTCTTTCTTCTTTAATTCTCGTTGGTAAATTCTATCTTCTTTTTCTATTTGCTTAAATGACTTTTTCATATTCTTAAAAATATACCTATCAATTTTTGCATTATATTTTTCAGGAACAAAATCAGATGTATCTAATGTATTGTGAAATGTTTCATAATAGTTTTTTAAAACTTCATTTATCAATTTATTCTTATTAAAATTTATCAACTAATTTCTTTCTCCTTTTTCATCTCACTTGGTGTTAAATAAAAATTTTTAGGTAATTCGTCATCATTTTCTTGTAAATATTTAATATAGCCATCAATAGTTTCTTCAGGTAATTCGCTTTCTTTATAATCAAAATCTTCTTCAAAATGACCATCATAGAACTTTGGTTTACAACTTTGACTATCATAGCACTCAAAAACATTAAAATCTGCTGCAACTGTTTCTTCCGTATAGCAATCTTTATCTTTCTTACCACTTGCCATATATTTATCAAACAAGCTGCTATTTTCGATTTTTCTAATTAACCATTTTAAACCTACAATTTTGCCATATTTGTTGCGACATATAGTTAACTTTTTAATCTCGATAAAACTTGCCAACTCTCTAACATTTGCATTGATTAACATTGGTCTTTGAGTGTCTAAATAGATGTCTAAATTGTTGTGTCCATGCTGTTCATACCATCGACTTTGCCAATCAGGAAAGCGAAGTGAAAGATGGCTATTTAAATATTTTTGTGCTTCCGTTATACAAATGACTTCATAGGGTAAACTAAAATGAACTTTAACAAATTTATTATTGAAGCCAAGTCTATAAGGGTTTATTTTTCGGTTATATCTTAGACTATACCTAAACTTTTTAAAAGTCATATCATAGTTAGCAGAAACACAGTGTTTAGGTATAGTAAGATTTTTAAAACCATTTATTTTTTTTGAAATAATTTCACAAGCCATTGCACGATTTCGTTCTCTATTAAATGCTTGTTGATTTGCAATAAAAGTCATAAAAGCCGTTTTGCCTGTTCGTGGTGGGGCAAAAATTATTATTATCATAAAAATTAAACTCCATATATTGCATAATTACAACTTGCACCAAAGAGATAAAGTTTATTATTATGATAAACAATACTATAAATATTTTTTGTTTGAGAAGAAGTAGATGTAACTTGTTTATAAAAATTTGGTATTTTAATAAGTTCACCAGCTGTATTAGTTTGAATATCATAAGCGAAGAATTTACCACTTAAACCAACAATAAACATTGTGTTATTTCCAACATAAACAATTTCTGACATACGACTTCCACTATTATTACCAATTGGCTGAAATAATTCAGAAAATGTTTCTGTTTTTAAATCATAAATACAGAGATAATTTCCAGCAATATATAATTTATCTTCAAAAAGATACATTGTATCAATATTTGTATAAATTCCAGTAGTAATAGGAGTAGCTATTAATTCGCTAAATGTTCCTGTTAAAATATTATAATAAGCTAAATTACCATTGCCATCAGGCATATAAATTTTATCATCATAAACAGCCATAGCTCTAATAGCACCATCACCATATGGAGAATCAATCAAATTGCTCAATGAACCTGAACTAATATTATAAATAGCAAAAGCACCTTTAGTTCCACCAAGATAAATATTATCTCCATAACCAACAAGCGAATAAAAATAATTACTGATTGAAAGTCCAATATTTGCACTCATAGTTTTTGTAGAAATATCAAAATAAGCAAAAGCACCTTTACTACCACCAAAATATACTTTTCCTTGATAAACAGTCATACAATATGGAGAAAAAGGAATAGTATAAGAAGTTTCTTCTAATGTATCTGTTGTAACATCAAAAATACCAAATCTAGAATTTGCATAAAGATAGATTTTACCATCTATAACATCACTAGAATATATTGAACCTGAAGTGCTACCACCAATAGATAAAGTTCCATATTTTATAGTCCCAACAACTCTAAATAAAGCAATAAATGTTGTATCTGATGTAATTAAATAAGTATCAATGTCAACTATATTTATTCCGTCTACAGACCAACCATCAAAAGCATAACCATCTTTTATAGGTGTTGTTGGGGCAGTAGCAAATTGATTTTTAATTACTTTTTGATTGCTTACTTCAACATCATCAACCATAAACTTAACAGTAGATAAAGATTCAAATACTGCAATAAAAACAGTATCTTCAGTAATTGTATAAGCTGAAATATCAATCAAATCAGAGCCGTTTATTGACCAACCAGTAAAGGAATAACCATCTTTTATTGGTTCAGTAGGCAATGTTGCAAAGCTATTTTTCTGAATATTTTGTGTTGAAATAACAGTATCATCAACCATAAATTCAACTACTGGATATGCTTCAAATACTGCAATCATTCGATTTAAACCAACTTCATTATACTCGCCATCAATTTCCCAAGATACGAACTCATGATTTTCTTTTGTTGGATTTTCAGAAAAAGTTTGTTCTACCATTTCTTCCTTTTCAACATTGAAATATGCCATTCCATAAACTTCATCGTCAACGATAAATTCAAAGACCAAATGTCTTTCCCAATCTAAACTATATTTTACATCTTCATAAATAGGGATGATTACAGGGTTATTAACTGTATCTTCAGTATCATTTACAAACCAACCAAGAACCTTAATATAACTATAACCTTTATATGAACCATAATAAGAATCATAAATTTCTTGAACTACATCAAGGTTATAACTTTCAGCAGAACTAATAGAGAGAGTTCCCGGAGTAACTCCAGAAGCATAAATATCATAAATAGTGCTTCCGTCGCGAACAGATAAAGTTGTTGTCATTCCATCAACAAAATCATCCATAAGTTTTACAGTATGTAATTTTGTAAATTTTGCAATAAAAGTTGTATCTGAAGTAATTGAATAATTTGAAATATCAATTATATCTCCATCAACAGTCCAACCATCAAAAACATAACCGTCTTTTATAGGTGTTGTTGGGGCAGTAGCAAATTGATTTTTAACTACGTATGAAGCTGAAACTTCTTCGTCATCTACTAAAAATTTTACCAAGTTATTATAAGTAACATCAGCAATAAATTTAGTATTTGTTGTAATTTGATAAGTGCTTAAATCTACAGCTTCGCCATTAACAGTCCAACCGTTAAAAATAACTTTTTCTGTTGAACTTGGATTTACAACAGAAGCATATCCATTTTTATTTAAAATTTGAATATTATAAACACTACCATCAAATTCAAAAGTAGCAACTACTTGTTCGCCATTTTCTAAATTAGCAATATATTGTTCATAATAAGCAATTGATTTTTCTAAATCTGCTATTTTATTATTTAAAGCAGTAACATTAGCAGAATTATTTTGTATTTGCTTATGCATAGAACTAATTTGACTATTCAAAGCATCAATTTGATTATTTAAACTTGTAATTGTTTCTGCATTTAATTCATTAGTTTTTTGTAATTGAGTATTTAAAGTTTGCAAATTAGCTATTTGAGTATTAAGAGAATCAATTTGATTTTGATTTGCTGTTTTATCAGCTGTTAATTCATCGACTCTTGTTTGAAGTGAAGATATTTGTAAATTTAAATTTGTAATGGTTTCTTCATTTTCAGTTTTAATTGATTGTAAATTTTCAACATCAGTTTCTAATATTTGTTTTTGTGCTTCTAAATCAGCAATAGTTTGTGTATTATTTTTATTTGTTGTTTCTAAAGTATTTACTGTATCTTGTAAATCTAAAATTTGTAAGTAATAAACATCGGTTAATTCTTTATAATAATCAACTTGAGTTGTTAATTCATTGTAATTATTACAGCCATCTTCAAAACCATCATCGTAGCTGTTTTGCAAATCTTCACTTGTATAGTATTTGCTGTTATTTATAGTGCCAGTAATGGCAGGCCAATAACTATAAAGTAAAACACCTGACACAGCTACAACTACAAGAATAATGGCTGATAAAATAAAATATTTTATTCGCATTATTTGCTCCCTTTAACCACTTTCAAAATAAAACCATTATTAGCCATATATTTTGATAAGTAAGCATAAGAATCGTTTTCGTTTGTCATAGATATTACTACTTGTGTTGAGTCGTCATAGAAGAAAATTGTAATATCTAAATCTGCTGTGCTTGTTAAGTTTCCATCAGTAGAGTAGAAGTTTATCAAACATTTAGCTTCAATTTGACCTGCAGAAACTTTTATATCTGATAAAAGATTATCATTAACAAGAACATTATAATCATTTTTAGAACCATCAAATTCATAATGAGCAAATGCTGAAGTATTTACATATTCAACATAATCTTCAGTTTCAAAAGCAACAGTTCCATAATCGAATTTACAAACAAGTTCGTAGTTGTTTTGAGTTTCAATTGTTATTGGTGTTCCAACAACTGAACTTGACTGCGACCAAATATCTTGTAAACTTATAAAACTAAATATTCCAGCAACAATAAGAACAGCACATATTAAATAAGAATACCACTTCATGCAGCCACCCCCGTTCCTGAAAGATTTATAATATTAACATTGTTTGCTGTAATACTTGTAAGACCAGTATCTTTTAAAGCACCAGCAAGAAGTGTGAAATCTCGTTGAGTAGAACTTGTAATTGTTAAACCTGCAACTTCAATTCCATTTAAAGCATAATAATCAAAACCAAGAACATTTATATTTTTAAAGTCATCAATGTTAAAAACAATATAAATTTCAAGTTCTGAATAATTTTTTAATTCACTTATTAAATCAGAAGATAAAGCATAATAATAACCATTATCAACTGATGAATAGCGAGAAACAAATTCATCTTCATCAATGTTAAATATTACTGATGATTCCCAATAATTAACATCAAAATCAATACCAGTAATATTAAAATCAGTATCTCCAGCAACTGAATCAAACATTGATTGTTCTGCATAAGTTAAACCACGCTTATCATAATGAATATCTAAAGAGAAGTATGAATTTATTTGACCCCCAACACCGATTGGTTCATCAGATACTGTTCCTTCTTCATCAACTTCATAAACATGAATATAATCGCCCAAGTCAACAACAGGTAAAACAAAATCACCAGTTCCGTTTGAATTTGATTTAATCATATTTGCAAACTTCAACATAATATCTTCGATAGTGTAGTAATGAGTAGTTGTTTCAGTTATTGTATAATTTGTATCTTCAAATAATAAGTTAATACCTAAACAAAAAACAGTTCTTGCTACTTTTTTAGAATCAGTATAATGTTTTGTAACTTTATAAGTTCCATCAAGACGAATAGCATATAGTTCATTATTTATTGATACAAAGTATGAATTTTTATATTGACCATTGTCAGTTTGTTCATCATATTTATGCATACTTTGCCAACTCATACCATTATAAGTATCACAAAAATATAATTCATTTCCATTTTTGCTATCTATAATCAATTGATAACCACGACCATACAAAGCTGTCATATTTTGATCTGAATAACCATTTATTCGCCACTCTAAAACTTCTTTTCCAGTATTATTATAGTTTTGATAATAATTCAAAGAAAATGGGTTTACATCTTCGCCAGTTTGTGGGTCAACATAAGAAGCAACATAAGTTGAAGATGAATTAGTATAAAGACCATTATCATTGATTATATGATAGGCATAAACACCAATAAGTAAGACAGCAACAAATGAACACCAAATTAGAACTATATTAAAAATTTTTTTTGTTGTCTCCATTATTTCTCCTTTTAATAGTAATAAAAAAAGCACTATATAGGCAGGACAACCTTTGTAGTGCTTTTTGTGTGTTATAAAATTCCGTTCCAGCCAAAGAAGTTTAAAGCATTTGCTAACCACTTAAAAGCAATTGCAAACCAATCAAAAACTTTGCCTAGAATAGATAACGGCCAAGTTCCAAAAAGAACCACTAAAACAATTATAATTATTGCAAGTATAAATTTCTTTTTCATAAAACAAGACCTTTATTAAGCCATAGGTGTTTCAGCAACAGTCTCGGTTACTTGTTCTACAACAGGAGCAACTTCGCCAAACCACTCGGTAATTTGTTGCCCAAATGTTAAACCATTAACACCACAAGCAATACCAACAGTAATTAAAGCTACAGCTACTGCTATTACAATACCTAAAATAATGCCTAAAAATAATTTCCAATTATACATTAAACTGTATTTCTCCTTTATTTGTTAATCTTAACAGGTGAAAGGTTTACAGGTGCTTTTTCTAAAAGTTCAAAACTCATTGGTTTAATAGAGATTGATTTTTCGCCAAATTGACTAGCTGTATATTTAACTTTTGCCCAAGCTCCAAATTTTACCTTATCAAATGTTTCTTTATCAATTTTATAACTTGCTCTTGTTCCGTTTAAAATTCCGTTATCTTCGTTGAAGTCATCTTCATCGCAAGAAACAACTTCAGCAATAAATTCTTCCGGTTTTGCAGGGTAGATATTTCCATCTAAATCTTTTCTTTCTTCCTTTGCTTCGTTATGTGATTTACTAATTACAATTCCAATTTCTCTAATAGGTTTTACAAATGCCATTTTTTAATAATCTCCTTAAATATTTTTAAATTTTTTATAATAAATTGCGCTAAATTCAACTTGACCTATTGAACATGAACTTACTACTGATTTCATAAGATTTACAGGTTTATTGAATAAATTAAAAAGCGAACATCATTTTTTTTGCGATGTCGCAATTTTTATCTATAATATCTTGCTGTAGAATAAGTTCTTTTTGCTTTCTTTTTTCTAGCAACAGCTCTACAACCAGCAGCAAAAGCTTTCTTTTCAGCTTTACTATATTTACGCTGTTTCAAACACACACCCCCTTAAACCAAATTTTGATAATGAAAACAAAAATTTATGGCAATAAAAAAATAAGTGCGATTTCATTAACACACTTATTGTAAAATTACAATTTAACAAATTAAAATATTAAATAACTATTGACAATAATATAAAAATAATTTAATATGTTTATACCTATAAAGAGTGCGTTAGGGACAAGCCCGTTTGTAGCGCACAGCAACCTGTTTTTTAACAAGGTGCTAATGCTTGGTTGATGGGAAAAATATTAAATAAAATTAATATAAAATCCTGTCATTACGATAGGATTTTTTTTCATCTTTTTTTATTGTTTATAGGTAAAAAATAAAAAAGGAGAGAAAATTAAAAAATGAGTCAAATTTATTTAAAGGCAAACAAAGATAGTCAATTGCAAAAGTTAAAACAATTATTTAAGGCAAAAAATTTTACAGTTGAGTTTGCTTTAGGGGAGTGGAGATTTACCCCAATTTTAATAGATTTTGAAAGAATGTCAGTTAGCAATTTAACAAGTGCAACTATGTGCCACTGTATGTTTAATATTGCTAAAAAACCATTAATTGATTTTGAAGAATTTGAAACAATTTTAAGTTTAAATAAGGAGAATTAACAAATGATAAAAATTATTACAAGCGAAAGTGTAAACTGTGGACATCCAGATAAAACTTGCGATATTATTGCTGATAGTTTTTTAGATGCAGCACTTAGCCAAGATAAAGATTGTCAAATGGCTGTTGAATGTGCAATTAAAGATAATCGTCTTATGATTTACGGTGAAAGTACAACTTCTGCTAAAATAAATTATGAAAAGATTGCAAGAGAAGTTTTAAAAGATATTGGATACAAAGAAGAATTTGAAATTATAAAAACTTTATCTCAACAATCTCCAAATATTGCAAATGCAGTAAAAAAAGATGAACTTTGTGCAAATGATCAAGGCATTATGTTTGGTTATGCTTGCAACGAAAATAAATATTTTATGCCATATCCAATTATCATTGCGCACAAACTTGTTAAAAAGTATGATGAATACAGAAGACAAAACCAAGACACTTATTTTGCAGATGCAAAAAGCCAAGTTTCTGTTGCTTATGAAGATGATAAAGCTTTTAAAATTGATACAATTTTAATGTCTGTATCTCATAAAAAAGGTTTAGAGCACGAAACAATTGTAAACGATTTACAAGAAAATGTTATTAAGCCAGTTTTAAAAGAATTTAGCGAACTTGATAGTAGCGAAGTAAAGTATGTTTTAAATCCAAGTGGAGAGTTTTATATTTGGGGTAGTTTTTCTGACAGTGGTTGTGTTGGTAGAAAAATTATTGTTGATACATATGGTGGCGTTGGTAAAGTTGGTGGTGGTTGCTTTAGTTCTAAAAATGCAACAAAGGTTGATAGAAGTGGAGCATACTATGCAAGATATGTTGCAAAAAGCATTGTAGCAAGTGGTCTTGCAGATAGATGTGAAGTAGAACTTAGTTATGCCATTGGTTTGACACACCCATTAAGTGTAGAAGTTAATACTTTTGGTACAAACAAAATTGAAAACGAAATAATTAAAAGTTTGGTTGAAGCAAATTTTGATTTTAGTGTTGCTAATATGATTAAAGAACTTAATTTATTACAACCAATATATGCAAAAACTGCTTGTTATGGTCACTTCGGTAGAGATGAGTTTCCTTGGGAAAAGGTTAAAACTTTAAAAATATAATAATTAAAAACAAATAATAAAAAGGTTATCTTTTTTTAAAGGTAATCTTTTTTTATTTTATTAAACAGTTTTGATAAGTAATTAAATAAATAGTATTAATTAAAAAAAATGGGAATATAAAAAACAGATAAATTTTAAAAAGTTTGTATTACTTAAGAATATAATTATTTATTTAACAAACAATATTTTTAGGAGATTACATATATGGGTTGTGGAATGGTTAGAAAGGTAGACGAACTTGGAAGGGTAGTTATACCAAAAGAAATGCGAAGAGTGCTTAATATAAAAACAGGAAGTTCTATTGAAATGTTTATAAATGATGAAAACCAAGTTGTACTTAAAAAGTTTTCAGAACTTAGCAATATTTTATATTTTGCAGAAACCTTAGGTGATGTTATTTTTGATACTTTTAATTTACCAGTTTTAATAAGTGACGAAGAACAAGTTTTAATTTGTAAAGGTTTATCTAAAAAAGATTTTATAAATAAAAAAATAAAAATAAATATTACAAAAAATATAAAAAATAAAGATTATTATTTAATTGAAAATAATGAAGAATTTTTATTAGAAACAAAAAATCAATTTAAATATGTTTATATGTTTGCTGTATTAAGCGAAGGTTTTGAAA
>JAFQFI010000057.1 GCA_017398655.1 Clostridia bacterium
AAACAGAAGTTCAACCAGAAATAGTTGAAGAAAATTCAATTGAAGAAGAGTTTGACATTGAAGGTCCTGCAGATTTAGGAACTCCAGCATCAACAACATACCAACCTCCTATAATTGAAGATACAGAAGTTGATAATGCAAATTATAATGCAGAAAATGAAACATTTACTATTTCAACAGGTGATGAAGGTGCTGTCGAACCTCAAGATTTTGATAATAACTCTTATATCAGTGATGTAGACAATGATGACAACAATGACGAAGGCAATTTAGGAGACATTGGCGATATAAATGTTAATATAGATGATGTTTCTGCAGTTGTAGATAATATGCCTGAAGATGTTGAAGGTGAAAGAGTAGAAGATGAATCTATAAACGAATTTCCAACAGACATTGATGACGATACAACAAAAAATATTTAATAAACAAAAAGACATAAGAGGATATTAAACCTCTTATGTTTTTTTTACGCTTATTATTTAAAGATAACTATATAATGTATATATATTATATATATAATGCCTTTTATTTTTTCTAAAATATATTGACTTTTATTTGTATTTAAATTATTATAAACAATGTAAAATATCAAAAAAGCAATGATATAGGACAAGTTGTTAAAACCATTTAATTTTCAGAGAGTTGTGTCAATGGCTGAAAGTACAACAATTAAACTTTAACAATATCACCTATTAAGCTGAATTTTTGAAAGTTTGTTAAATAAAATTAAAAAAATTATTAAGCAAATTATTAAAAAATTTCGGAAAGCTCAACCGTTATTTGTGAGCAGGGTATGATAGTACCTGTTATAAGTGGTCCTTGTGTTTTTGCGTCTTATAACACACGGATTTTTTTGTTTTTATAGGGTATAAACTAAAAAACAAATACGCTTTTTTGTGTTTTTAAAAATAAAAAAAGAGGAATTGATAAAAAAATGAAAAAAGAAGATGTTAAGCCAAATTTTATAGAAATGGAAAAAAAGATGCTGGACTTTTGGAAAGCAAATAATTGCTTTAAAAAGTTGGTAGAAAAAAATAAAAATAACGAAAGATTTAGATTTTTAGATGGTCCAATTACAGCAAATAATCGTAGTGGTGTTCACCATATTTGGGGTAGAACATTAAAAGATATTACCATTAAATATAATGCTTTAAAAGGTAAAGATTGTCATTATCAAAATGGTTTTGATGCTCAAGGTATGTGGGTTGAAGTTAATGTTGAAAAAGAACTTGGCTTAAATGGCAAACCAGAAATTTTAAACTATGGTATTGATAAATTTACAAATAAGTGTATTGAAAGGGTTAACTATTTTGCAAACGAAATTACAAACCAAAGTATCCGTATGGGTCAATGGATGGATTGGGAAAATAGTTATTTTACAAATAGTGACAACAATATTATGTCAATTTGGCATTTCTTAAAAGAATGCGATAAAAAAGGTTATATTGTAAGAAAAAATCGTCCTATGGCTTGGTGCCCAAGATGTGGAACAAGTTTGTCAGAACACGAAATGGCTGGTAGTTATCATGATGTTACACACACAGCAATTTTTGCAAAATTTCCAATTAAAGGTGAGGACTTTAAAGTTCTTGCATGGACAACAACTCCTTGGACATTATCTGCAAATGTGGCTCTTGCTGTAAACCCAGAAATTAAATATGTAAAAGTTCTACTTAAAAGCACAAACGAAAAACTTGTTCTTGGTAAAGACGCATTAAAAGTTGTAAAAGAAGAACACGAAGTTTTAGAAGAATTTGATGGTAGCAAACTTGTAGGGTTAACATATGAAACTTGCTTCCCAGAACTTTCTGAACAACAATTTGAACATAAAATTGTTAACTGGGATATGGTTGACGCTACAGAAGGTAGTGGTGTAGTTCATATTGCTCCGGGTTGTGGTGCAGAGGACTTCGAACTTGGCAAACAATTTAATCTTCCAGAAATTTGTCCAATTGATGAGCAAGGTGTTATGCTTGAAAACACAGGTTTCTTAGCTGGTAAGAAAACAACAGATGTTGTAGAACTTGTTGTAAATAGATTAAAAGAAGATAACAAACTTTATTATGCACACAAATATACTCACAGTTATCCATATTGCTGGAGATGTAAAACAGACCTTGTTTATAAATTAATTTCAACTTGGTATATTAGCGTTGATGAACTTCGTCCAAAATTATTAAAAGCAATAGAAGATGTAACTTTCCAACCAGAATATGGCAGAAAGAGAATGGCAGATTGGCTTAACAATATGGGCGATTGGAACATTTCAAGAAGCAGATTCTATGGCTTACCATTGCCTTTCTATGTATGTCCAGATTGTGGTAAAGTCACAGTTGTTGGTAGTATGGAAGAGTTAACTAAAAAAGCAGTTAACCCAGAAGAAATTGCAAAAATCCCACACTTACATCGTCCTTGGATTGATAATGTAAAAATTAAATGTGACCACTGTGGCAGTACTGTAGAAAGAATTAAAGAAGTTGGCGATTGCTGGCTTGATGCTGGTATTACACCATTTAGTACTAAAAAGTACTTTGAAGATAAAGAATTTTTTGAAAACAATTTCCCAAGCGATTATGTTTGTGAAATGGTTGAACAACTTAAACTTTGGTTCTATTCTTGCTTAGTTATGAGTGTTGTTTTAACAGGCAAGGCACCTTACAAAAAAATTGTTACTTATCAATATGTTAAAGATGAAAATGGTAATGAATTCCACAAGAGTGGTGGAAACAGTTTAGAGTGTGATGTTGTTGCAGACCAAGTTGGGGCAGATACAATTAGATACTTATATGCTGGTGCTAACATTACAAACGATATGCGTTTTGGCTTTACTTTAACTGATGAAGCAAGAAGAAAACTTATGAACTTCTGGAACGCTTATATTTTCTATAATACTTACGCTTGCATTGACAAACCTGATGTTCAATCTTTTAAACCAGATTTCAAAAACTTAAATGTTACAGATAGATGGCTTATTGAAAAAATTAATAAATTTGTTAAAGATGCAGACGAAAACTATGCAAATCATAAGAGTTTCTTAGTTGTAAAAGATTTTGAAAACTTGGTTGATGATTTAACAAACTTCTATATTCGTGTAAACAGAAGAAGATTCTGGAAGAGCGATGACAAACAAGACCAAACAACAGCTTACTGGTGCTTATATACAGCTCTTAAGAGTATGATTCAAGTTATGGCTCCTGTTATTCCATTTATGTCAGATTATATCTGGCAAAATCTTGTTAGAGGCACAGAAGATAATGCTGAAGAAAGTGTTATGCTTGGTGGCTTCCCACAAGTTATAACAGAAGTAGAAAATAGCGATATTGTTGAAAATGTTGATGTTGTAAGAGAAGTTATTGCTACAACTTTAAGATTAAGAAACGAAAAAGCTTTAAAAATTAAACAACCATTAAGAACTTTATATGTGTTGGCTTCTCAAAAAGAAGAAAAAGCTTTACAACAATTTGAAAGCATTGTTAAAGAAGAACTTAATATTAAAAATATTGTTTTTGAAAAAGACAATTCAAAATTTAATACTCCATATTTAACAGTAAACTTTAAAACAGCAGGTGCTGTACTTAAAGGTGATGTACAAAAATTAAAACAAACAGTTACAGATTTAACTGATGAAGAAATGGCAAAATGGGTAGAAGGTTTTAACTCTGGTAAAGTTTCAACTCAATTTGGAGAACTTGATAGCAATGTATTTATTTTAAATAATAAGCCAAAAGCAGAGTTTGTAATTTCTACAGAAAACAACAAAACCTTGGTTTTAGATACAACAATTGATAATGACCTTATGCTTGAAGGGCTTTTCAGAGAACTTGTAAGAACAGCTCAAGTTTTAAGAAAAGAAGCTGGATTTAATATTGAAGATAGAATTGAATTAGATATCGTTTCAACTTCAGATCTTGTTAAATCTTTAGTAGAAAAATTTGGCGAAAAAATTAAACAAGAAGTTTTAGTTAAAAAGTTAAACGAAACTATTGCTTCTCCTGACATTGAAAAAGAAATTGAATTGGGTGAAGAAAAAGCAATTTTAAAATTAAAAGCATTAAAAAAATAAGAAAAACAAATAAAAGATAAGAAAAAATATGAAAGCAAATTATGAGTGGAAAGATTATGAAATTTTAGCCACAGGTGATGGTCTTAAATTGGAACGCTGGAAAGATGTTTACCTTTTAAGACCTGACCCTCAGGTTATTTGGCAAAGTAGTATGGATATGCAAAATTATCCAAAGCTTAATGCAAAATATAACAGAATTGGTGGTGGCGGCGCTTGGCAAAACTTAAAACCAATGCCAGCACAGTGGACTATTTCTTGGCGAGACCTTAATTTTCAAATAAAGCCAATGGGTTTTAAGCATACTGGTCTTTTTCCAGAGCAAGCAGTTAACTGGGCAAAAATGATAGATTTAATTTCAAAAGCAAACAGACCAATTAAAGTTTTAAATTTGTTTGCATATACCGGTGGGGCAACTGTTGCTTGTACAAGTGCAGGTGCAGTGGTTACTCATGTAGACAGTGCAAAAAACATGGTTGAAGTTGCAAAACAAAATATGAGATTATCAAATTTATCAGAAAAACCAGTTAGATATATTGTTGATGATTGCAAAAAATTTGTTCAGCGTGAAATTAAACGAGGTAATAAATATGATGCAATTATTATGGACCCACCAAGTTATGGCAGAGGTCCTACTGGGGAAGTTTGGAAAATTGAAGAAGGTTTATTTGATTTAGTTTCACTTTGCTCTCAAGTTTTAAGCGATAACCCATTATTTTTCTTAATAAATAGCTATACAACAGGGCTTCAACCAACTGTAATGAAAAACATAATTTCTCGTGCAGTGGGTGTTAAAAACTTAGATAAAATTGATGCTTACGAAGTTTGCCTTCCAACCAACGAAAAAATTATGCTTCCTTGTGGTTGCAGTGCAATTTGTGAGTTTTAAAATAAAAAAACAGACCAAATGTATTTGGTCTGTTTTTATTTTGTTTTTAATTTTAATTTTACTGTTTACTTTTACTTAAAACTTTATTATAATAAATTTATTAAAATTATTAAGAGAGAAGTTTAAATTATGTGTGATGTTATTTTTGAAGATAACCAAATTTTAGTTGCTGTTAAACCACAAAATATTCCTACTCAGGCAGATATTAGTGGGGATAATGACTTTTTAAATATGTTAAAAGATTACCTTGTAAAAAAATATAATAAACCGGGTAATGCTTATTTGGGTCTTGTTCATAGGTTGGATAGGCCAACTGGTGGTGTAATGGTTTTTGCAAAAACTTCAAAGAGTGCAGATAGATTATGTGCTCAAATTAAAACAAATGAGTTTGAAAAAACATATTTTACAGTTGTAAATGGTACACCAAGATTAAGACAAAATCGTCTTATAAATTATCTTAAAAAAGATGAAAAAAACAATAAAGTAAAAATTTGTACACAATATGAAGACGGTGCAAAAGAGGCAATTTTAGATTATCAAGTTTTAGAAACAGTAAATGATAAATCATTAGTAAAAGTTCAACTTCAAACAGGCAGAAGTCATCAAATTAGGGTTCAAATGGCAAATATTGGCTGTCCAGTTGTAAATGATGTTAAGTATGGAAACAACTCTCAAAGAGGAAATTTGGCTCTTTGGGCAACTGTTTTAAAATTTACACACCCTGTTACAAAACAAAGATTAACCTATAAAGTTATTCCACCAACAGATTTAGCACCTTGGAAAGATTTTAATGTAGAGAAATTTTTGTAATATTTTAAATAAAAAGTTTTAAATAATAAAAAAAGAACACTTTTGTAGTTATAAAAGTGTTCTTTTTTTTGTAACAAATAAAATAAAAATTTTTGTTTTTTTTAACATTTATTAATTTAATCTTTATCTGTAACAATTGCTTGAGTTGTAAGCATTGTAGTTGCAACGCTTGTTGCATTTGTTAGGGCAGTGATTGTTACTTTTGCTGGGTCAATAATGCCAGCAGATATCATATTACAAAATTTATTGTTTAATGCGTCGTAGCCAAAATCTTTTTTAGAACTTTTTTCAATTTTAGAAATAATTAAACTTGGTTCTATTTCACAATTATTTAAAATTTGTTTTATAGGTTCTTTTAATACTTGCAAAAATATTTCATAAGCAAGTTTCTCTTCGCCTTTTAATTTTTTAATTTTTTTGCTAAGTAGCTTGGCTGTTTGTAGTAAGCAAATGCCACCACCTGCAACAATGCCAAGTTCATATGCAGAACTGGAAGAAGCAATTGCATCTTCAATTCTAAGTTTCTTTTCAAGTTGTTCAACTTCTGTGTTTGCACCTACATAAATTGTTGCAATTCCACCTGAAAGATTAGATAACCTTTGTTTTAATTGGTCTTTATTAAAATCATCTTGGCAATTTTCAATTTGTCTTTTTATTAATTCTTGTCGTTGTTGTAATCTTTCTATGTTTATGTTTTTTGAAATAATGGTTGTTGTATCTTTTGTTATTTTTGCTTGTTTTAATATACCAAGTTCTTCAATTTTTATTTCTTGCATATTAGGGTAGCAAAGATTTGAAAATACTTTTGTATTTGTTAAAACTGCAATATCTTCTAAAACAGCAGTTTTTTTATCTGCGTGCATAGGGCTTTTTACTACGCAACAATTAAAAGAACCTCGCATTTTGTTAATAATAATTGCTGATAAAACCTCTTCGTCAATATCGTCACATATAATTAGCAAAGGTTTATTTGTTGTTAAAATTTGTTCAAAAATTGGTAAAAGTTCGTTAAAGTTTGTTATTTTTTTTTCAATAATAAGCAAATAACACTCTTCAAAATTTGTTTGAGTTCTTTCTGTGTTATTACATAAAAAAGGAGAAACAAACCCTTTGTTAAAACTCATTCCTTCTTGAAAAATTATTTCTGTGTTTGCTGTTTTACTATCTTGTAATAATATGTTTCCAGTTTTGCCTAATTTGTTATAGGCAGAGCCAATAAGTTTTCCTATATTTTTGTCTTGTGAAGATATTGTTGCAATTTGTTCTATTTCTTTGGTTGTTGAAATGTTTTTGCTTAAATTTTTAATTATTTCTATGCTTTCTTCTTTTGCTAAATTTAAGCCCTTATTAAGAAGAATGGGGCTTACTCCGTTATTGCAGTATTTTAAACCTTCATTTAACATTTTTTGTGCAAGAACAATAGCTGTTGTTGTACCATCTCCAGCCAAATCGTTTGTTTTTTGGCAAACTTCTTTAATAAGTTTTACTCCCATGTTTTCATAAGTATCTGGCAATTCAAATTCTTTTGCAATTGTTACTCCATCATTTGTTATAAGTGGGGTAGTAAATTTTCTATCTAAAATTACATTTTTGCCCTTTGGTCCAAGTGTAAGTTTAACCGTGTTTGCAAGTTTATTAACGCCTGTAGCAATTTTTTCTTGTGCAGTTTTGCCTATTTCATATATTTTACTCATTTTTCTTCCTTTTATATTTTGTTTGTTATTTGTTTTTAATACAACTTTATTAATAAAATTTATAATTTCACTTACTTTATTTTTAAAATTAAAATAAAAAAACAAAAGGATATAAGGTTTACAATTAGGTTAATTATTAAATTAATATAACTTCTTGTTAAAATTTTACTCACTTAATATTGCCAAAATATCACTTTGTTTTATTAAAATATGTTCTATATTTTCAATAATAACTTTTGCAGTGGTGTGTTCTTCATAAAAAATTATGTCGTTTTTCTTTACCTGCATTTCTATAAAAACACCGTCTTCATAAATACCATTTCCAACACATATTACTTTTGCTTTTTTAGTTTGAGTTTCTATGGTGTTTAAGCATATTCCACTTTTAGTTATGTTTTCTTCTTGTATAGGTAGAGCTAAAACTCTATCAAACATTGGTTTTACATTCATATTTTATTTTTCTCCTCACTATATATTTATTAATTATTCAAAACAATTTAAATTTAGTATTTTTATAGCAAAAAATAAAAGTTTGACTATGGCAAAATCAAACTTTTATAAATTAATTTTTATTCAATTAAAGCGTTTTTAAAATTTAAATTATTTTGTTTTATTTTATTTTAAAAATTAGGAGAAAACAATAAATAGTGTCAAATTTACAAGAAAATAGTGAGAAAAATTTAAAAAAAACAACAAAAAATAGCAAGTTTTCTTTAATTTTTATTATTTTTTTTATACTTTTATTTTTTTTATTAATAATTAATGTGTCTGATATATTTTCAAGTTTAATAACAAGCAAAAATAATATTTTTTCTATTAAAAAAATAGAAATTCCAAGTTATTCTGTTTATGCAGTTTCTATTAATGATTTTAACTCTTACGAAAAAGCAAAAGATTATTCCGTTGCTGTAAAACAAAAAGGTGGTGCAGGGGTTGTTTACAATAGTGGAGAATATTTTGTTTTTATAAGTTCTTATCCAAGTTTAAGCGAGGCAAAGGAAATAAAACAAAATTTATTGGATTTAGGGTATAAATCTCGCATAGTAAATTTAAAAGTAGATGCCGTGCTTACAAATTATAAAGGTGATAATTCTTCCTTATTTCTGTCTGCCATAAATTTTTTTAGAAAAACATATAATTGTCTACAAAATCATGTAATAAATTTTGATAAATTAGAGTTAACTCAAAGTCAAGTAAATAGTGCTTTAGCCAAATTATTAAGTGAAAATATATCTATTTTAAATACTATGCAAAATTTAAAGCATAGCCAAGATTTACCCCTTAAACAACTTATTTTTGTGCCATTAACAGAAGTGAAAAAAATTTTAGAAACACTACTATGCTTTACTGGAGAAGATATGGAATACACATCAAATTTAAAGCAAACTTGCATTGAAATTATTTTAAAAAACAAACTGTTGGTTAACCAAATAAAAGCCCTTTAATTTATATGTATTTTTTATAGAAAAAAGTTAAATTTTACAATAATTTTTGTTTATTTAAAAAATATAAAAAACTTTAAATATATTTTATATATTTATTAATTAAAAGTGTTTTTTAATTGCCTTTTTATTTTATTTGTTTTAATATAAAAAATATGAAGGATAAAATTGTTAGAAATGTAGTTATAACAGGTGGTACAAGTGGCATTGGCAAATCTTGCTATGAATATTTTTCAAGTAAGGGTGATAATGTTATTATTTTGGCAAGAAAAAACCCTGAAAAATTACCAAATTTTTATGTTTGTGATGTTACGGACGAAATGCAAGTTATGCAGGTTTTTAACACAATTGGAACAAAATATGCATGTATTGATGTTTTAATAAACAACGCTGGTTTTGGTATATCAGGTGCAACTGAACTTGTAGATGAAAAAACCAGTAAGGATATGTTTAATGTAAACTATTTTGGTGTTGTAAACTGTTATAAATATGCATTACCTTATATGAAAAAAGGTTCTACAATTATTAATTTAAGTTCTGTTTGTGCTTTTTTCCCACTGCCATTTAGAGGGCATTATTGTGCAAGCAAGTCAGCAGTTAATATGATAACTTATTCTCAGCGTATGGAATGTAATCCTTTTGGTGTAAAAGTAACAGCAGTATGTCCGGGTGATGTTAAAACAAACTTTACCAAAAATAGGGTTAAAAATTTTGAAACTAACGAACGATATGGTGACAGAATTAAAAACGCAGCAGAAAGTATTGATAGTAAAGACGATAAGCGTATGAAACCTATTGTGGTTGCAAAAGCAGTATACAAACAAAGTAAAAAACGTAATCCAAAGCCATATACAATTGTTGGCACAAAATATAAAATACTTAACTTTGCAATGAGATTTTTACCTCTTAACTTACTTTTGCGTTTTACATCAAAATTTTTTGGTGGATTTAAAAACAAAAATTAAATAAGTTTATGTTAAAAAAAATCAATAAAAAAATGATTTAACAAAAGAAATTTTCTTTTTAAATAAAATATTACAAAAGGGGAGGAAGTTTAATGGCAGATAATTTGTTTTTTACCGAAGCTAAGGAAACGGTTTTAAGATTTATAGCAAAAGAATATCCAACTATGCCAGAAAACTTAATTTCGGTTTTAATAACCAATTTCTACAAGTTTTGTAGTTATGAGGAGGAAAGCCAAAAAATAAAACCAAGAATAATATTTACAAATAATATTGATTTGGTTAATAAATCTATTCCTAATTGCTTTAAATTACAACTTTTTAGTGATGACGACGAACAAATGTTTAACTCTCGTTTAAAATCATTGCTTGTTTTTTGCTTAAATGACTGGGCAACTTATGTAGAAGTTAAAAACGGAAAGTTTAACTATGGCATTTGTAAGGTATTTAACAGTATTAAAGAAAAGGGCTTAAACCAACTTGTTTTTGAGTCAGATATTTTGCATACTGAAGAAAAGTTTAGTTTAATTTTCTTAGAAACTTTAAGTGCTTATGCTATTAATCTTCATGGTATTAAAGGTAGCGATATTATTGTTAATTTTTCTATAAATGACTCAAACTTTTTAAACCGTGGCAATGTTATTAAGCGTTTTGTTAATGCAAGCTTTTCAAAGCTTAAAACTACAAAAAATAAACTTAGTGAAATTAAAATTCTTTATGAAAACATTCTTAAAAAGGCAATTAACGATATTCACGGTGCAATATGTGTTGTTATTGATAAAGATTATAAAGATAAAGGTTATTTTAGTGATGGTATTTGGCTTGACGAACCAATAGAGTTTTCAAAAACTTTCTTACAAACAAAAAGTTATTCTGAAGCTCGACTTAACAATATTGCAGAGTTATTTATTTCTATGCTTAACTACGATGGTATTACCATTGTTGACAACGCTGGAAGAATTAGAGCATATAATGTATTTATTAAAGCAGATAAATTTACAAAGAAAAATATTGTAGGTGGCGCAAGAAAAAGAGCTGCTTACGGCATAATAAATTCAAACATTAAAAAAGTTATAGGGGTGTTTTTTCATTCTCAAGACGGAGAAGTATTTTATGAAGAGGTGAAAAAATGAAAATAATTTGGAACGATGCAAGAAAAAAATGCAACATAACCGATAGTTCTTTTGAAGAGATTGTTGAAAATTCGAACACATCTTTAACCCAAGATGATAAAGATTTTATTTTAACATCTTTCAATGCAGGAATGTATAATTATGTTGTAGAATATGTTTTTAATAAAACAATTAAGGTTTTGCAAGATGTTATATTTTCAATAGGCGAAGATTTAGTTATAAATATCACTCACTGGATTGATAAATCTTTTATTTCAAAGTTTTTTGATGTTTTTATTTTGCGACTTGCTACCGACTTTGATTTAATTACAAAACAAGAAAAAATTAAAATTTTACAAACTATCGAACTTTTACAAAAGCGTAAAGATAGTATGACAAGCCAAGAAATAGATAAAGAAAGAGCAAAATATTTAATAATTAACTGCTTTGACGCTATTTTACTTAAAGATTTTGAACCATTTACAACAAGTATTAAAGATACAATTGAAGCTCTTTATACTGTTGATATTTTGCCATATTCAGATATTTATAACGATATTATAGAGTCAACCAACAAACATAAAAACTTGCTTATAAGAATTATGTTTTCTTTACTTCGCAACGCAAATGATAAAGATAACAAAAGGTTTAAGGTTTTATGCCAAAATGTTAAAAATCTTTTTCCTTTCTTATGGGACAATGCAAATTTAAATGATAAAAAGTTTATTTCTTTTTATCTTAAAACTTCACCAGCTGATGCACCAATAAATAAGGTTTTTAACGAAATTTCAACACAAATTAAGTTACAAGATTTTAATACAGATCTTTCTACTGTAACCAAAATTTTAAAAAGTTGCCAAGATATTTTATCTTGCCATTATAGTGTAAACAATCATAGAGGAGAAGTTGCCCCTTTAATTCAATTATCGGAAGTAGAAACTTTCCCTAATTTATTTTTACGCAGTGTAATGACCCCTTGTATTGTAACTTATTTAGGCAATAACAATGGTTATTACAACGAATCACGCTTAACTTCAGAAGAAATTTTATCATCTCTTCCATCAGAAAAGTGGACTTATTATTTTAAAAATTACTTCAGCAAAGATGACTTTGTTTTAATCAACTTAATAACTGTTGAAGGTTGCTTAAAAGATTGGTGTAATTTAGTTAAAAAATCTGGTTTTGATGATGAAGATATTCCAAACGAAAATGTTTTAGAACTTCTTCTTGCTTCTAAAAAACATGATTATGAAAAAGTGGTAGAGTATGCCAATAAAATTTATTATTCTTAAAAGGAAAACTTAAACTTATATATGGAAAGCACGAGAATTAAAATTGACATAGACGATATTAACCAAAAAAATAGTGAAAATGTATATAAACTTATTAGTCGTGGTGAAGATGCTTATATAGAACAAGTTAGAGAAATTGCCAATCAAGTTAGTATTTTTGGCAAAAAAATTGTTTTAATTACAGGTCCATCATCTGCAGGAAAAACAACTTCAAGTTTTAAACTTAAACAAGAACTTAATGCTCTTGGTATTTCTTCACATGTTCTTAATATGGACGATTTTTTTAGACCTCTAAAAGATGTTCCTTTAAAAGAAGATGGAACTCCAGATATCGAAGGTGTTGGTGCTGTAGATGTAGAGTGTATTAAAAATTGTTTAAACGACATTTTAACTACAGGTAAAACAAAAACGCCTACTTTTGATTTTGCTACTCATAGCAGAACAAAATATTGGAATGACTGTATTTTGGCTAAAAATGGCGTTATTATTATGGAAGGCATTCACGCTTTAAATCCAATTGTAAGTGAAGGTATTGACCCAGAAAAAATATATAAAGTTTATGTTCACTGTAATACAGATTTTGTTTTTAAAGGTAAAACTCTTTTTCATGCAAGACAATTAAGGTTTTTAAGACGCCTTGTAAGAGATGAAAGAGAAAGAAGTTGTACATACGAAAAAACAATTTCTACTTGGGACGAAGTGTGTGCTGGTGAAGATAAAAATATAAGACCTTTTAAAAACACAGCAAACTATCATTTAAATTCAACACATTTTTATGAGCCACTTTTATATAAAAATATGCTGTTGCACGAATTTGACAAAAGAAAGGATAACGAAACTATTAAATTATTTTTGGAAAGATTTAAAAAATGTTCTACTGTTGATAAAGAGTTTGTTCCAAAAGATAGTTTAATTAGGGAGTTTATTGGAGAAGAATAAATGGATACTAATGAAGAAAATTTAAAATTTTCAGCCAAAGAAAACTTAATTAAAGTTGAACAACAATTAGATGATTATATTGCTTCTAATTATGACTTAGAAAATGACAAATATTCTTTAAAATATATCCATACTTTTAAAACAAAAAGGGTAAGTGATGAAATTTGTTCTTCACTATCTTTAAACCAAAGAGATACATATATTGCAGGAATTATTGCTCTTTTTCACGATTATGCAAGATTTGAGCAATTTAGGTTGTATGGTACATATAGTGATGCAAATAGTGTAGACCATGGTGACCTTGCTATAGAACTTTTATTTGATAAAGGTGAACTTTTTAATTTTATAACCGATTTAAACGAAGAAGAATTAAATCTTGTTAAACTTGCAATTAAAAATCACAATAAATACGCTGTAGAAGAGGGTCTAACAGAAAGACAACTTTTGTTTTGCAATATTATAAGAGATGCAGATAAAGTTGATATTTACAGAATTTTATCACAAGATGCAAGATGTATTTCTTTTGAAGAAGGTCATTTAAAAGAAGAAGAATTGAAAAATTTTTATGACCATAAGTTATACAAAAGGTCAGAAAAACCCATTGATTTTTATGACAGAATTATTATGCATTTAAGTTATATATATGATTTAAACTTTAAACAATCATTTAAAATTTTAAAGAAAGAAAAATATATAAAAAAATATATGTATAGTATGTTATTGGGTATAAGTTTTAAAATTGATGACGAACTAATTAATTGCTTTAATTATATAGAAAAATACATTAAAGAAAAATCAATTTAATTATATTTAATTTTTTATAAAACAACTAAGTGAAAACTAAATACACTTAGTTTTTATTTTTTTAGGTTAAAAAAATTTAAAAATAAATAAGTACACCTGATTGTTAATAAAAAACAAAATATTAAAATTATTTTTTGTGTTGACACAATTAAAACTTATATTTAAAATATGAAAAAAATAAATTAAGAGAGAAAATAAAAAAATGAAAATTAAAACATTGGTTAGTGGAAAACTTAATAATAATACTTATATGCTTTGTAATGATAATGACGAATGCTTAATTATTGACGCTGCTGCAGAACTTGAAGATATAATTCCAAGGGTAGAAAATTTAAAAGTTTTAGGCGTTATTTTAACTCATGGTCATTATGACCATTTTGTTAATCTTGAAAAAATTGTAAAGCATTTTGATATTCCTTGCTATATAACAGAACAAGAGTATGAAAAACTTTCTAACCCAAAAGCAAATTATTCTATTGTATTTAACACTATTAAAACTTGTAAGTTGGCAAAAGAACATTTTATATTTTTAAATCAACCAGAAGACGAGTTTAAGTTGGGCGAGTTTGAAGTTAAAACCTTCTTAACAAAAGGTCATACAGATGGCAGTATTTGTGTTGAAGTTAATAAAGAGTTATTTACAGGCGATACAAAGTTTTTGTGGAGTTGTGGTAGAACCGATTTAATTACAGGAAACGAAGAAGATATGATAGAAAGTTTAAAACTTCTTGAAAAAAAATATAAAGGTCGCACATTTTATCCGGGACACGGCAAAACAGGTATAATTTAATAAATAAAAATTTTATTTAGTTAAATTTGCTTTAAAAAAATTGATTTAAAAAATCTTATGTGTTAAAATTTTTTTGTTATTAAAAACAAAGGAGGTTTTTTCTATATTATGGGTTTATTTAATTCTTTTATGAAGGGACTTGGATTTAGTGATAATTCTAAGAAAAAAAATAATCCTATTGTAGAAGATAAAAATGCAGCTGTGAACGAAAAATACAATAATTTTGATAATGGCTTGGCAAACTCTTTTGTTGTTAACGAGTTTAAAAATCCAAACGAATTAACTGCTCAAATACCGGGGCTTGCAGGTGGTTTAGGTGGAAAAAATTTAATTATTTATGCTCCAAAAGATAATAAAGATATTAAAATTTTAGTAGAGTGTCTAAGACGCAAAGAAGCTTGTATTGTAAATCTTGGTTTAATAAAGCCAGTAGATGCAGATAAAATTCTTCAATTTTTAAGTGGTGCAGTTTATGCCTTAAAGGGTAGTATTAAAAGATTGCAAGGCGATTTATTCTTAATGGCTCCAGAAGGCATTAACATTATGACACAATCAAAAAACAATTAATTTTATTTGAAAGATATAAAGAACAAAAATAAACATAATTTTATTTTTGTTTTTTTTTATTTTAATATATACTTTAAATTATGAAAGAATTTTTTAAATTGAATTGGTTAAAAATAACCCTTGTATTTGTTGTAATTGGTTTAGATTTATTAACAAAAGAAGTATTTTACGGTACCGACCATACGGTTTTACCTTATTTGATTGGTATAAGAAGTGTGTCTGCGTTAAATACAGGTGGCGCATTTAGTATGTTTTCTGATAAAACTTGGTTATTAATTTTAATTTCAGTAATATTTGTTGTAATAATTGCAATTTTTGATATTATGACAAAAATAAAAAGTAAAGTTTATTCAGTTGCAATTGGTTTTATTGTGGGTGGAGCCATAGGCAATTTTATTGACAGAATTTTTTTAGGTGGGGTAAGAGATTTTATTTTTTTTGATTTTTGGAAAAGTTTTCCTACCTTTAATGTAGCAGATTCATTTTTATTTATTGGCACAATATTGTTAGTAATTTATATTATTTTTATTTATAAACCAAAGGGAAAAGAAAAATAAATTATGGAAGAAATTGAAAATTTTTTAGTTTTAGAAGCAGATATAAACAAAAGATTGGATATGTTTTTGTTGGAAAAATTTCCAGATAGAACAAGAAGTTTTTTAAAGAACTTAATTGAAAAAGAAAAAGTTTTGGTTAACGATAAACTTGTAAAAAGTGGATATAAATTAAAACAAAATGATAATGTTTCTGTTGTTTTGCCTGAGCCAGAACTTGTTGATATTGTTGCAGAAAATATTCCAATTGATATTGTTTACGAAGATGAACACTTAGCAGTTATAAATAAACCACAAAATATGGTTGTTCACCCAGCTGGAAGTTTAAAAAGTGGAACTTTAGTAAATGCTTTAATGTATCATATAAATTCGCTTAGTTCTATAAATGGTGAAATTAGACCGGGTATTGTTCATAGGTTAGATAAAGATACATCAGGGCTTATAGTTATTGCAAAAGATGATAAAACTCATTTGGCTTTGCAAAAACAAATACAAGAAAAAACTTGTCACAGAATTTATAGAGCAGTAACATATGGTAAGTTTAACCAAGAAGAAGGCACAATACAAACTTGTTTGGCTCGTGGTAGAAGTCAACACGAAAAAATATTTGTTGTTCCGTTCGGTCAAGGTAGAATTGCTATAACAAATTATAGAGTTTTAAATTATAATAAAGGTTTTTCTTATGTTGAATATGAACTTAAAACAGGCAGAACACATCAAATAAGGGTTCATTCTTCATATCTTAACCACCCAATTGTAGGTGATAAGGTTTATGGCAAAAAAGGTGAAAAGTTTAATCTTATTGGTCAACTTTTACATGCTTATAAATTAGTTTTTGTTCACCCGGTTTCACAAGAAAAAATGGAGTTTTGTGCAGAAATTCCAGATTATTTTCAAAAATTTTTAGATAATCACTTTTAGTAAATAAATTTGTGCAAATTTAAGTTTTTAGTTAAAACTATTTCGTTTTACTTTTTTATAAAAAAAAGTTATTATTTTATTATAGGAGAAATTTTATCACATTATGAATTCAAGAAAATTTGCTAATTTAATGGCGTATATTTCGGTTGGTTTAATAGCTCTTTCTGTTGTTGTTAGTTATTTAACAACTAATGTTTTTTCGTTAAGTTCAGAAATTGCTTATTGGTGTGAAAAAATTGCATACTATCTTGCATGTCTTTCAACAATAATTTGTGCTTTTAGTTATGCAACTGCTAAGAGAAGTGGGGCTTATATGCTTTTCTTAGTTATTTTTGTTATTGTAATTATATTGTTTACTTTTATTATTTAATTTGTTTTAATAGGGCTTGTTACTTTTTATGAAAAAATTTTTAAAAAAATATCTTTGGATTTTTATTTATTGTTTTATTTGCGTTGCTTTAATATTCTTAGCCACGGTGTGGGTAGGTTTTTTAATTGTTGGCTCTATTGGCCTTGGTTCTCTTTGTTTGTATTTTGCTTTTAAATCAAGAAAAAAATATAATTCTTTAAAAGAATATGATGATAGTGACCAATATATAGATGCCAGAAAATATGATTATGATGAAGATATTTACTATATAGGTGACCCAGACCAAAGAGACAAAAAGAGAGCAATTGGCAAAGGGTTCTTTTCAAAAATGAATGCAATGTTGCCAACTGTAACATTTTCTTTGTTTGGCGTTGGTTTAATTTTAATTGCAGTAGTTGGTATTGTAAAAATATTTATAGGTTTTTAAAGCACAGAACAATTAATTTTGTCTGTGTTTTTTCTTTTTAAAAGTTAAATAAAAAAAACAAAAAATAATCCATATTTGTTTTATAGGTTTTAATTTGCCTAAAAATTTATTTTGTTAGGTTTAAAAAATATAAAAATCTACAATTTGTTTCTTTTTTATTATTGTTTTTTTTATCAAGGTTTGTTATAATATTTGGTACTATTTAATATGGGAGAAAATATATGAAATACACAAAGAAAGTACTCGAAGATAAAAGAGTTCAAATTGATTTAGCTTTAGACGCAAAAGAATGGGAAGAAGCAGTTCAAGCTGCTTATGAAAAAAATAAAGGCAAATATTCAGTTCAAGGTTTTAGAAAAGGTCATACACCAAGAAAAGTTTTAGAAAAAACTTATGGTTCATCTTTATTTTATGATGAAGCAATTGATGGCTGTTTCTACAGATATTACTTTGAAGTTTTATCAAAAGAAAAATCTATTGAACCAGTTGCTGCACCTGATATTGAAATTAAATCTATCAGCGAAAAGGGCTTAGAACTTGTATTAAAAATTACAGTTAAACCAGAAGTAGAACTTGGCGAATATAAGGGCTTAAAAGTAGAAAAAACTGCTGTTAAAGTAACTAAAGAAGAAGTTGATAAAGAACTTCAAGGTTTACTTGAATCACAAGTAAAATATGTTGAAGTTGAAAGAGAGATTAAAAACGGTGATACAGCTACAATTGATTTTTCTGGTAGCATTGACGGTGTAAAATTTGATGGTGGTACTGCAACAGATTTTGACCTTGAAATTGGTTCAAAAAGCTTTATAGATACTTTTGAAGATCAACTTGTAGGTCTTAAAAAGGGTGATAAGAAAGATGTTAAAGTAACATTCCCAAAAGAATACCACGAACCATCTTTAGCAGGCAAACCAGCTGTATTTGCAGTTGAAATTAAAGAAGTTAAAGAAAAACAATATCCAGAACTTAACGATACATTTGCAAGCGAAGTTAGTGAGCACAATACTTTGAAAGAATTAACAGACGCTACAAAAGCAAAAATTAAAGACGCTAAAGAAAAAGAAGCAGCTGCACAAGCAGAAAACAAACTTATTGATATGATTGTTGATAATGCAAAAGTAGAAGTTCCACAAGCTATGGTAGAACAACAAGTTGAAGATTTTATTAAAGATTTTGAATATCGTTTGTCATACCAAGGTTTAAGCTTACAAGGATATTTACAATATGCAAATACCACTATTGAAGAACTTAAAAAATCAAGACAAGAAGATGCTAAGAGAACTGTAAAAACTCGTCTTGTATTAGAACAAATTATTACTAAAGAAAAAATCGAAGTAACAGATAAAGATTTAGAAGATAAGTTTAACGAACACAATAAAGAAAAACCAAAATCAATTAAAGAAATTAAGAAAACTTTAAACCCAGAACAATTAAATTACTTTGAAAATAGTATTCTTTTAAATAAACTTATGAAGTTCTTAAAAGATAACAACAATATGTAATTTTTGTTATGTTAAATGTTTAAAAACAACAAACATAAACATAAAGTGTTTTTTTAAAAAATAAAATAGGTTTAATAACTATTTATAAGGACATATTTATTTAAATAAGGAGTGTTTACTATGTTAATTCCTATGGTTGTAGACCAAACAGAAAAAGGTGAGAGAAGTTTTGATATTTATTCAAGATTACTTGAAGATAGAATTATATTTTTAACAGGTGAAATAAATGATGCAACAGCAAATACTGTTGTTGCTCAACTTATTTACCTTGAAGGTAAAAACCCAGATAAAGACATTTGCTTATATATAAACTCTCCGGGTGGAAGTGTTAGTGCAGGCCTTGCTATTTATGATACAATTCAATACATTAAATGTGATGTTGTTACAATTTGCATTGGTCTTGCTGCATCTATGGGAGCATTCTTACTTTCAAGTGGAACAAAAGGCAAGAGATATGCTTTGCCTAATAGTGAAATTATGATTCACCAACCTCTTGGTGGCGCACAAGGTCAAGCAAGTGACATTGAAATTCAAGCAAGACATATTCAAACTATCAAAGAAAAAATTAATAACATTTTAAGTGAAGCAACAGGACAAGATATTAAAAAAGTTCAAAAAGATACTGATAGAGATTATTATATGTC
>JAFQFI010000004.1 GCA_017398655.1 Clostridia bacterium
AATGTGGTGGCGTAGCTTAGTGGTTATAGCACACGGTTCATACCCGTGAGGTCGTAAGTTCAAATCTTACCGCCACTACCATTAAAAATCTGGTCCCGTGGTCAAGCGGTTAAGACATCGCCCTTTCACGGCGGTATCATGGGTTCGAATCCCGTCGGGATCACCAAACAAAAAAAGACACTCTTTTGAGTGTCTTTTTTTTATCAATTTATTACATCTTTTTAATTTCTTTATATAATTATTTTTTATATAGGTAAAGATTTATAATATTTTTTTGCAAACAAACAAAAACTAATATATAATATTTTTATAATAGGGAAAAAATAATGACTAAAAAAATATTTTCTATAGTTTTAAAATTTTTAATTTTTATAACCTCTACTACCGGTGTTTTAGTAAGTTTTTTTAACGCTAAACACGATGGATATTCTCACTGGCACAAAAGATTATTGTTCTTTACCGGGCAATCTAATTTGTGGATAGGGCTATTTAGTTTAATACTTGCAATATTAATTATTGTTAAATTAACAACACACAAAGATTGTGTTAAAAATTGGCTATATACATTAAAATATGTTTTTACTGTTTCAATAACTTTAACAGGTTTTATTTATTGTTGTTTGTTAGGTCCATTTGCTGGCGACAGTTACAACGCTTGGTCTGTTTCAAGTTGGCTAACTCATGTAGTAACTCCTGTCTTATCTATAACTGACTTTTTTGTAGATGACTATAAATATGTTTTTAAAAAAAGAGATATTTTATACAGCATAATTCCACCAGCATTATATCTTGCTTTTTGCAGTATTCTTGGTTTATTTAATGTTGATTTTGGCAGAGGAGAAACTTATCCTTATTTCTTTTTAAACTTCAACTCTCCTGCTGGTTTCTTTGGTTTTTCAGATCAAAAACCATTTGTGCTTGGCTCTTTTTACTGGATAATAATATTTTTACTTATGACACTAAGTTTTGCTTTCTTTCTTATATATATTCACCCACAAAGCATACAAAAAAGAAAACAAAAGAAATTAGAAAAATCATTAACAAAAAAACAAAATTAAATAAATATTATAAGCTATTTGCTATAGCATAAAAAAGAAGTGTTAAAAATACACTTCTTTTTGTTTTTTTATAAGTATAATAAAGGATTTTATTTATTTTCTTCTGTTTCTTCAGTTTCAACTTTGCTTAATTTTTCTTTTTGTTTGTTTTCGTATTCAAGTTGTTTTACAGCTCTTTCGTAAGAAATTTTTAATCTTGGAATATTGTATCTTAAAACCATAGTTGAAAGTGAGTTTAAAAATACATTTACTATTGCAATTGGTAAACCTATTGTTAAAGCATATTTTACATTTGGAAACAACAAAATTAAAAAACCAGCTATCATACCAACAATATGTAAGACAATACCTTTATTATTTTCTATTACAAATTGAGCTAAGTACTCTGGATTTTTAGGGTCGTTTAATTTGTTTTTTCTAAAGCCCCCTAAAAAGCCAAGTTCAGCAACTTTATCTTTCCAATTTTTTATTTTTAACTTATCATAAAATTTGCGTTCTTTTCTGCTAACATCAAAGAATTTATTATCTTTACTAAACCATCTGTTTGGCATTGAATGAATTATCGCTGCAAATATACCATCAATAGCAATTTCAATTATAATTGCTAAAACTACAGTACAAATTATCCAAAAAGGTGAAAAATTTGCTATCATTGGATTAAACAACAAATTTAAACCACAAATTAAAAATGCTGCCATTGCAATAATGGACAAATACATTACCATAAAAATCTTTCCTTTAAGTTTTCTTTTGAATTTTAATTTTGTGTTTTTATTATATTAATTTACAAAATTTTATACAACTTAAAAGTGGCTTTTTATTTATTTTTTAAATATTCAAGTTTGGTATTATAGGTTTTTTCATAAACTTCTTTCCAAACTTCAAAATTTTTACTTCTAAGTTCTTCCATATTTTCATTTCTTGTTTTGTTTTTATCTGGGTATATTGCAGGCATAATATGAATTGTATATTCTTGTACATAAAAGCCATCTGCATCTAAAACATCACTATCTTCCATTGTTATAAAAAATGGAATAACCGGAACTAAATTGGTTGCTGCAAATCTAAAAGCACCACTTTTAAAAGGTCTTGGTTTTTTATAATTCCACCACATAGCTTGCTCTGGGTAAACTAAAATTTTTTCTCCTCTTTTTAAAAGAACATTTACAGCAGACATAAAATTTTTCATAGTTTCTACATTACTGCTAAGAGGTAAAGTATTGCAATTTCTTAATATAAAACCAAAAGGTGGTGGAGAGTTTGTGTAATTACCTTCTCTTATAACTTTCCACAAATTTTTACCTTTCATGTATGGCTTAATAACACGCCAAACGGCATAATTATCGCAAACATTAAAGTGGTTGCAAGTTATAATTGCACCTTCTTTAACTTGTAAAAAATTTTCTATGCCTTTAACTTCTTTAATTATTAATTGTCTTTTTTTAATAAGTTTTTCATAAAAAGAAGTTCCTGCTATATTTGCAAAAAAATTCGCAATTTTACTTGTTAATTTTTTATTTAAATAATCAATTTGGTTTGGCATAAGAGTTTTTGTTTCTGGATCTTCTTCAACATCAATATCCCACTTTTCTTCCCTTTCCAACTCTTCTATTTTTTTTAAAACTTTTAATCTTTCAGCTGATTTTTCCAAAACAAAAAAACCTTCTTTTATTTTATTATTTACAAAAAATTAATCTTCAATAACCAATTTTTTAAACCAATCTGGATCGCCTTTAACAACCAATTTTACAAAAGAATTTTCACTATCTAAAATTCTTTTTGCATGGTCTACAATTTCAATGTTTGCTGCTTCTTTTTTTCTTTTGCTTTCTTCACTAAAATTATTTTTGCTTGACAAAATTTCATCATAGAAAGGAGAATTTTTTGCATATTGCCAAAAATACTCTTCATTTAAAACATGGTCATATTGCCATGGTTTTTTGTATAATGCATAATGAACAATATTAAGTTCACCTTCTAATGGTGCTTCAATTGCTTCTTTATTCCAGCCATTAGGTAAAATTTTTACACTACCATTACACATAGCATTTAAATAACCTTGGTCTGGATCAATAACATCAAAGTTATATTTGTTTATTAAGTAAACAAATTTATTTTCTAAATCTCTTTTTCTAAATTCTTTTAAGTTCATAACAAGTATGCCAGCTTGCAAATAATTTTGTCTTGGAACACCACAAAATCTTTCTGCATATTCACCAAAAATTGGATGATCAGAAACAATATGGCATCTTGCAGCACCAAGCAAATTATCACCTAAATCTATGTTATAAAGTTTTGAAATATCGCCAAGAACAATAATGTCACAATCTAAATATAAAACTTTATCATATTGAGGAAACAAACTTTGAATAAATAATCTGTACCAAGTAACTAAACTAAAATGATAAATATTTTTTAATTTTTTCTTAATTGGTTCTACATATTCTGATACATCACAAAAATTAATTTTAAAATTTTCGTTTTCTAATGTCTTAACTTTTGCCATTCTATTTTCAGACAAACCAGAATTAATTATATTTACAACATAGTTGTAATCTTTTGAAGCGTTTGTTATAAGTGATCTTAATGCAACTTCCAAATATGGAATATAATTATCATCTGTTGCAAAGAAAATTGGTATTTCTTTTCTTACATTTAGCATAATGTTTGCATTTTCCATAACTTAACTTTCTCCTTGAAAAATTATTTCCAAATTTTAACATTGCCAATATACAAAAAAATATGCCATTTTTCAAGCAAAAAACACTTTATTTTCTCTCTTGTTTATAAACAAAAAGTGGAAAAATTTTTCACACTCTACAAATAGTAGATTTTTAATATCTAATAATATTAGAGTTATTTTTTATCAATTTAATATAATATGTTTAATTGTTCTTTTGTTAAATAGATAAAAATAAATTGTTAATTATTTTTAAAAATATAAATTAATTAATTGATAAATATAATTAATAAAAATAAATTAATTAAATAA
>JAFQFI010000058.1 GCA_017398655.1 Clostridia bacterium
ATCAAATCACAAACTTTTTTGTATAGTTCTTCATCATAACTTAAAGTTTTTGGTTTTTTAGTATCAATTTTTTCTACTTTCTTTTGCTTTGAAATATATTCTGCAAAAGTATAAGCATTGTTTATAACATTACCTTTTACTTTTGAATAGTTATTTTGTTTTAATCTTTCTTTTGCAATTTTTGCTAAAGAATAAATATTTCCTTTGGTATGTGTTGTGTTTGACATAATAAAAACTCCCCTTTTTTTATATATTTTTTTGTTTTTTTATTAAAAATTTTAAGCCATATTTTTTTAGCCAAAGTATAGTTAAGTATAGTCGTCCAACATATAAAGGCAAATTAAAAAAAAGTATTAAATTGTCTTTTTTTAGGTTATTTTTTTTATTATTTTTTTAAATATTTTTAACGCAACTTTTGCATAGTATTATCCTTTTTTGGCAAGAAATTTTTTGTAAAATATAGTTAAAAAAGTGGCTAATTTTGTTTATAACCATAATCAACATTTTTATTATTTTAAATTTATTTGTTAACATTTTTTTACATTTTAATTTTTAAGCAATTTAATTTTTTATTTCTTGTGGAACAAAAAAAAACACAGGTAAAAATACTTGCCTGTGTTTTGTGTTTTAAAATAAATTTATTTTTTAATAGTTATTTTTAATTACTTGTTTTTTAATAGTTTTTTTTAACTACTTATTTTTTTAAGTTGTTTTTATTTTTTCACTTTTAAAGTTTTTTTAATTTAATTATTGAGCATTATCTTCAGTTGCTTGTGTAGTAGAGTTTTCAACATGTCTATTTATAATTTTTGCTATTTGGGCAATATAGTCAAGTGCTTCTTCTTCAAAAACAGGTTTAATTGTTGTTTCTTCTGCCACTGTTTCTTCTTTTGCTGTTATAACAGTTTCTTCTTCTGCCACAACTTCACTGTTAGCAGCAACTACTTTTTGTTGTACTGAATTTAAAATAGTTGAATATAATGCGTCAATTGGTTCAGCCCATTCTTTTGACAAAACTGACTTACCTTCTTCATCAATACTAAATGGCATTGATTCTGGCGTTGACACACCATTAATACGCAACAATTGAGTTTCTTTTGGAAAGAAATCTCCTTTACTCATACTTACAGCATTTATGTGTACAGTTGTTTTACTTTGAGATAAGTCAACAATTGGCAATACCCCATTACTTTGTTGTGGCATATCCATATTCCAAGACCAACTGCCAAAAACATCTCTTTGTAAAGAATACAAACCTTCGCTTACATCTTGTTTTGCAACACCATTAAATTTGCTAATAAATTTAATGTAGAAAGGACTTGGTATTTGTAAGGATTTATCATAAATTTCTCTTGAACGATCACCAATTTCTCTTAAATAACTGCTTACTTGTTCGTTTTTAAGGTCAGCAAAGTTAAGTATAAAAGCAGTTCTATGTAAAGCAGGCAAACCGTGTGCTTCGTTGTTTAAACCTGCACTTTCTGTTGGACCTTGTTGCCTATCATTAATTTCGTTAACAAAAATTTCGCCTTCTTTTGTAATAATTAAGTCAGCACCACAAAGGCCAACCTTACCACATAAAGCCATAAGGGTGCCCAATCTTTCACCAAGATTATAAATAGAATCTAAAATTTCTGGTTGGAAGTTATAGTTAAGTTGATTGCCAACACCGTTTGTGCTAACAGATGTTAATTGAGTGTCTCCAACAACTTTTAATGTACCCGGTTGAACACTAACAACAACATTATCTTCGTTAATACCCATTTGTCTTGCACGGTGTAATAAACTATAAATTGTTGAACCACTATATCTACTTTCGCTTTCTGTTAAGTTGTTTTTTACAGCACCTAACATATCGGTAGCAGGAACTAAGTTTCCTGCACAAATAGATAAATTGCTATTGCAACCAGAAATGAACTTTGCAACTTTAATATAACTATCTCTTGGTTCAGCACAAACGGAAACAAACTCTTCCAAACTATCTATAACTCTTGTGCTATATCCACCACCCTTTTCGTTACAACCTTCTCCACAATATTGAACAACAACTTTACCATCTTGTGATGCATATTGGGTATATAATTGTGTAGATTCGTCTGCAGACAATGGTTTTGCGTATCTGATAATTTCTGATGGAATAATATGTTTTTCAAGACCAGCGGCTTTTAAGATATCACTAAGGTTGGTTTTTTCTTCAAAATAACTTCTAAAATTTTGTTCGTTGGTGGCTATAATTCTTGAACCAGTGTGTTTTTCAACTGCCTTTCCCCACAATCTATCTCCCATAGGGGCGTACAAAAATAAACCTATTTTATCTTTTAATAAGTTTTGTGGCAAACAACTTACAACACTTGATATAACATCTGCACTTCTTGTTGTAAAAGTATCATAAGGCAATGTATATTGTGGAATATTTGCAAAGAATTTTTGTCCATCTTTACCACCAGCGATATATGCTGTTGCTCCTTCACTAACTGCTTCACTTAAAATTCCTCCTCTTTGTGGAGCAATATCAGACATAAGTAAATCTATGCCATTATAAGCATAAGCTTTTGCAAGAGTTGAAAATAAATGTTTTCCTTCTTGTGTTAAATCTTCTAATGTTCTGTTTTTCATTTTTTATTCTCCTTTTTGCAAAACACATTAATAACTAAAATCTGTTAATAAAAAAAACACCCGCTCATATTTCTATAAGCAGATGTTTCAAATAAACTTGATTGCATAAAAAATCTACATATAGATATTATATGTTCGGGTTAAAAATATTAAAGTAATAAAAAAGATTTTTTAATAATTTAGCTTCCAATTTTCGTGTCTCCAATGCTGAAATGATAGCACCAAGAAATTGATATGTCAATATCTTATTTTTATTTTTGCAAATAGTTTTTTTGTTTTTTTAATTAATTCTTTAATTTTTTCATTGATTTTTTAATTTTTAATAAAAAAAAGAACATTATTAAACACAAATGTTCTTTTTTTAATGTTTTTAAAAAAATTTGCAACTAAGAAATTATTTTCTTTTCTTTCTTGCAGCTGCTTGTTTTTTCTTTTTTGCTACAGAAGGTTTTTCATATGCTTCTTTCTTTCTAAGGTCTCCAATGATACCGTCTTTTTGGCATTTTCTTTTAAATCTTTTGATAGCACTTTCTAAGCTTTCGTTTTCGCCTACTTTAACTGTTGACATATAAATTTTCACCTCCTTGATGCAAAACGCATAAATTCTTGATTATTATACGCTTTGACACACAAAAAGTCAACAAGTATTTTTGCAAAAACAAGTTGTTATAAAACAAAAACTACCAACCACTTACATCTGACAATTTATAAGAAACAGGTCTCGAATTTGAATAGAACAAATGTGCTTCAAAAACCCAAGTATCTCCTCCAGCAAGTTCGTTCATATTTGCAAAAGCAGTTCCCAAATTATTTCCAGCAGCGTCATATAAAGAAAACTGAACTTGAACATAAGCGTATTTTTTGCTTGATTTGTTTGTCAATCTTCCTTTAACAACAGCAGTATATTCTTCTAAATATTCATTATATTCTACCGACATTGAGGTTCCAGTTACTTCGAGGTTTGCTTCCGTGGAAGAAAAAATACTAACAAACCCCCATATTGCCATTATAGCCCCTATAATTATTAAACATATAGTGCCAACTTTATCTTTTTTTTGTTTTTCAGGACTTTGGTTTTCTTTATTATCTTTATTAATTTCATTTCCCCAGAAATCTACAGCCATTTTATTCCCCTTTTGTAATATTTTTTATTAAAATATCACAAATTGAGATATGTGTCAAATATCTCATAGTGAGATTATATAATTGTAGTATGAGATTAAAAGAAGTTAGAGAGCAAAATAAAAAAACTCAAACAGAAATTGCTGAGTTTTTACATATAAGGCAAAATACCTATTCTCAATACGAAAACAACCAAAGGCAAATACCTATTGAGCATTTAATATCACTTGCAAAATATTATGATGTTTCGGTTGATTATATTTTGGGTTTAACAGAAATTGATTACCCATACCCTACAAAATAAAAAGAAGATGGTTTTAAAATTAAACCATCTTCTTTTTTTATTTAATAAAAATTAATCAATAACCTTGCAAAGCAAACCAGTTTTGTGGATTGAAACTGCCATTACTTTTGATATTTTGCCAAGTGGAACAGGGCTATCTATATAACACCTTATATAGTTTTCTGAAAAACCTTCGTAGAAACCAGATTTTTCTTCTTCTACCAAAACATCAAGTGGGTGGCCAATAAATTTTGATAAGTAGTTGTTGTGCATTTCTTCAACAACTGGTTTTAATGCTTTTTCACGCTCTGAAATAATTGTACCGTTTAATTGTGGAAGAGCTCCTGCTTTTGTACCCTTTCTTGAAGAGTATGCAAAATAGTGAACGGAAGCAAAGCCAACTTGTTTAATGTAATTTAGTGTATTGTCAAAATCTTTTTGAGTTTCGGTTGGATATCCTACAATTAAATCGGTTGTGATTGCTGCATCTGGGAAGTATTTTCTAACCAAATTAACTTTGTTAAGATATTCTTTTGTTGTGTAATGTCTGTTCATTTCCCACAAAACTTTGTCTGAGCCACTTTGAAGGGACAAATGAAAAGATGGGCAGAAATTTGGCATATCTTTTAAAGTTTGTAAAAGTTGGTCGTTTATAATATTAACTTCAAGTGAGCCAATTCTTATTCTTGATTTAACTTCACTAAGAGCAGTCATAAGTTGAACTAAACCTAAGTTGCCATTTACACGGAAGTCAGAAATATTTATACCTGTTATAACAATTTCTGGACAAGTTTTTGATAATTCGTGAGCTTCTTGTAAGATGCTATCTAATGCCCTTGACCTACTTCTACCCCTTACAAAAGGTATTAAGCAATAAGCACAATAGTTGTTGCAACCATCTTGAACTTTTATGTACCCCCTTGTTCTTACATTGGTAGCCATTAAGTCATCTTCATAGGTTTTTGGAATTGAGCAAACGCCGTTGCCTTTTTTATCAAAATTATCTTTTAACTTGCCTTTGCCGTATGTACCTATTACATATTCAACTTGTTTTTTTGTTAAAAATTGTTCTGGGTCGTTTTGTGCAGCACAGCCACAGATATATATTTTGCCATTTGGATTAACTTTTTCTATTTTTGCTATTATTTGACGGCTTTTTTTCTCGGCTTCTTGAGTAACAGCACAAGTGTTTACTATGTAAATATCTGCTGGTTCTAACTCTGTTGTAGTTTCGTACTTACCTTTAAGCGAGTTTAAAATGCCATCAATTTCGTATTGATTTACCTTGCAACCAAGGTTTAATAAACATACTTTTTGCATAATTTTTTACCTTTAAATTTCTCCTAATATGTACAAAAGAATACTACCAAGAGCAATACTTGCTGTTTCGGTACGCAATATTCTTTTGCCAAGTGAAACTGAATATACATTGCTTTGTTTTTCTAAAGCATCAATTTCTTCTTTACTAAAGCCACCCTCACTACCTACTATGTAAGCAACTTTTAAATTAGAACCTTTTTCTTGTTGTTTTTCTACTAAAACATCTTTTAAACTTTTTTTATTTTCTGTTTCGTTTGCAAAAATAACAAGGTCATAATTTGCAGTAAGTTGTAAAAGGTCTTTAAATTTAATTGGATTTTCAACTTTTGTTAAAAGTGTTCTTCCACATTGTTTGCAGGCAGAAACGATTATTTTTTGCATTCTCTCTATTTTATTCAAATTTTCTTTTGCTACACAAAAAGTAGAAGAAAATGGAATAATTGTAGACACGCCAAGTTCTGTTAACTTTTGAGTGATAAGTTCCAACTTATCTAACTTTGGCAAACCTTGAAATAATGTTAAGTTTACTTTTGGGTTTGAAAGACACTCTTCTTCTCCCACAACACTTAAAGTTGTGTTTTGTTTGGTAATTAAATCAATTTTTGCCTTAATTATATTACTGTTGTTACTAAAGCACTCTACCTCATCATTTACCTTAAGACGCAACACTTTTGATAAGTGCATATGCTCGTCGCCAGTTAAAATAATTTGGTTATTATTTAGTTGTTCACTTTCTATAAAAAATCGTTTTTCCATACGCAAAAATTATAGCAAATTTTGACGCATAAGTCAAATTTTTGTGTCACCCTAAACTCCTTTAAAATAGCGACATTTAGCAATTTTTTTATAATACCCCAAATTTTGTAAATTTAAAAATTTTTCTTATATGCTTTTGATATAAAAATATTGTTAAATTTTTTGGTTTTTAAACAACATTTTGTTTTTATTTATAGGGCTTTTAACGCAAAGTTATCCACAAAATATAACAGGGTTTGTAGCAAAAAAAAGACCAAACCTTTAAAAAAGATTTAGTCATTTTTATTATTTTTTTGTTTTTGCGTTTATTTTACACAAAACTATTATTAATCTTCTAATTTTGAAAGTTTATCTTGATAAGTTTTATGTTTTTTATAAGAGTTAAGTGAAATACTATCATCAAGTTTTTTAACAAGTTCTTTTTCATACTTGCTTATATCTTTAGGCATTTCCACTCTAACAGTTACAATTAAATCGCCATAAACTTCTTTTTGTAGGTATTTTATACCTTTATTTCTTAATTTAAACACTGTATTAGGTTGAGTTAGGGCTGGAATTGTAAGTTCGTAGAAGCCATCGGTTGTAGGAATTTTTACTTTTCCACCTAAGTAAGCTGTTGTAAATGGAATTGGCAAATCTAACAACAAGTTGTAACCATCTCTAACCAAAATTTCGTGGTTTTCAACAGAAACATTAATAAGTAAATCGCCATTTGGACCATTTTTAACAGAAGCATTACCCTTGCCACGCATTGTAATAACTTGGTTATTATCAATACCTGCAGGAATTTTAATTTTGATTTCTTGTTGTTGTTTTGTGTGACCCTTGCCGTTGCAGTCCGGACATTTTGTTTTAATAATCTTTCCTGTTGCGTTACATTTTTTACAAGGACCAACATTAACCATTTGACCGAAAATAGTGTTTTGAACATATCTTGCTTGACCAGAGCCATGGCAATCTGGACAAGTTTCATATTCTTTGCCACCTTTAGCACCTGTACCTGAACAACTGTTACATTTTTCAAGTTTTGTAACTTTAATGGTTTTTTCACAGCCAAAAACTGCTTCTTTAAAAGATAAATTAATGTTTACTTCTATATCTTCGCCAGCAACTTGAATTTCTGACCTACGACTATTTCCACCACCAGCAAAGCCAGAAAACATATCAAATATATCTTCAAAACCACTGAAAGAGCCAGTGTTAAAGCGTTGACCAAAGCCACCACCTGAAGAGCCAAAGCCACCAAAATCTCCCGGACCATTTGCAGAACCAAATTGATCGTAGTTAGACCTTTTGTTGCTATCACCTAATACTTCATATGCTTCATTAATTTCTTTGAATTTTTGAGCACAAT
Source organism: Clostridia bacterium (assembly GCA_017398655.1). Classification (GTDB taxonomy): domain Bacteria; phylum Bacillota; class Clostridia; order Christensenellales; family UBA1242; genus UBA7862. The sequence continues at coordinate 7,452 of JAFQFI010000058.1, forward strand.
CTGGGTCGTTTGGATGCAAATCTGGGTGATATAATTTTGCTAACTTTCTGTAAGCAGATTTAATATCATCTTGGCTTGCACTTTTACTTACACCCAAGGTTTCGTAATAATCTTTATTTGGCATTAGTTTCTCTACCTTTTTTTTCGACTTTTTTTATAACACTAAATTAAAGCCATTTTTTAACAATGGCTTTAACTTTAGTTTTTTTTAATTTTGACTTTTTTTTAAAAATAAAACTTTATAATTTATTTTTATTATTTTTTAGATAATTTTATGTTTGTTTAATAGTTTTACTTAAAACAAATTATTTGTTATTTTTATCGTCTTTATCGTCTTTATCTTTTTTATCGTCAATAATTATTTCATCTTCATCTGCTGTTTTTGCTTCGCCTTCTTGAGTTTTTGCATCTTTTGAAGCTTGAACATAAAGATTTGAAATAATTCCACTTGTATTTGTAGAAAGTTCTTCTAATGCTTTTCTGATTTGTTCTGCATCTTCAGTTTCGATATCTCTTTTGCATTTATCAATTGCAGTTTCAAGAGTTTTCTTATCGTCTTCTGTTAATTTGTCGCCATTTTCTTTAAGCATTTTTTCTAAAGACATAATCATATTTTCTGCATTATTTTTAACTTCAAAAAGTTCTTTTTTCTTTTTGTCTTCTTCTGCAAATTTTTCTGCTTCTTTAATAGCTGCGTCAATATCTTTTTCGCTTAAGTTTGAAGAAGCTGTAATTGTAATACTTTGTTCTTTATTTGTACCAAGATCTTTTGCTGAAACATGAACAATACCGTTTGCGTCAATATCAAATGTTACTTCAATTTGTGGAATTCCTCTTGGTGCTGGTGGAATATCAACTAAGCTAAATCTACCAAGTGTTTTGTTGCCACTTGCAAATTCTCTTTCACCTTGCAATACATGAATATCAACACCCGGTTGGTTATCTGTTGCTGTTGAGAATACTTGTGATTTTTTTGTAGGAATTGTTGTGTTTCTTTCAATAAGTTTTGTAAAGATACCACCAAGAGTTTCAATACCAAGTGAAAGTGGAGTTACATCAAGAAGTAATACATCTTTAACTTCGCCAGCCAAAACACCACCTTGAATTGCTGCACCAAGTGCAACGCATTCGTCTGGGTTAATACCTTTAAATGGGTCTTTACCTGTAATTCTTTTTACTTCGTTTACAACTGCAGGTATTCTTGTTGAACCACCTACTAAAATAACTTTATCAATTTCGTTTAAGCTTAATTTACTATCATCAAGTGCTTTCATAACAAGTTTGCTTGTTTTATCTACAAGGTCTGATGTAATGTTATCAAATTTTGCACGAGTGATGTCATATTCAAAGTGTTTTGGTCCTGTTGCATCTGCTGTGATGAAAGGAAGATTGATTGTTGCTTTTGCTACAGAAGAAAGTTCTATTTTTGCTTTTTCTGCTGCTTCTTTAATTCTTTGCATTGCAAGTTTATCTTTTGATAAATCAATGCCTTCTTTTGCTTTGAATTCGTCAACAATTAAATCCATAACTCTCTTATCAAAGTCATCACCACCCAAACGGTTGTCACCTGCTGTTGCAATAACTTCAAAAACACCTTCGCCGATATCAAGAATTGATACATCAAATGTACCACCACCAAGGTCGTATACTAAGATTTTTTGGTTTTTGCCATCTGCTTTATCAAGACCATATGCTAAAGCTGCTGCAGTAGGTTCGTTGATAATTCTTAATACTTCAAGACCTGCAATTCTGCCTGCGTCTTTTGTTGCTTGTCTTTGGCTATCTGTAAAGTAAGCAGGTACTGTAATAACTGCTTGAGTAACAGTTGTGCCAAGATAACTTTCTGCATCTTTTTTAAGTTTTTGTAAAATCATTGCAGAAATTTCTTGTGGTGAATATTGTTTATCTTCAATATTTACTTTGTATTCACTACCCATTTCTCTTTTAATTGATAAAATTGTTTTATCTGGGTTAACAATTGCTTGTCTTTTTGCAACTTGACCTACAAGTCGTTCTCCTTTTGCAAATGCTACAACAGAAGGAGTTGTTCTTTCGCCTTCTGCGTTTGTAATAACAACTGGCTCTTTACCTTCCATAACTGCTACGCAAGAGTTTGTTGTTCCTAAGTCAATACCAATAACTTTTCCCATACTTTTTTAATCTCCTTAATTTTTATAATTTTTAATTTATTTGACTTTTTATATAATATAAAATTTGTTTGTGTTTTATATATTACAACCCTTTTTAAAACTTTTTATTTTAAAAAGAACTTATAACCTGTTTTATGTTTTTTTTGTTTTTAAATTTTAGTTTTTTTTAGTATTTATTTTGCTACTGTAACTTGGCTAAATTTAATAACCTTTTCGCCCATAATAAACCCTGCTTCAACTTCATCTACAACAGTGCCACTTTCTTGTTTGCTATCTTCTACAAGCATAACAGCATTGTGCATTTCTGGGTCAAACTTTTCGCCTTTGCATTTTATTTTTTTAACGCCTAATTTTTCAAACTCGGCTAAAATGCTTTTTTCAATCATTTCTACACCACTTAAACTGCTTTCATCTTTAATTAAGGTTTTTGCTGTTTTAAAGGTGTTAAGTGCAGGAAGAAGTGCTTTTACTGCTTTTGCAATACCTTCTTCACGGGCTTCTTTAATTTCTTCTCTTGTACGCCTTTTGTAGTTTTCAAACTCTTTTTCAAAATCTTTATATTTGTTTACAAATTCAGAAAATTGATATTTAAGTTTTATAAACTCTTGTTTTGGAATTATCTCTTCCTTTTTCTTTTCTTTTTTCTCTTCAATATCTTCTTCAATGTCTTCTAAGTTTTCTTCAATATCTTCCAAAGATTCTTCCAACTCGTCGTCCATTTTATCTTCTAAGTTTTCTTCAATATCTTCTAAATCTTCTCTTTTTTTCTTTTCTTTACTTTCCTTAGACATCATTTTCCCCCTTTGTCTGTTTTGTTTTTTAATTCGTCTGAAATAAACTTAAGTACGCTTGCAACTGTTGCATAATCAATACGCTCTGGACCAATAATACCAACTGTTGCAACTTTTTTACCATCTAAGATAAGTGGTGCTTTAATTACTGCACAATCGTTTAACTTGTCTATTTTATTTTCGTTGCCAAGTTTAACCGTTATGCCATCTTCACTTGAGGTGTCAAACACATTTTTTAATTCTTCTTTATCGTCTAACACACTTAAAATGTTTTTTGCCTTTTCTACAGAACTTATTTCTGGACTTTCAAGCATTTTTATAATGCCTTTGTTTGACACATTGCTATTTGAAGCGTTTTTATATTGGCTTAATACACTTAACACAAGTTTAAAAACTTCCTCATAATTTTGCATACTTTGTTTTATGCTTTGACTGAATGTATCCATATTTTGCATCATAAAACTTACGCTTTGATTTTTAAAGATATCGGTAAACACGCTTGAAGCGTTGTCACAATCTTGCTTTGTTATATTACTTGGTGCAGAAATTGAATTTGATATTGCACCGACATTTGTATCAATTAAAACTAAAACCTGACCACTTATCATAAATAGAATTTTTACAGATTGAACAATTAAGTTTTCTAAACCATCAAGCATAACTACTGTTGGATAGTTAATTGTGTTAGAAACCGTTTTTGCAATTGTTTCTACAATCTCGGTTAAGTTGTTAGTTCTTGCAAACATTTGGTCTTTAACTTCTTTTAAATCTTTAGCGTTATAAGTTGTGTTTTGTAAAATTTCGTTTACAAAAAACCTATACCCTTGTGTTGTTGGTACCCTACCACTTGATGTGTGAAGTTGTTTTAAAAAACCCATTGCTTCAAGAGTGGCAAGTTCGTTTCTGAGTGTTGCAGTAGATAAATCGTGCAACTGTGTTTGCTGAACCAATAAACTGGTAATTGGACTGGCTTGTTTTATATAATTATCAATAGCACTAAACAAAATTGTTTTTTTTCTATCTGATAACACAGGCAAGTTGTCGTTTGGGCTCACCATTATCTCCTTTTTTTACAATTATGCTAAAATGGCTTTTGCTTATATATAATAAAGATTATATTAATATATTTATCCTACATATATATTATTTAGCCATCAAAATTTAGCACTCTTTAAAAACAAATGTTAGCACTCTTTTTTTATGAGTGCTAATTCTATTATATGCTGTACAAAAAAAAAGTCAACAACTTTGTGTCAACTTTTTTTGCATATTTTTGCAACATTTTATAAAGCTTTGTATGTTTTTGCATAATTAATTTTAAGTAATTTTTATACAACTAATTTTGTTTTATTTTTATTTTATAAGTTGTTGGGCAACATTTTCAAACGAAGAAGATATAAAATCTACATACTCTTGGTCTACCTTATAACCAATTTGATTATTTATATCTTGTGCAACTTCACCCACATTTACCTGCCCTAACATTTCTGCCATTTCGGTTGGTTTTATATATTGTAAAACGCCCTCATTTGTTTTAAGTTCTTCTATCATTTGTGGACGAGTTAATCTTTCATAATCGTTAAATAAATTTGGATAAGTCATTTCATTTTCGTAAAAACCTGAAAGAGAACTTGTTAATGCTTTTGAAGAAATACCACTTGCACCATAATCATACAAACAAACGCCATCAATTTTTCCATCTTGAGAAGTTTTTATAATGTAATTTCCGTTAGTTCTATCAAAGTTTGCGCTACCAACATCAAAAAGCGTCATTTTTATAAAATCTCTTGCCCCTTGTTTTGTTGTAAAATTTGGTAAAGTTGAAAAAGGCATATCTTCTGAAGTAAACCCCCAAGGGAAACCTTGATTTTGTGTTTGAAGTTTTTGAAAGTATTGTTGAGCAACAACGCCAGTAAAAGCAACATTGTTTGATAAAACCACATTATTGCCTTTTGTATCTACTGCCGGAGTATAAATTGCGCTGTCAAGCCCTGCCCTTTTATATATTTGACTAAGCAAAATTTCAGCATCTCGTTCGTGTGATTGACCAGTTTTTGAGTAAAATATATTTGTAGGGGTAATAAACATCTTTAACACACCGTCTTTAAACAAGTGTTGACAGCGAGTAAATCTTTTTAAAGTTAACTCGCCATTTTTGCTAAAGCCCTGTTGATAATACTTAATTAAGCCATTATCAAACATATTTATCCCCCCTTTGTCTGTTTTGTTTTTTAATTTTTGTTGTAGTTTTTAACTAACTTTTTAAAACAATCTTTAAACTGATTTTTATTTAAAAACTATTTAACAAGGTCTTCTGCCATTCTGTCAAAACTTGAAGCAATATAATCGGTATAGCTTTGGCTTACCTTATAACCAATTTCGGCTTTAATATCTCTTGCTGTTTGAGTAACATTAATACTGCCAACACTTTCTGCCATCTCACTTGGAGTTATATATTTATGAACAGTTTCGTTTGTTCTAAATTGTTCTACCATTTCTTGCCTTGTAAGTTCCATTCCCTCATTAAACAAGTTTGGATAAGTTATATCTTGCTCATAATACATTGGGTCTTGACCTCTAACAGAAGTATAAACATGTCCACTTTCGCCAAAATCGTATAAAGAAATATCTGTTGCCCTGCCAAGACGGTCCACTTCATAAATATAATTTGATAAGTGTCTATCGTAATTAACAGAAGCCACATCAAACAAATTCATTTTAAGATATGCTCTTGCCCCTTGCTTTGTTTGATATCTACCCAAAACATAATTTGAAGATATTTTACTTGGAAAGCCATCAGCTGTTTTTATATCTTTATGTCTGTTTCTTACCATTTTTAAAAAGTCATAAGCAAAAACACCATTATCTGTTTGAATATCGTTTGACAACACAACCGTTTTGCCTTTTCTATCTATTGCAGGTGTATATATTGCTGTATTAAAACCTGCTTGTTTATAAATTTGACTAAGCAAAACTTCTGCATCAACGCCGTCTTTCATATCTTCTTTTACATAAAATCTACCTTGTGGAGTGTATAAAAACTCTAAATATTCTTCCAACCCCTTGCCCCAGCGTTGAGAGTATCCTAAATCTCTAAAAGGCAATTTTCTTAAATCTAATACGCCAGCTTTGACTGCTCCACCTCTTTGCATAAAACCTTGTCTATAATGATGCATTAAACCATTATCGTACATAGTTTTTACCCCTCTTTTTCTTTTGTTTTTGTTTTGCTTTTTATAACTTAGTGTTTTTGCTTTTTTAATTGTATTTTTTTGGTAATTGTTATTTAAATTTTTGTTTTTATATTTTTATTTTGTTTAAACATTTTATTTGTTATTTTATAAGAAGTTCGGCTGTTTGATTAAAAGATTTTGAAATAAAATCTACATAATTTGGCTCTACAACATAGCCAGTTGTTCTGGCAATATCTAAGGCAGTACCCTTTACATCTATATTGCCCATTTGTTCGCCAACTTGTGATAAATCTACTACAGAAGCAACAAATTCGTCATGTTTTAATCTATCTATCATACCAACACGGCTTATATTCTTTTCTCCTTGGTCGTTGGCATAACCAAAGCCCAACATAACATCTCTGCCAAAAGTCATACATTGACTTGCCTCAATTCCACCTCTTTCAAAATCAAAAAGAGCAAGGTCTTCTGCCTGACCTAAGTCATTTAGTTTGTAAACATAGTTGCAATCTTGCCTATCTGGGTTGTGGCCTGCACTATCATATGCTCTTGTTATTATTCTTTTTGCAAGTAGTTTTTTAGTAAAATACTTTACTATGTCACTGCCAGTTTGATAGGGCTTATTGGTAAGGGTTGCCATAACCGGACTTTTTATGCCTTCTTTATCGGCAATTCTATCGTGAAAAGCCCTTGCTTCTATTATGTTTTTACCGTTTAAATCGTTTGATAATAAAAATGTTTTTTGTCCATCTCTGCCCGGAAGATAAATTGCACTGTCAAGCCCTGCTGTTTGATAAAGTTGACTAAGTAAAATTTCTGCATCTGCAACTTCTTTACTAAAAAAGCCATTCATTTTTTTATAAAAATATCCTACAGGAGATTTACATCTTATTGCTGTTGCCGTCATACTTGCAGTTAAATCTTCTTGAAGTTTTATGTCACGAGCATCTATAAAACCATCTCTATAACATTTTGTTCTGTAATATTTAAGTAAGCCATTATCGTGCATTTTTTGTAAACCTCCTTATATTTTTTTTAGATTTTTGCTTTTTTATTTTTATAGTTTTTTATTTAAGTTTTTATTTAAATTTAAACACAACAAACATTTTTAAGTTTTTGTTTTTTAAATTTTGTGCCAAAAATATAAAAATAAAAAAATACACATATTTTTAATTTTATAAATTATCCCATAAAAAGCACAGGTTTTCAATGGGCAAAAAGCCCAAATTATTTATACTTATGTAATATTATATATATAATTGTAATACTAATCTTAACAATAGTACTTCCTTTAATTAAATTAAAAAAATAATAATATATAAAAAAAATTTACATTAAAATATCTTTTGTAAAAAAAACACCTATAAAAATAGGTGCTTTTATAATTTTTTTAATTTTAATTTAAACAAGTTTTGCAATAATGCTGTTTAAAACATAAAAGGCATTATCATTAACCCTTAAATATCCACGCTTAACTGAAATAAAGTTGTGGTTGGTTAAAAATTCAATTTCTTTTTTCTTGTCTGTTAATAAGTTGCAATGGAAAGCATTATCAAATTCTTTTAAGTTTAACCCTTCTGATGTACGAAGTGCCAACATAATTGTTTCGTCTTTTCTTTGGTTTGCATTGATTTTTTCTTTGCTTACAATTGGAAGTTTACCTTGTTCAATACTATCAATATATTCTTCAAGTTTTTCGGTATTAGCAAAACGAGTGTTGTTTAAGAAAGAGTGTCCTGCCAAGCCAAAAGCAAGATACTCGCCCATTTGCCAATAATTTAAGTTGTGTTTACTTTCATAATCTGGCAAGGAGAAATTTGACACTTCGTACCTGTTGTAGCCCTTTTTCTTAAGAAAATCAAAAACATAGTTGTACATTTCAACAGATTCGTCTTCGGTTGGAAGTGTAATTTGTTTGTTTTTAACTTGTCTGAAAAGAGGTGTTGTTGGCTCTAAAATAAGTGAATAAGCAGAAATATGTTGAATTTTTTTCTTTATTAAAAATTTTGCCATTTTTTTAATATCACTCATTTTTTGATGAGGAAGAGCCAAAATCATATCTACATTAATATTTTCAAAACCAACCTTTTGTGCAAGTTTTATTGCCTCTTTTGTATCGTCTGCAGTATGACCTCTGCCAAGAATTCTTAATATATCATTGTTTAGTGTTTGGCCACCAATACTAATACGATTTGCGCCAACAAGTTTATACTCTAAAAGTTTTTTCTCGGTAACACTGCCCGGGTTGCACTCTATAGTAATTTCGCAGTTTTGCAAAACTCTAAAGTTGTTTTTTATTTCGGTCATAATTTTTGCAATTTGACCTTCTTTTAAAACAGACGGACTGCCACCACCAATATAAACTGATGTTACATCAAAAAACTTTCCGTGTTCTTTACCTCTTAATTTAATTTCGTTGCAAACTGCTTGAACATAAGCGTCCATTTTATCTGATTTATTGCAAAAAGAAATAAAATTGCAATAAGTACATTTGCTTAAACAAAATGGAATATGAACATAAATTGATAATTTTTTCATACTAATCTAATTTAAGAATACTCATAAATGCCTCGCTTGGAATTTCAACCGAGCCCACTTGACGCATTCTCTTTTTTCCCTCCTTCTGTTTTTCTAACAATTTTCTCTTACGCGAAATATCGCCACCATAGCATTTTGCCAAAACATCTTTACGCATTGCCTTAACTGTTTCTCTTGCAATAACTTTTGCACCTATGCAAGCTTGAATTGGCAACTCAAATAATTGTCTTGGAATAACTTCCTTTAATTTTTCTGCCAATTTTTTACCCCTGTTGTATGCTTGGTCACGGTGAACAATAATGCTTAAAGCATCACATTTTTCGTTGTTAAGTAAGATGTCAAGTTTAACCAAATCGCTTTTTTGATATTTGTTAATTTCATAATCTAAACTTGCATAACCCTTTGACCTTGATTTAAGCCCGTCAAAGAAGTCGTACACAATTTCGTTAAGAGGAATTTCGTAAGTAAGTAAAACCCTGTTACTATCAAGATATTGCATATCAAGATAAACCCCTCTTTTACCCTGACAAAGTTCCATTATGTTGCCAACATATGTTGGTGGAGTGTAAATTGAAACACTTGCAATTGGTTCTTCAATTCTTTCAATTTCCACAACAGGTGGAAGTGCAGATGGATTTGAAATTTCAAGCATTTCTCCATCGTTTTTATAAACTTTATAACTAACACTTGGTGCTGTTGTAATAATATCTAAGTTAAATTCTCTTTCAAGTCGTTCGGTAATAATTTCTAAGTGTAATAGTCCTAAAAAGCCACATCTAAAACCAAAACCAAGTGCTGAAGAAACTTCTGGGCTATACTGAATTGAATCGTCATTAAGTTTAAGTTTTTCTAAGGCATCTTTTAAATCGTTATACCTTGCGCCATCTGTTAAAAACACGCCACAATAAACCATTGGTTTTACATCTTTATATCCACTAAGTGGCTCTGCTGTAGGATTTTCAGAAGAAGTAATTGTGTCGCCTACTTTTGTTTCACTTACATTTTTAATACTTGCAGCAATATAACCAACATCACCAGAAGATAATTTTTCTACTGCTTTTGGTTGTGGACAAAAAACACCAACTTCGGTTACATCATAAGTTTTGTTTGTTTTCATCATTTTAATTTTACTGCCGGCTTTAACTTCGCCATCAAAAACCCTAACCAAACTTACTGCGCCTTTAAAGTTATCGTAATAACTATCAAAAATTAAAGTTTTAAGTGGCTCATCTTGTTTGCCTGTTGGGTGTGGAATATTTAAAACAATGCTCTCTAAAACCTTTTCTATGTTAATGCCTTCTTTGGCTGAAATAAGTGGAGCGTCTGTACAATCTATGCCAATAACATCTTCAATTTCTTTTTTAACTTCTTCTACCCTTGCACTTGGTAAGTCAATTTTGTTTATAACAGGTATAATTGTTAAATCGTTTTCAAGTGCTAAGTACACATTGGCTAAAGTTTGGGCTTGTACACCCTGTGTTGCGTCTACAACCAAAATTGCACCCTCACATGCTTTTAACGAACGAGATACTTCGTAAGTAAAGTCAACATGCCCCGGAGTGTCTATTAAATTTAAAATATATTCTTCGCCTTCATAGGTATAAAACATACGGGTTGGAGTAAGTTTAATTGTAATACCTCTTTCCCTTTCTATATCCATACTATCTAAAACTTGCTCGGTTAAATCTCTGGTAGAAAGCGTGCCAGTTTTTTCTATAAGTCGGTCTGCCAGCGTAGATTTGCCGTGGTCAATGTGAGCTATAATACAAAAGTTTCTTATATTTTTTTGCCTATCCATATCTATCCTATTTTTAATTTTTTAGTTTGTTTTTTATACTTGTTTTAATATACTTTTATTTTTTAAATTTTTAAAACTGTTTATATGTTTTTTATAAAAGAATAAAAAAGTTAATATATATTAAATTATTATAAATAATTATAATTTATTTTTTAATATATTTGCAAGTATTTAATATTGTTTTTTTATTTAAATTTTGCCATTTAGTTGCCATATATTCTGCAATAAAACAATATTAAACACTACATTTTGTGTTTAAAATGGTTTTTTATTTGTCAAAAATAAAAAAGATTGTTATAATGCTTGTAATTAATTGTTTTTTTTATTTTTTTTGGAGAGAGATTTTTATGGATTTATTTAATAGTTGGTTGGTAAATAAATATATTGCCCATCGTGGATTACACAATGATAAAATACCAGAGTGCAGTTTGGGCTCTATAAAAAACGCAATAGACCACGACTATGCAATAGAGTTTGATATTCACCCACTTGAAGATGGCACACCAGTAGTGTTTCATGACGAAACATTAAAAAGATTAACTGGTGAAGATGGATACATTAAAAAAATTAAAGATATTGAAGAATTAAAAACCTTTAATTTATTAAACACCAAAGGCGAAAAAACCGAAGAAAAAATACCAACTTTAAAAGAAGCACTTGATTTTATTAATGGTCAAGTACCAGTTGTAATAGAAATTAAAGATTATAATTTAAACAGCAACTTTGAAAAACACATATACGATGTTTTAAAAGATTATAAGGGCGAATTTGCAATTATGAGTTTTAACCCTTATACATTAAAATGGTTTAAACACAACGCACCAGAAATTATTAGGGGTCAATTGGCATGTTCCTTTAAAGACCAAAAAATTGGTACTTTTAAAAAATTTGTACTTAAAAGAATGTTGTTAAATAAATCTGTATCTTCCCCACACTTTATTGCATATAAATATGACGAAGTGCCAAATAAATATGTAAAAAAATATAAAGATTTACCACTTCTTTGCTGGGCTGTACCAAGCCAACAAGAATATATGAAAGTGGCTGGTCATTGTGATAATATTATTTTTGAACATTTTGAACCAAGAATTTAATTGTTTTGTGTTTTAATATTTTTAATGTTTTAAAATAAAAAAATTGACCAAAAACGAAAAAAAACATTGAATATAAAAAACCGATTGAAAGTAAAAATCAATCGGTTTTATTTATTTTTAGTTTTATTTTTTAACTTTTTTAAACTAAACTTTATTTTAATTCTTATTATGCCTTGCCTGCAGGAGTATAAATATTTTGGGTTGTTGATGTTTGTTTTAGAGCAACCATACTATCTTGCATAACAGGTGTTTCATAAGTAGCATTAAAGTTTGCTAAAAACTCATCATTTGCTTCTACACCAGCATTGTTTGCTGCTTCCATAAGAGCACCATAAATTTGGTTTTCTTCTGGAAAAGTTAAAGTTAAGTTTTGGTCAACCTTTCCTTCAAGCATTGGTTGTAAAATTTCTTTTTCGTGAGCAAATATTCCACCAACAAGGCCAACAACAGCAGGAGTTTCGCTACCTATTTTTTTGTGTGCATTGTTTATTAAATTTGCAACATTGTTTGTTTGATTTTGAATAATACTTTCTGCCACACTGTCGCCTTCTCTGCAAGAATCAAAAACTATTGGAGCAAGTGAACTTACAAATCTTGCGCCACCATCATACATTTTTTTAAGACCATCAAAAACAGGTGTTTGCAACCTTTGTTCCAACTTTTTAGTAATAATTGTTGGTGCTCCCGTTCCGTTAATATCTGCTTTTGCAGCAAGAACAGCATCTCTACCATAATCAAAGCCACTGCCACCGTTATCAAACAAATATCCCCAGCCACTAAGTTGTGGGTTTGGTAAAACTACGCCATCTTTTTTAATGCCTACATTAGAACCAGTACCAGCAATAACAGCAATACCATTTGGTGCGTTTTTAACACCAACATTTACTGCGTTTTGCTCATCTCCACCATTTGTAAAATTTGTAGAACTAAAAAACTTTGGTTTGAAATAATTATAAATGATTTGCTGATTTATACCATTTAAACCACCAGCCAAACCAAAGAAAGCACCTGAAATATTTATATCAAATTGTTGTGCAACACTAAGAGCATCTCTTACACCTACAACCAAAGTAAGCATTGCTTGCTCGTGACTAACAGAGTTTAGGTTTGTGCCTTCATAAAACTTTTTGGTTAAAACTCTGCCTGTTGTATCTGCTAAAACAACTTCAGTTTTTGTTCCACCACCATCAATTGCAATTAAGCCATTCATAATTTATGCCCTCTTTTTTTTATTTACTTTATTTATTTTTTGTTAAATAAAAATTGCTTTTTGTTTAAGTTAATTACCTTTATTATTTTATAATGACTTTATTAATTAGTCAATATTCAACTTTTTTTATTCTTTTTTTTGTTTGTTTAAATCTTTTATTTTAAATAAAAAAAGCCCTGTTTTTTAATTAACAGAACTTTTTTTTGCTTTAAACTTTTTTAAAACTTTAAAAATTAAATATCAAAGTTTTCTGTGTATACTGCAAAGTATGATTGTGGGTGTTCACATACTGGGCAAACTGCTGGAGCATTTTCGCCTTCTACTCTGTGACCACAGTTTCTGCATTCCCAAACAACTTTTTTAGCTTTAGAGAAAACTTTGTTTTCTTTTACATTTTTAAGAAGAGCTTTATATCTTTCTTCGTGATTTTTTTCAATTGCTGCTACTGCTTCAAATTGATAAGCAAGACGGGCAAAACCTTCTTTTTTTGCTGTTTCTGCAAATTCTCTGTACATTTCTGTCCATTCATAATTTTCGCCTTCTGCAGCTGCTTTTAAGTTTTGTGCTGTATCACCAAGTTCGCCCAAAGCTTTAAACCAAAGTTCTGCGTGTTCTTTTTCATTTGCAGCTGTTTTTGTAAACACTTCTGCAATTTCTTCAAAACCTTCTTTTTTTGCTTTGCTTGCAAAATATGTATATTTATTTCTTGCTTGGCTTTCTCCAGCAAAAGCTGTCCATAAATTCTTTTCTGTTTGACTACCTTTAAGTTCCATAATGTAAAAATCTCCTTTAAGTATAAAAATTTTTTAATAATAAAATTATACTTAATATATTTATTTTTTTCAAATTTTTTTTACAACTTTTTTTAAAGTACTTATTTTATTTTTTTAAAATTGTTTAAGTTAAACATAAAAAAATTTTTATTAGTTTAACTAATTAAAACAAAAAAAAGGCATTTAGTTTTTTACACCAAATGTCTTTTTGTTTTTTTAATAAAAATCACATCTAACAGACCATTTATTTGCCTCTTTATTATAAGCAAAATAAAAGTTGCCGTTATCAACAATATTCATATCTGCTTTTTCATCTGAAGAAATTTGAAAAGCAAATTGAAAACCTTTATCAAAACCAACGCCACCTTGAATTGAACTTGGCCAACCACCTATTTTATGTGTTGCGTTGTTTTCTACAAAAATATAGTCATAATAATCGCAACCCGATTGTTCTTCCATTTTTAAAATAGCGTCATAAACTTCTTCGCCAAGTTCTTCAATATCTTCCCATTGTGGACACTCGCTTATTTTGTATTCTGTAGACAATGGAAAAGGTTTAATTTCGCTTGAAGTATAATTGCAAGGTACAAGGTCTTTTACATCTTCATAAGTTCTTATTACAAAATAATCTTCTAAAGTAGAAGAACTTAAATTGTTATAAATATCTATATCTACAAAAACAGTTATTAATTTTTTATCTCTTATACAAAGTGGAACATAATCAGAACCATCAAGAAAAAATGTTGCAAGTGGTATTAATGGTTTGCCTTCTTTGTTAAGTGGTTGAGTTTCATTTTGCTTTTGCCAAGCAACCTTGCCTATCCAACTTTCCCACAACTCATTTTTAGGTTGAAAACCACCTGTGTTAAATACAATTGCTTTTCTTTGTATGGCGTTATTAATTTCTTCTAATGTATCATACATACTTGCACTACCCCCGAAAATTTGTTTTCATAAATCATTTTAATACATTTTATAAATATTAAAAAACAAATTTAAGTAATTTTTATTTTTAACTTTTGTGCATTAATTTTATTAACTTGCGTTTTTATACAAAACAAACATTTAAATGGTAAAAAATAAAAAACAACAGCAAATGTTGTTAAATAAGTAGGTATATTAATAAATAAGTAAATAAAAAAAACGAAAACAATTTTGAAATAAGTTTTCGTTCTTAAATTTAATTTAAAAATTTTTATTTATTTTTTTCAAATTTTTTACGCTTTAAATCACGCTCTCTACCATTTTTGCTTGGAGTATAATAAACTCTATCTTTTAAACTATTTGGCATATATTGTTGCTTTACATAGCCACCAAAATCGTGTGGATATTTATATCCACCAGTATTATCTTCATTTGTTGATGGGTGGTTTTTAAGATTGTTTAAAATGGTGTCGTCTTTAACTTTTTCTGCATCTTCTTGAGCTGCGTGCATTGCCAAATACACACTATTTGATTTTTCTGCTTCACAAGCATAAACAATGGCGTGAGATAAATTTAATAAGCATTCTGGTTCGCCCAAATTTTGACAAGCATATAAAGCACAACAAGATAAAAGTAATGCGTTGCTATCTGCCATACCAATATCTTCGCTACTATGAGCAATAAGACGGCGTGCAATTATTTTTGGATCGCAACCTGCTTTAATTAACCTATGAGCATAATAAAGAGCTGCTTCTGTATCACTGCCCCTTACGCTTTTGCAGAAAGCAGATAAAATATCGTAATACATAGTTTCATCCAAACTCATTGGCTTTTTGCCTATGCTTTGGGTGGCAATTTCTTTTGTTATTTTTATTTTTTTATCTTTATTTAAGTGTGTAGTTTTTACGGCAAGTTCAAGGCCATTTAATGCTTGACGACAATCTCCACTACTTGCCCAAGCAAAATATTCTAAGGCATCATCATCAACTTCTACAGGAAGATTGCCTAAACCTTTTTCTTTGTCAGTTACTGCCCTTTTTAATAAAGATACAATATCACTGCTTTCTATTGGCTTAAACTCAAAAATTCTGCAACGGCTAACAATAGCTCTTGTCATATTTGTATAAGGGTTTTCTGTTGTAGAACCAATAAATATAATGTGTCCTTCTTCCATTGCTTGCAAAACACAGTCACTTTGAGCTTTGTTCCAACGATGACACTCGTCAAGAAGCAAATATGTGCGTTTGCCAAAAAGGTTGAAATCTTGCTTTGCTTGTTCGATAACAGCTTTGGCTTCTCCTACACCACTTGAAACAGCATTTAATTTTTGCATAATTCCATTGCAAGTGTTTGATATAATGTGTGCCAAAGTTGTTTTGCCTGTTCCCGGTGGGCCATAGAAAATGCAACTGCCAAGAACCCCTGCTGTTATTGCCCTATCAAGCAAACTGTTTTTAGAAACAATATGTTTTTGACCAACAAACTCTTGAAGTGTGGTTGGTCTCATTCTTTCACTTAATGGCTTTTTTTCTTGAAATTGAGAATAATATTCCATAATTAAAATTAATCCTTTGTTTTTTCACAAAACATTTTATCAAACTTGTATTAAAAATGCAAATTTAAGTTTTTATCTAAAAAAGAGTTTATATTTAATTTATTTAAGTTTGTAAATTTAACATTATTAACTTCAATTTCGTTTTTTAAATTGCTGTTTCTTACATTTATTTTAAAAGGTAAAAGTTTGTTTTTTATAAAAACATTGGCAGTATTTAAAACATAACTTTTATCTTTATTAATATTAAGCCCATTTTCACCTTGCCAAAAACCAAGATAAAAATAAAACAAATTAAAATAAACTTTAAAACAATTTTGGCTTAACAAAAAATAACTTTTTAAATTTTTATTGCATACATTTTTATCTATTAAACTTGTTTCAAATTTTTTATTTAATAATGCATCAAAATCATATGTTTTTGTATTACTTAATATACACTCGCTTATAATTTTATTAGGAAGACAATCGTTTATTAAATAATTTAAAACTTTGTTTTGACTTAATATTTTTGGTAAATTTATTTTAGAATAATCTTGCAAAGTGGTGTTATAAAAATTTTCAAGATTATTGCTTGTTAAATTTAACAAATTACCGTTTAATATATTTTTTTCACTACAAACACAAAAGAAAAAAGTTTGAGTTTGGTTGGGAGATAAAACAAGTTTTTTTAAGGCATAAAAATAATCTTTTTTGCAAAAATGTTTTTCAAAATTTCCTATTATGCACAAGTTTTTATTTTGCAAAGTATTTATTAAACTTAACCTATCTTTATTTTTATTAACAAAATAAATACTGTTTTTAAGTGTTTTATTTTTAAAAACCGTGCCAAAACAACAAAATAAGGTTTGCATAGTATTTAATGTGTTTTTAACTTCTACCTTATAAATTGTTGTAGAAAAATTAAAATTAAACGCTTTATTTGTTTTTATTTCAAAATTATTTTTAGTTAAAAAACTCTGCCCTGTTAAATTTAAAAACTGATATTTATTTTCATAAAAAGCAGAATTGTTTGAGTAAAAAAACAAACCCTCTATTTTTTTTGTTGTAGGCAAATTTTTAATTACAGAGTTGTCAAAACTGTTTTTTAAAACATTTTTTAACTCTTGTTTTTTATGTGTATTTATTTTATTTTTTAATATTTGATTTTGGGCATTTAAATCAAGTAAGTTAATAAAAGATAAAAGTTTATAATCTATTTGTACACAGTTATAAATTCTTACTTTTATATTTTTAAAGCAAAAATATTTTATTAATTTTGTTATAGGTTTTAAAAACTTATCGTTGTTATAAAAAACAAAAAAGTTTATTTCTATTTTATTGTTATCTAAAACTTTAACATCTTTTAATGTTTTATAAAGTTTTTGAGTGTTTAAAATTTTTTCATAACACTCTAATTTATAAATAGGCAAACTACTATCTATGCCACAATCTGAAAAAGTTTTTAATAGTTGGTTATATTTTTGCAAATTTTCAAAAACAACAAGACCATTTAACAAAGATTGGTACAAATAAAACGCATTGTTTTTATTAATAAAAAATTTTGCTTTTGATATAACTAAATTATTTATTCTTTTTTTATTTTTTAAAATAATATCTTTTGTTTTTCTTTTACTAAAAAATAAAATTAAACTAATAAAAATTAAATATAATAATACACCTAAAATAACCATATTTTGATTATTGGTTTTATAAAAAAAATTATTCAACAAAAAGTTTTTAATTAAAAATAACTTTTAATTTAAAATAACCTTTTAATTTAAAATAACTTATATTATAAAAAAAAGAGATAGTAAAAAAACAAACTATCTCTTTTATTTTTTAAAAATTGTTAGCGTAACCTATAAGCCGAGTTCTGTATTTGATGGTCATCTATCTACGCCAATTGTTGCCAAAGGGCTCTAGCGATATTTTTAAAGAACCTAACGAACAGTTTCAAACGGTTCTTTTTAATCTTGCTTCGGGTGGGGTTTACATGGACACTTGCTGTTACCAGCAAATCGGTGAGCTCTTACCTCGCCTTTCCACCTTTAACTTTAGGGTGTTAACCCCAAAGTTGTTTATTTCTGTTGCACTATCCTTAAAGTCACCTTCACTGGCATTTCACCAGCACCCTGTTCTATGAAGCTCGGACTTTCCTCACCCCAAACTATTACGCTTGGGCTGCGACCATCTGGCTACCTAACAACTGTCAATCATTTTATATTTTTTATTTAACTTTGTCAAGATAAGTAAAAAAAGAACTCTTTTTTTACTTAAGAGTTCTTTTAATTTTTAGTATTTTTGTTTTTTTTATTTTTTAGTACTTTTTTTATTTTTGTTTTATTGGGCTGTGCCATCACCAAAAACCGTATCTTGCGATTGTTTTGTATATTTATGAAATGGCAATTCTGAAACATTATTTATTACACCTTCGTCTGGCAAGACACTTTCCATTGGTTTATAAGTTGGCATTTCATCTTTTGTTAAATCTTCATAGCCATCAACAAATTCTTCGTCATCAACCACTTCTTCGCCATTTCTGAACACAGGTACGCCATATCCTTGAGGTTTAATACCTTGTTTTAACATTTCATCTTCCTCTTCTAAAGCGTCAGAAATCTCACCAGTAAACTCGTCAAGTTCTTCTTCTGTTGGCATTGGAATACCATATCTATCGTACATTTCTACTTCAAGTTCATCAATATATTCACTTAAAGATTGTCCCGGCTCCATATCGGCACCAAGAGAATTGAAAAAACTGTGAGCAGTTGCTCTTTCTAAAGTTGATAAAATGCCGTATAGCATACCTTGTGATTGAGCGTTTAATGGAGATTGTTTAAAGTAAGCAAAAATATCTTCCATATTTGTCATACAATTTACTGTAAGTTCTGATTGTAAATAATCGTGGTAAATACTTTCATTTCTTCTTAAATCTTCACGCAACTTGCCACCATAAAGTCCTACTGCTTGAAAGTCACTTCTTGTTTTAGAAAAGCCATATAAAGTTTGCTCTATAAATGCAGGGGTTGCATAATCAACTGCAATTTCAATTGCATATTGCTCTGGTGCGTTTTCTTTTAAATCTTGATAAACATAAGTTTTAATTGCAGTTGAAAGTGCCAAGAAGTATTCTCTATCACTTAAACTTGCTGGATCTGTTAACGCTTTAAATATATTTTGAAAGATTGAGTGTTGACGGGTTGAAGCGTTAATATTTTCTAACAAATACGAAGGGCGTGCTATAGAATAATCTTTTTCGGCATTAACATACATATTAGAATTTACAACATCATAAATAATCCAGCCAGTTGGGTCAGATATTCCCCTACTTTTTGAAAATTCGCAAGGAAGAACCATAGTAGGTTTTACCCCCAAATCTCTTGCAGTTTTGTTGTGCGCTTCTTGTGAAAAAAGTTGCATTTCATATTGATACAAATCTAATTTATCAACTTTACCTTCTTGATTGCTTGCTAAAAACAAATAGCGTGATTTATCTTCTTCTGACAAACGCAAAAAATCTATATCTGACACAATGCGTGGATATATATGTTGTGGTGTTAACCCAGAAAAAGTGGTTGTTGTATCTTTTTCCACTTTTGACATTTCTTGGGCTGATTGCAACGCTTTTGTATTTAATATTAAGTTTGTTAGCAAAATGCTACCCATCAAATAATCTTTTTTATCCATAGTTTGATTTTATATTTTTTAAACAGGTTTTTCAATATGCAAACTAACCTAAAAAATAAAATATATTTATATATACATTTTTGTTTATAACAAACCTATTTGTATTTATAAAAATTTTTATATTTTACTTTATTTTTAACTTTCAACTTTTTAATTTTCAACTTTTTAATTTTAAATTTTTGTTTTTTATTTA
>JAFQFI010000005.1 GCA_017398655.1 Clostridia bacterium
AGAGGTTATTGTTCCTTGTACATGTAAAGATTGTGCTCATATGTGCTGTGGCGAACCAATGCAAACTATGCAAGCAAATAATAAAGAGTTTTCTTTTGAAAAACATATGCCAGAATATGAAGTAAAAGATAATAAGATAATAGTAAAAGTAAATCATGTTATGGAAGAAAAACATTTTATAGAGTGGATTGCTATAAAATCAAAAGAAGGCAAGCAAGTTGTGTTTTTAGACCATACAAAAACACCAGAAGTTGTTTTTGATTATGTAAAAGATTCAACAATATATTCTTATTGCAATTTACATGGATTATGGAAGACAGAAGTTAAATAATTAAAAGACCTAATTTGGTCTTTTTTTTATTTAATACAATTATTTTTGAATAGTTGTCATAGTTTTAAATTTATGCTAAAATACCAATTATGGTTAGAAAGAAAAAATTAAATCCAGCAGCACAAATTGTTATTGGATTTTTATCAATTATTTTAATAGGAACATTTTTACTATGCTTGCCAATTTCTTCAAATAATGGACAATGGTTTTCGTTTGTAGATAGTATGCTTACAAGCACAAGTTCTGTTTGTGTTACAGGGCTTATTGTTGTAGATACTGCAGTTCATTTTTCGTTATTTGGTCAAATAGTTATATTGTTTTTAATTCAGATTGGTGGATTAGGTTTTATTACTCTTACATCTCTTGTGTTTTTGTTAATGGGCAAAAAAATTACATACGAAAAGCGTGTAACTATGAAAGAAAGTTTTAACCAAGAAAATGTTCAGGGTATTGTTAAACTTGTTAAAAATGTTATTATTCTTGTTTTTACAGTAGAAATTATTGGCTTTTTGTGTTTAGCCCCTTCTTTAGTTAAAATTTATGGTTGGGGAGATGGCCTTTTTAAAGCATTGTTTTTGGCAATTTCTTCATTTTGTAATGCAGGTTTTGATAATTTAGGTACAACATCAACTCAATTTGCAAGTTTAAGTATTTTTTCACAAAATATATTAATTTTATTACCAATTATATTTTTGATTGTTATTGGTGGATTAGGTTTTGTGGTTTTATTTGATATTGGTAAAAAATTTAAACACGAAAAACTTTCTCTTCATTCAAAAGTCGTTTTGGTTATAACAGCAATTCTTGTTTTTGGTGGTGGATTTTTGTTTGCTGTTTTAGAATGGAACAACCCAAATACAATAGGAAATATGAGTTTTTGGGAAAAGATAGTAAACTCATTTTTTTGCAGTATAACTCCAAGAACGGCAGGATTTTCAACAATTGATTATACTCAGTTAACACCTGCAAGCGTAGTTTTAACCGATATTTTTATGTTTATTGGTGGTAGCCCTGCTTCAACTGCTGGTGGTATTAAAACAACTACATTGTTAATATTATTAATTGCAATATTTAAAAGTGAAAATTCTAATGGAAATATACCTTTTTGCAAAAGAAAAGTAAGTACAAAAATGGTAAAAAAGAGTTTAAGGGTTATTGTTTTTGCACTGCTTTTAATTATAACTTCAACATTTTTAATTTGTTCTTTTGAAGGTGGATTAGTTACTTCAACAGAAGCAATTTTTGAAAGCATTTCGGCATTATCAACTGTTGGTTTAACCATGGGTATAACTCCAACATTATGTGCTGGTAGTAAAATTGTTTTAATGTTTTTAATGTTTGTAGGCAGAGTAGGGGCAATTACATTAACACTTGCATTGGCAAACAGAAAGAAGAGTATAAGTTATGATATTGAATATCCAGATTCTAAAATAATGGTAGGTTAAAAGGAATTTATTATGGAAGAAGCAAAAACAGAAGTTAAAAAAATTAATAAAAAAATGAATCAATTTGTTGTAATTGGTCTTGGAAGATTTGGCAGAAGTGTTGCAACAACACTTTCAGATTTAGGCAACGAGGTTTTAGTTATTGATACAAATGCAGAAGCAGTAAAACAAATGGAAGGTCTTGTATCTGGTGCTGTTGTAGCCGACGCAACAGGTACAGATGTTTTGCACTCTTTAGGCGTTCAAAACTTTGATTGCGTTATAAATTGTATTGGTGACGATTTGCAATCAAGTATTTTAGTAACATTAATTTGTAAAGATTTAGGTATTAAATATCTTGTAGCAAAAGCAAAAAATGAACAAAGCAGAAAAGTTCTTGAAAGAATTGGTGCAGATATGGTTGTTTTTCCAGAAGTTTATATGGGAAGAAAAGTTGCAAACATGTTAACAAACCCAAGCATGAACGAAGTTATGAATTTAACTGATGATTTTAAAATTGTTGAAATTCCTGTGCCAGATAACTGGTGTGAAAAAACTATTATAGATATTGATGTTCGTAAAAAACATAAAGTATCAATTATTTTTGTAAAAAGAGGAAATGATGTTGTTTACCCGGGACCAGAAACTGTTTTGCAAAAGGGTGATATTTTAATTGTTGCAGGTGAGTGTAATAAGCTTGAGGCATTAAGCAATAAAACAAGTGAAGTAATTGATGTTAAACACTCTTTGCAAGATGCTTTAGAATCTGAATAAAATAAAAAAGAAAACTGAGTTTAATAAAAACTCAGTTTTTTTATTTATAAGTTTTCAATTGTAGCAACAAGTAAAAAATGGTCAGATAATAATTTTAATATGTCAGTTTTAAATTTTGTGTTTTTAGGAAGTAAAATATTATCAAATTTTTTGCCATCTACAGTTGTTTCTTCGTTTGTTGCTTTAATATATCTTTTATCAAACTCTTCTACAAGTTCTGTAAAATCTTCAGTATTAAAATCACCTGTTACTAAAGTTGGATCAAACATTTTAATTACATTATTAAAATGACTAAAAACTTCTAAATTATTTTTTGCACAAGAGTTAAATCTTCTAAAAGGAAAGCCATGGTGATTTAATATAGATATTTCGTTTTTACCTAAATTGATTTTACTTATCATATATCCTTTATTAAATAAGTTATAAGTTTTTCCAGAAGAAGTTGTTTTTTGTATAAGTGGATTAGGGAAAAATCCAGTATATGTTTTTGTTATTGGATATTTTGACATAATTGCAAGGCCATTTCTTGTATTTTTAACAAGATTGCAATCATGAATTTCAAAATCTTCAAAATATTTTAATTTTGTTTTTTCTGCAATTTTTTCAATATATGCAATTTCTTTAGTTGTTATTATTTCTTGAAAACAAATAATATCTAAATCTTCATTATTTATGTTTTCAATAATTTCGTTTAACATTTTATCATCAAATCTTTCTGCTGCTGGCCTATCAAGATATTCTGTTGATTCATCTCCAATATAAAAGCCACCACTTATATTAAAAGTTGCAATTTTAAGTTTTTTCATATTTTTAAATTCCTTTATTTATTTTCTAAAACTTTTGTTACTAATTTTGGTATATCAACAGCACTATTAATGTGTTTTGTATTTATACCTAATTTCTTTGCAGGGTTTAAATCGTTTTTAATGCTATCTCCAAAAACATAAACTTGAGAAGGCAAGCAGTTTTCGGTGTCTAAAATATCTTGGTAGTAATGTCCCTTTGTTTTATCGTTTGATACAAAATGATTACTAATAACCTTTTTAAACCAACTATACCTAATACCTATTTTATCCATATAAAATTTAATGTGAGTAGGTGAAGAGTTGCTTACAACATAAACAGGATATTTTTTACATAAATCTCTTAAAAAAGTTGCTTCAACAACCTCTTCTTCATCAATAATAATTGGGTCGGGTTGAGCGTTTTGCCAACTCCAAAAATCTTTTACAGATATGCTATATTGTGGATATTTTTCTTTTGCTTTGTATATAAAATTTACAATATCACAGCCCACCCAAGCATCTTTCCACTCTGGATTTTCTTTTGATATTTTTCTGTATTGATAATCGGTTAAATTTGGAAAAAATTTGCGTTTATTTCTTTTAATAAAATTTGGTATTTTTGCAAAGATTTCGTCGCCAGAATAAAGTGTTCCGTCAAAATCAAAAATAAAAACTTTTTTGTCTTCCATAAAAATTCCTTTACTAAAATATAAGTAAATTTTAACATAAACAAGTATTATTTAAAACAAAATTTAAACTAATAAAATAAAAATAAATAATCCTATTTGCATTTTAAAAACTAATGTGATAAAATCAACCTGCTTATAAAATAAGTTTCCTTAGTTAAACGGATATAACAAGCCCCCTCCTAAGTACCGACTTGTACTAAAATAAACTTGCTATACATCCCTAAAACACTAGCATTTCACAATCTCACAAAACCAACACAGCCACGATTTGCACCCAAAGTGCACCAAAACCACTAAAAAACTTAATATGCAGCCGTAGCTCAGCTGGATAGAGCGATCGCCTCCTAAGCGATAGGTCGGATGTTCAAATCATCTCGGTTGCACCAATTTTCAATAAAAAAAAGACGGCTTATTTAGTCGTCTTTTTCATTTCTAAATGATATTGAGATATTAATCCATCAATTCTGTTTTGTAGAGATAAATCATCTGGGTATTTTTGCTTATAAATTTTTAGATATTTATTTAATTTATTTACTAAACTTCTTGCATAATTACCTACGAAATCGCAAATTAAATGTGCTAACTTCCATTCGAAACTATCAATATCTCCATGAATTGATGTAATATAAAAATCTTGTGAAACCATATGTTTTCCAATTGCAGATTGAACTTCTTTGCTATAACCAGAAAACGAATGTTTTAAATCTTTCAAACGATTATATAACTCAAATCTGCTATTTGTATTTAATTGTTCTTTAATTTGTTTTTCTCGCAATTTTTTCTCTGCTTCTAAATATCTATTTTTAAATTCTTTAAACCTTACATTTTCACACATAAACGTATCCAATTCTAATTCTAACTTAAAAATTGATTTGAACAATTTATTTTCATCAATCATTGAAAAATCAAGATAGCTTCCATATGCAAACCATTCTCTAATGGCAGACTCTAAAACATTTTGTTCACCGTCGTTTAATTTGTCAAGGTTTATAATATACTTATATTGTTTTCTTATAGTCTTTATTTTATTTTCATCTGACATGTAGAATATTGAAGTTTTAAATAATTGATCTTCATTATCTTGATTTGTTGCAAAACATGCATCTAATATGGCAAAATCATTTTCTTCAAAAAACAAAAATACGCCATCTATTAAACTACTAAATCCATCAATAGGTGTTCCAAACTTTGTTCTAAAAAGTTTGTCTATAGCCATTCTTCTGAATTGAGATATAGAATATAAATTAAAATATTTTTTACTTTCTGCACTGGCAGTTTCTTTATATTCTTTTGTAATCATCTCTGTCAATGTTTCCTTGACAACGCATGCACAAATAACAAATAGTTCATTATTAATCGAATGTTCAACTTTTTTATCATTTAAATGTTTAATCACTTGTGTATAAAGAGAATTTGTTTTTCTAATCATTCTTAAATTATTATCCAACATGTTCAAAATCTCTTTATTCATTAAATTATGATTAGACCCTAATATATTCGCTACAATTTCATCCTCTGTTTCTGAAATTTTATAAATTCTATCAAAAACTTTTTCTTTATAAACTCCAAGTTTTTCGGAATTTGCATTGTTGAGATTAGATAATATAATAATTTTAATACCTTGTAGTAGCAACTCATTAAAATAACCAATAAGGTTATCATCATTTATGTTTTCACTTCTACGTTCTAAATCATCAAAAATAACTACAATTTGTTTCTTTTTCTTCTTTTTAATTTTCTTTTTGAGATTAAATTCATATCCTCCTAAATTTACATTAACTCCACAGCTTGTACTAATGCCAGCTTCTGCGAGTTTTATTACATGACTTACTACATTTAAAATTTTTCTGCTAGGATATATTTGATAATATAGATCTGTATTTATTTCATTTAAATCTTCTTTTCCAAATAAAGAAACATATGCAAATTTTTTCTTCTTTTTATTTTTTTCTACATAAGACAATAATGTATGAGTTTTGCCAATACCCCAAGCACCATCAATCAATATTGCAGACATTGTTTCATCTTTTATAAAATCATCTACTATTTTATGCGTTTGTGAAAGTTTCATAATTCCTCCTATGTGTTTCTTTAATTGTAACATACTTTTTTACAAAATGTTGCATTTACTCAAATATTTTATTTAATATTTCACTTGCATGTATATCGGAGTTCTTTATGAAGTGGCTGTAGAAATCACTTGTAGTTGATGCTTTTGAGTGTCCGGCACGGGCAGATACCGTTTTCATATCAACTCCTGCTACTAGTTGCAAGGTAATGTTTGTGTGTCTTAGGGAATGCAGAGTTACTTTTGGTAAGTCAACTTTTGCAAGTGTTTTTTGTAACCATACTCTGAATAATCCAGGGGATATATCTGTGCCATCTTCTGTGCAGAATAATCTGTCGGTATTTCCAAGCCTATCTCCAAGATATTTCTTTTGATTTAGCCACCAAACTTCATATTCTTTTAAGTAGTCAATCAGTTTATCTGGCATAGATATTGTTCTTTTTGAGTTTTCTGTTTTTGGTTCTTTGGTTATAAGTCCAAAACCTATAATATCTTGAACCGATCTTGCTATTGTCATTGTCTTGTTTTCGTAGTCTATATCTTTCCATTCTAGTCCTGCAAGTTCGCCACGCCTTAATCCCATAAATAGCACTGTAAGTAATGCTATTTTCCATCTTGGGTTTGGTTCTGTGTGTAAGTAGTTTGCTAGTATCTTAGCCTCTTTATCGTTAAGTATCTTAACTTCTTTTTTATAGCCTTGTATTGGTGCTATATAGTCACGAGATGCAAAGTTATGTTCAACCAGTCGTTGTCGCTTAGCATCGGCTAGTATTGTCGCTAGTGTTCGTTTTAGTTTCATTATTGTTTCTTTTGCATAAGCATGGCTTTGCACCTCAGTTGTGAAGTAGTCATCATACTTTAATCCTAGTGCATTGCATATCTTTTCTGCATTTTCTATTCGTATGCAATATCCAGCATTTGCTGATGCAAGTATTGATTTAGATATTCCAATCTTTTTAAGTGCATCTACTTGCTTGATGCAGTGAGATTTTAAGTATTGGTTTAGGTCGCCAGTAAGCCTTGCAGATTTCTTTTCGTATCTTTTCATCATCATATCGTCCAAGAAACCTTGCACCATTACGGGAGTTATTTGGTTGAGTTTTATATTTCCAAAGTATTTGTAGAATTTCTTCAAGCAATCTCGACCCTTAACATAGTAGTTGAGGGAACGGGTGTTCTTGATTTTCTCTAACCATCTTTCAGCATAGTCTATGAAGGTTATATCGTTGTCTACTGCAAGTAGTCCGTTAAGTTGTTTATTAAATCTTTCTTCAAGTTCTAATGCTATTCTTTGTAGTTCTTTCTTTGCTTGAGTTTCTGTTAGTTCCAGTGGTTTCTTCCATGTTATTGCTTTAGCTTCGAACTTTCCAGTTCTTTGGTTTTTAGCTTTTACTTGAACCCTATAAGATATTGTTCCATCTAATAATTTCTTTTTCTGTATACACGCCATATTGTTTTCTCCTTTTATCTAACTATAATTTGTTCCATTGGTAGGTCATAGTCTTGACTTTGCAAGAAAGCCATTAGTGAATCGTAGTCAATTAGTATTTTGTTTCCAGTCTTGAATGAACGGATTTTGTAGTTGTTTGCAAGTTTTCTAATAAGAAACTCGCTAAGTCCTGTATTTGGATCTTCCTTTTTTAACATTTGTAATGTTTCAGTTATTGTTCTAATTCTTTTCATGATACCTCTCTCGTGCTGATGCACACTGGAACGGGAGGTTCTATGCGATACAAAAAGTACCGCAAAGAACTTAACAAGTCCAGTGAAACAGCAAAATAAATTAAAATAAAATTCCTGCATCTTTGTATCCTTGAAATTTTGTAATCTTGTTTTCTTGTATCTTTTTAACTTTGTATCTTTGTAATCTTGTTTAAGTGCTCAAATTCCTTGCAAAAACCCTTTCAAATCGCTTGAAACAATCTTTCTTGGATAATTTATCCATTTTGAAATAAAGTTTGCGACAATCGTTTTTAACGGATTTCCAAAACATAAAATTGCCGAACAATTAAATAGTTTTGATTTTTCAAATATAATTTTGATTTATATTTGATTTATTTTGATTGTTTTCACAAAATCAAAAACACTATAAATCCGATATATTTAGGCACTTTGAGCCATTTTCTTTTCATTTTTTTGATTTTTTCCTTGATTTTTGATTTTGCGAAAGTTTTTGCGTGACTGTCGCCCCGCTCATACAATGATTTGCTTAGAGATTTGACCGCCCCTGGGGCTAGAAGTATCTCTAATAAACTTTTAATAATTCCTTGAAGTTTACAAACACATATAATTGATTTCTAAATTCAGAATATCTCTCTAAAAATCCTTTCTTTTCTAAACCTATAATTAAATTGCGAAGTTGTCTTTCTTGTATTTGTAGAATTGGTAAGTCTTCTAAGATTTTTTTATATGACAATCTACAGTAATATTTCTCTTGCAAATCATCAAACTTTTCTTCTAGATTAAATAGACCATAGATATAATCAAGTAGCAACAATTCATTAACCTTAAGATTTTCAGAAATAGCAACTTTTTGACTAAAATTAAATATATTTTTTACCACCTATTTCTCCTTTAAAATTTTATTTAAATAATTACACAACTTTAACTGCAGTTTTATGTTGTATTTATATAATAATGAATTCAATCGGACACCATTTGTCCTATTGAAAATTTTAATGTAAAAAAAACAACCAACAGTTTTGTTGATTGCTAAAATTATATTATTTTTATTTCTTATAAAAACTCCCTACACACATTACACACACTACACTAAATGTAAGATATTACTAATGTAAGCAAAATTCTTTGGGAGACTTTATTGTTTTAGAGTTTTTAATTGCTTTTGCGTGTAGGGAGAGTGTAAGGTAGTGTAAGGAGCGTGTAGGGAAATGTATTATATATTTTTATGTTAAACATACGATATTTAGGCATTTTTACAAAATTAGTGTAATGTGTGCAATGTGTGTAGGGTATTTTGTTATAAAAGTAGTTTTCAACTAAAAAAGAATTACAAAACATTGCATCAACAATAAAAAAGAACAGATATTTAGTCCGTTCCTATAATTTTACCCAAATAATCGCACCTTGTGGATGTTTATATTTCCTTGGAGTTTCATATCTTTTAGCATCTGCTATAATCCAAGTATATGTTCTTTTATATGGAAGTGTCTCTATATTTGTGATTTTGTGCTTATCCTTATTATTAGAATATTCTTCTAATGTAATTTCTTTACAATCCTCTATATTGCAAGAACCTACAACCAAACCACTACCGCTTTGTATAAGCTCTATTTTACCTCTGATATTGGTTTTACTTCCACGAATTTCCCATGTCTTTTTACCGTCTAATATGTAATCAATCCAAGGCTTTTTAATAATTAATGCTTTCATCTATTTAATCTCCATAATAACTTTTAATTGTTCTGCTAAAAGTTTTATTAATGGTACACATACAGAATTTCCAACTTGCTTGTATGCGCTTTCTATTGAAATGTTTTTCGGAAACTGGAAATCGTCTGGAAAACCTTGAAGCAAAAGACATTCTGATGGCATTAGTTTTCTTATGCCGAAAGCATCTTTTATTATAGGAACTCTATCTGGAAATGTTCCCATATTTGCTGTTAAAGTGGGGCATATACTGGTTTTACTTTTTCTTACTCCATAGTCAGTTAACTTATAAATTTTACTTTCATCAATAATAGTTTTACTTAGCATTTGAAAAT
Source organism: Clostridia bacterium (assembly GCA_017398655.1). Taxonomy (GTDB): domain Bacteria; phylum Bacillota; class Clostridia; order Christensenellales; family UBA1242; genus UBA7862. The sequence continues at coordinate 9,797 of JAFQFI010000005.1, forward strand.
ATGGACTTTTATCGTCATAATAATAAAATGGATGTTTTTTGTCCGAAGTTCTTATTATGTCAAAAACAGATTCTGGCGATTTTATTGACTCAGGATATTTGAAATTATTGCATTGCCAATCATCTAAAAAACCAATAATAAATATTCTTTCTCTGTTTTGTGGTACTCCATAGTCTTTTGCATTTAAAACTTTATATCTTACACCGTAACCAAACTGTGCTAATGTATTGTATATAACCAAAAAAGTTTTACCATTGTCGTGATCTTCAAGATTTCTAACATTTTCTAAAAAGACAATCTTAGGTCTTTTTACATCTATTATTTTAGCAATCTCAAAGAATAGATTCCCTCGTTTATCTTTAAATCCTTTTTGCTTTCCAGCAATAGAGAAAGGTTGACAAGGAAAACCTGCGGTTAGAACATCAAAATCTGGTAATGTTTTAGGATCGATATTTCTAATATCGTCTTCAATTAGATAGTGATCGCTTAAATTTTTTCTATATGTTTTACAGGCATCACTATCAACTTCATTTGCCCAAACAATATCAAATCCGGCCTGTTTAAAGCCTAAGCATATACCTCCAATTCCTGCAAACATACTTGCAACTTTCATCTAGTTATTTTCCTTGAATACTTTTAGTATTTCTGTTGCTAGTAATTGAATTACAGGAACCGATACAGCGTTTCCTGCTTGTTTATATAACATAGAGTCAGGATAATTTTTTCCCTTGAATTTTATTGGAAGTTTGTATTCTGTACCAACAGGGAATCCTTGTAATCTAAATGTTTCAGCAGGCAATAATTTTCTAATTCCAAATCCATCGTATATTAATGGTACATTATGTCCACCAGTTCCCATATTTGCAGTTAGTGTTGGACACACATTGCTTTTATTCTTTCTTACGTAAAGACCTCGTCTTAATTGATAAAATTGATATCTTTCAGTAATCTGCTCATTTAAATTAACATAATCTTCGCCATCCATCTCATGCTTGAAGTAATGAGGATATTTTGACTCGGTATAATAATATTTATTATCTGCCCTTAATGAATAATCTATGATATTTGAAACTTGCTCAGATCGTTCTTCTGAAGTATATGTCTTCTTATATTTTTTTTCTATAATTGTGAAATCAAATTTGTCATAATCTTCTTTGTTTTTGAAACAGATTATATAAATTCTTTCTCTATTTTGTGGAAGAGTGGACATCTCCATTGTGTTGAATACTTTCTCTTTAATATGATAACCTAGTTTTTCTATTTCACTTTTAATGACTTTGTAGGTTTGTCCTTTATCATGAGATAATAGGTTTTTTACATTTTCCAGGAATAACACTCTTGGTTTTTGTTTCATTTTGTTAACCAATTTTACAATACTTAAAAATAAGTTTCCTCTTTCATCGTCAAACCCTTTTCTTTCTCCAGCTATACTAAATGCCTGGCAAGGGAATCCTGCTGTTAGAATATCAACATCTTTTGATAAAATCTCATTTTGCATTTGTTCATATCTTTCTTTTTCGTCTTCTGTACATAATGAGGTATCGAGAATTTTATTAATATCTCCTTCTAATACAGAATGCTCAAAATTTGTTCTATATGTTTCACATGCATATTGATCAATTTCGTTTGCCCATGAAAGACTATATGCATAATCTTCAAATTCTGCATTTTTAAATCCTAAACATATTCCTCCGACACCTGCAAATAGGCTTCCAACTTTAAATTTTTGCATATTGTTTTCTCCTTTAGCAAACAAAATATCACAAATTCTAATGAATATCCAGTGAAATTTTTATTTTGCTTTATTAATTAATTTGACACCATTGTCTGTTATGCAATAGGTTTCTTTAGATATAAATCTTCCAGTTTCAATTAAACCAGAATAAATACTAAAACGAGGTCTTCTTCCTTGTGCTTTTTGATCCGCAACTGTCTGGTTTGCATTAACAGGGAAATTTTCTATATCGCTTGTAGCAATTTCGTATACATCAAAAGTTCTATCCCAATTTCCTTCTCTATAAAAATCAACAAAAAATATTCTATCCCATTGAGAGTGAGGTCCAAAACTAGTTAAATCTGGAAGAACACTACAAGCTTTTACTTGTATTCTATTGTTGCCTCTAGGACCATTAGGATCATAACAATCAAAAGAAGAGTTGGCACCAGTTATTGAGCTGGTACATCTCCACATGTTTTTAGCCATTGCAAAACCAATTTCAGATAATCCCTCTGGGAGATTTACTGATCTTGCATTTAGTTTGTTTAAGTTGTCACATAACAACCTCCAACCATCATAAATTTTTTTCAATTCATCATTATCTCTTTGATCAAATATTGTTACATCAGCTCTTTTATCTCCTTCAGGTAAATGTAAAATCTCTCTTGATATTTTCATTTGTATATTCTCCTTAGTTTTTCTTTATAATTTGTGACAACATGTCAACCAAATCTTTTTCTTTATTTTCTAAACAAGATATTTCTGATTTTAACATGAAATACTCTTCATTAGAGACCGCTCCAAAAGTAGAGAAATAAATATTATATTGCTTTTTTGCTTTTAATTTTTTTCCATTAAACAAAGAATCTTCGTCTGGCATAACAATAATTGAGTTTTGTGTACTACCTATAATTTTAATTTTATGCGGATTTGATATATTGCAATCTAATGTTTTCTCAATTTTTTCATTTGTGGCTTTTGATGATTTTTTGAATAACTCTTGCCATTCTTTTTTGAATCTATATAACTTGGTATTGTTTTGATAATCACAATAATCAATCATATATTTTTCAATTTCATATTTGTCTGGCTGTATTATTTGTTTTCTTTCTTTTGCTTCTTTAAAGTATTTAGGAACCTCTCCCTTTAGCAATTTTAAAGATTTATCCATAAAATCTTTAGCCGTTGTTGTTTTTAAAATAGAAATTGTACCTAAATTGTCTTTGTCGAAAATCACTTTTTTGGTTTGACTTATTAATTTTTTTGTATTGTTAATTATAAAAATATCTGGCATTAATAATTTTTCTTCAATAGTTTTATTGAATAGAGTTTTATCAAAATATGAAAGTAAATAATCAGAATTAATATTTGCTTCTATCATTACTAAAAATTTATTTTCGTAATGTTGATTACGAAGACTAACCATGAATTTACTTCCAAAAAAAGATTTCACTTCTACTTGAGGACAATTTGCTTGTGGTTCCCAATAATCTTTTTTTGACCTTGTATCATCATATTTTACAAAAGGTAATGTTTTATTATCTACTTTAATTCCAAAAACATCAGGAGCTATTCCTACCTTGTTAGGTTTATACATAAAGAAGTCTGAAATAACTTCTACAGATTTGTCTGTATTTATTAGTTCTTTTGCTTTTGGAATAAAATATTTATTAAATGATACGCTCTCTGGAATAATGTTTATCCATCTATCAAAAATCCCACCAACAAGATCGCTTTTTGAGCTTAAAGATCCAAACATCCCAGATTTTGATTGTTGTGCCATACTACTAACAAAATAAACATAAGGAATTGTGTCCTGTTGTTTTATTTCTAATTTCATAAATTTTCTCCTATGTGTGTATTATAACATAAACATTCCTAAAAAGCTGCTTATTTAACAAAATTTATTAAATATTTTAGATTATTTATAATAATTACTAGAGTGCCTTTTAAATTGTAAATATGGGAGATATATGATGAAACCACAATTTTTACACTTTTTTTGGTATATTTTATACATTTTTTACATCTTTTTAAGGCGTTATTGCACATTTTTTGCAAGTTTAAGAGATTTTTTTGAAATCACTTGCAAAAGAATTGAAAGTACGGTAAAAGACAAACACCTATAAGGAGGTTTTTATGAAACAACTAATTAATTTAGTAAATAAGTCTTTTGTGTGTTCTGAAAAACTTAAAACTCAAAGAGAAAAAGTTGCTGTCAAGAAGATGAATTTTGTTTCTGATTTAACTGATAAGCAATGTATTAAGTTTTTGGAGTTTTGGGTAGAAGTAGAAGACATGATTAAAATGCAAACAGAAGAATATATCAAACATACTTATAAGGTTTGTAAAGATGTGTCCAAGTTGAGGTAGTATATGAAAACTAGATTCATATGTAATGTTTCTAATGCTAGGTTACTTAGAAATAGGATTGATAAATGCGAGGGTTTTGAGGCGGAATATGTGGTTGAACGAGTCGTTTATCTTTCAAAGCGAGAGTTTATACCTTTTCGTGAAAGGTTATTAGATGATGAGCCCAATATTGCCAAGTATCAAGAAGATATGTTTATTGATGAAAATGGCGTTTTCCATGTGCTTATGTATTGCTGTATTCAATGTGATGTAATGATACTTGTTTATAGTGATGGTGAAAATTATGCCAAATATTGCTCAATAAAATTTAATGGAGGTGTGAAAGTTGAACCACGTTTTACAACTAGTCAGAGATATTCTAGAAAGTGATAAAATGTCTGCTGAAATGCAATTACAATTAAACAAAATTTGTGAACTTGAAGATGCTTTTGTTAATGGGTTTTCAAAAGACAAATGGAAAAAATACTTTAATTTAGACATAGAAAAAGGTCAACTTCATAACCTTGAAATTGACCATGTGATTGAGATTACCTACAAAGTTTGTAAGGAATTGTTTGTTAAATGATGTCTATTAAGTTTTCTATAAATTTATAATCTATTTCATTTTCTTCATTTATCAAATAAGGAACTTGAATTATTTTATCGTCTACAGATGTATTTATTTTGTGGTTACCTCTTTGAAGAATATTTGCAACAACAGCTTTTGCTCCTTGCACGGTGCTAAGTTTCCATTCTATAAAGTTACAATAGCCATCATTATCCTTTATAAAGAAATCCCAGTGTTTAAAATCAAAGTAAAAGTTTTTAATTTTGAAATCAAAAGCCTCATATTGTCCATTATGATCAAGTTCTTCCAAATCGTAACCGAGAGCCTTATCAATAATATATTTGCCGATAACTTCTCCCAGAGCTCCTTTGTAAACTTGTTTATATAACGATTCAGACATAATGAATTTACCACTTTTAAATTCAGTTGCATAACCGTTTTCTTCAAAATGTTTTCTAAGTTCTGGAATATTCATTAATCGAATCAACTCACATTCTTCTGCAGAAACTTGATCTGTTTCATAAGAATTGTTAAATGAGATTTTTGTAAATTCATGCTTACTATTAAGTTTAAACGCGTACCCAGAGTAAGGAATATCAAATTCAAAATATAACTCTTTATACTTATCTGGTATATAGTTTGACGTTGGATTCTTTAAAACAAAATCTCGTAGATCTTGCCAGTCAAAAACTGCTTGTTCCGATTTTCTAACAGCTTTAGACATTTTTGTAATGGTTACAAATGCTTTTTTGTTTTTGTTAGTATATTTTACAAATTCTAAATTATCATTTTTTATTGGTTGTTCTAATAATTGTTGAAATTCTTTGTTAAATATGAATCTTTCGCTTAATAACTCATCTTTTATGATACTTAATCTATTTAAAACTTCTTGATCATAAAAGATGTTTATTGTTTTATTTTTATTTCTACATCTACAGATTCTTCCGACGGCTTGAATTACCAATTGTGCCGTATGCAATAATATATCTTGATTTCGTTTATATGAAGAAAATATTTTATCACCATAAAATGTTTTTCTAAATCCAGCTTCAATGTTTGTCTTTCTTTCGCTATGATATATGTATTTTTTCTGATACAAATACTCTTGCTGAAAAAGGTACTTACACAACTCATTTACTTTATTTTCAGAACTGTAGGATAACATTTGAATTAAATTCGTAGGAGTAGAGAGATAAATAGCATCAAAGTCTTTTTGAGGTTTGTTTTCTGGAAACGATATTACATTTTGTTCGATTTGTTCTAAATTTGGGATGTTATATTGAATATTTTTACCATTTCCAATGGTTTTATAAGCACTTAAAACAAAAACCTTTTTACCTTCGGCTAATTCTTCATTAATTTTAATAAACTCTTCATCATAATTACTACTTTTTACAATGTGTAACATTGGGGGATTGTCATAATTATTTTGAGTTATCAAGTCTTGTATGGCTCTATCTAAAATTTCTTTATCTAAAAAATGCTCGCTTTTAGTTTTATCTTTTGTTGTTGGGAATGAATTTAGAAACGCTAAAAATGAATACATATTTTTACTTTCAGCAACTTCTTTAAAAAGTTTCATTAGTTTGCAGATTATAAAAAAATGATAGTTACTAATATTCTTTTCAAGGTATTCCAAATAAAACTTTTTATTTTCATCACTAAATAATGAATTTATAATTTCTATGCATTTTTCTTTATCTGAGAAGAAATTAAAATCATCAACAGGAATAGTGTTTATTTTAATCTTGTAATCGTTATATATCTTTTGACTTTCTAAAAATTGAGTTTCTAACCTAAAATGATCATTTATTGTAATTGTGTAAAAATCATCTCTTAATATTTTTTTAAGATAATCTATGTCATAATTCCCAATAACTGTATCAATTGATGCAGTGGCGGAAATTCCCACAACGCGAGACTTGACGCTCAATTTGGTTATTATATCTTCTGGTGTAGTATCAAATTTGAAAGCATGAGATTTTGTTTGTAAATCATGGTTATGGTCGTCTTCAATTTCTGTAAACTCAAACCCTTTACGCATAAATTCAAATTCTGAATCTAGTGGTAAATCCAACTTTAAATTCGCATCCTTATCTATTATACGATCTAGTAGGTATTGTTTAAACTCATTTGCTATGTTAAAGGCGGATAAAATGGTCAATACCGACTCTTCAAAAGAGTATTTTGTTTTATATCCTTTTAAAGATTGATTTTTATAATCTGTGTAGTTTTTTGAAATATATGCTGTTTTATTTACAAAATCATCAATAGCATACTTAACCTTTCTTAATACATTATCAAATCTCTTATCATCTTGCTCTTTATAGCTTTTTGTTTCAGCATATAAAGATATGTTATTTTCATCTTTATCTAATTCAGTATGGAGTACTCGCTTTGAATTATCATTAAAAATATTCAGAGTTTTTCCATCATCAAAAATGAAAGCCTTTTTTTCTTCAAATCCTTTGCTTTTTGTAAACAATTCAAAATTATAATCATTATAAACTTGAACAAAGTGTGATTCTAGTTGTTTTTTTAATGTTTCAATGTCTTCCCATTCTTCGTTTGAGATTTTCTCTTTTCTATAATCACTAAGCTTCATTAATGTATTGGGGAATTTCAAATTTGTAAGCGAATAGTAGATATTTAAAAACAATGCAAAAATATCAATATCGAACTTTAAACCATCATCTATGATTTGGGTAAGTAAAGTTTCCTTTGTAGTATCAAATTCATCAATAAATGTTACTGTATTATCCATCATTGCATTGTTGTTATAAATGTAAAAAGGCATACGCGAAAAAGTATCTATTGGACTAAAAAATTTTTTAGTGCTCGATAAGACAACTTTTATTTTTTCATCTTTAAGTTTGCATGCTGGATATAATTCCATTATCCAATTATTGCTGTTAAGAAACTTATCTTTGTCATTTGCTGATTTGTTGGATAGATAATTCTTTTTAATAAATTGTCTAAATTTTACTTCAGTATCTTTTTCAATTTTTTGTTCATAAGATTTAATCAATCTTTTTGTCTGTTTATATTCGTGATCGAAGTTTTTTTCAATTTTAAATTTTTCTTTATCGGCTCTAAATTTATAAAGAGTTTCAATATCTAGATTTAAATTTTTATATTCATCTGAATTAAGAATTTCAGAATTATTGATTTGAATATATTTCCACTTTTCGGTAACCGATTGCCAATATGGTTTTAGATATAAGCAATAATCATTGTAAGCGTTTCCAAACAATTCTTTAAGTTGTTTCTCTGGCAAATTGCTTTTTAGGTTCGTGACAAAATACACCCGTTTAACAACTGGTGAGTCATTATTAATAAAGTTCTTTATGAAATTAATAACACTAGTGGTTTTACCAAATCCAGTTGGTAGATCTAAAAGCATTAAACCATTATCTTTACTTTCTACAAAATTTTCTATACTTTTAAGCATGCAATTTCTCCAAATATATTTACATTATAACACAAAAATTGTAAAATTGAATAGTGGTAGCAAAGATTGTTTAAATTATTTAATTTTATCAAAGTGCACCCAAAACCGAAAACTAGACAAAAGTGCACCAAATCGTCACCGCGATTTTATGTTGGTTTGATTAAAAGTTAGAAAAGATAGTCAATTTGATTGAGATTTTGCGTCAAATTGACTATAATTTTTATGATAATTGATAAATTGTGCGATAGAAAGGTTATTTTAATGATTTTCTATTGCTCCTAAGGGCTAGTTAGGGGTTCGATTCCCTTAGGAAACGCCAAATAAAAAGTAGTAAATTTTTACTACTTTTTTTGTTTTTATAAAAAATTATTACATAATTTAAAAAGAGTTATGATACAATTTTTATAAGGAGAAAATATTATGAAGGTTTTATTAGTTAACGGAAGTCCACATAATAACGGAACAACTTTTACTGCTTTAAAAGAAGTTGAAAAATCATTGCAAGCAGAGGGTATACAAACAGAAATGTTTTGGATAGGTAATAAACCTATTTCGGGTTGTATTGGCTGTATGGCATGTGCAAAATTAGGTAAATGTGTTATTGATAACGATACTGTTAATCAATTTGTTTTAAAGGCAAAAGAAGCCGATGGTTTTATTTTTGGAACACCAGTTCATTATGCTGCAATGTCAGGGTTAATGACATCGTTTATGGATAGAGCATTTTATTCTGCAAGTTGTTCTGGTAATAAAGAAATTTTTGCATTTAAACCGGTTGCTTCTGTAATTTGTGCAAGAAGAGCAGGAACAACAGCTACATATGATCAAATAAATAAATATTTTGGTATTTCACAAATGCCTATAATTTCTACAAGATATTGGAATATGGCATTTGGTAAAAATGGAGAAGAAGTACAAAAGGATGAAGAAGGTATGCAAGCATTAAGGATGCTTGGAAAAAATATGGCTTATTATCTAAAATGCATTGAGGCTGGCAATGAAAAAGGTATAAAAAAACCAGAACAAGAAGTAGTTAAATTTACTAATTTTATTAGATAAAAAATAAAAAAAGAGAGGGATAAAAACAAACTCTCTTTTTTTATGCAATTTAAACATTAAATACATTTTGATAAAAATTTAAGTTGGTATAATATAGATAGCAAAGAAAAATTTATTTTTAGGGGATTATATGGATACAGAAAAATATAATAGCATTATGAATAAGTTTTTTAAATCTCCAAACGAGGCAATTAGTGAGATTATTAATTTGCAAGCAATATTAAACTTGCCAAAAGGAACAGAACACTTTTTAAGTGATTTGCACGGAGAAGCAGACACTTTTATTCATATTTTAAAAAATGCATCTGGCGTTATTAGATTAAAATTAGAGTTAATATTTAAAAATTATATGACAAATAGCGAAATACAAGATTTATTAACTTTAATTTATTATCCAGAAGAAAGATTAAAACTTATTAAATTAGATGAAAAAGACATTGCAAGTTGGTATAAAAAAACATTACTTAATTTAGTAAAAGTTTTAAGGGAAATATCAAACAAATACACTCGAAGTAAAGTAAGAAAAGCTCTTCCACAAGATTATGCCTACATTATGGACGAACTTATTAATATGACGGTTGAATCAAGTAAAGAAAGTTATTACGAAAATATTTTAAGCAGTATTATAGAACTTGGAGAAGGTGACAATTTTATTATTGCTCTTTGTCTTGTAATTCAACGCCTTGCCATAGACCACTTACATATTATTGGAGATATTTACGATAGAGGCAATGGCCCAGATGTTATTTTAGACCGTCTTATGAATTATCACTCTTTAGATATTCAATGGGGCAATCACGATGTTTTGTGGATAGGTGCATATCTTGGCAACCTTGCGTGCATTGCAAATGTAATAAGAATAAATTGTGGTTATAAAAATTTAAGTATTTTAGAAAGTTCTTATGGTATTAACTTAAGGGCTTTAGAAACCTTTGCAATTAAACATTACGCAGAAGACAAATGTGAAAATTTTAAAATTAAAAACTTTAATAACGAAAATAACCCTTTTGATGATATGAGTTTATTATCAAAAATGTATAAAGCGATAACTGTTTTGCAGTTTAAATTAGAAAATCGTCTTATAGAGCGTCACCCAGAGTGGGAAATGGACGATAGAATTTTACTTGAAAATGACACACTAACAAAAGAAGATATTTCTTTAATGAATATCTTAAAACAAGAGTTTGTACACAGTAAAAGATTAAAAGAACATATAGAATTTTTAGTAAGAAAAGGAAGTATGTATTTAGTGTACAATAACAACCTTTTGATGCATGGTTGCGTACCAACTGATAGTGATGGTAATTTTACAAAAATTAAAATTGATGAAAAAGAGTATAGTGGTAAGCAATTATATGATAAATGCAACGATATAGTTTTAAATGCTTACAATAATAAAGATAAATACTCAATTGACTATATGTGGTATTTGTGGTGTGGCAAAAACTCTCCGTTATTTGGCAGAGATGTAATGCGTACATATGAAACATATATGTTAAACAAAAAAGTAAAAGAAAATAAAAACCCATATTATGACTTTATAAAAGAAGAAGAATTTTGTAATAAAGTTTTACAAGAATTTGGTGCAACAGGCGAATATGCTCATATTATTAATGGTCATATGCCAGTAAAAGTAATAGATGGCGAAACCCCTATAAGTGGCAATGGCAAACATATTATTATTGATGGTGGGTTATCAAGGGCGTACCATAAACACACTGGCATAGGTGGTTATACCTTAATGTCAAACTCTCGTGGTTTGTATCTTACAACTCACGCCCCATTTTGCAAGATAAAAGATGCAATAGAAAGAAAAATTGACTTGCAATCTGAAACAACTGAAGTGCAAGCATATAAAACAAGGGTAAAAGTTAAAGATACAGATAATGGCAAACTTTTGCAAGACCAAATTGATGTACTTAAAATGTTTTTAAAAAGTTATTATCATATGGATATAAACTAATATTTTAATATAAAAAAAGAACTACCAAAAAAATGATAGTTCTTTTTTATTCTAAAGCTTTATTTAAAATAAAGTGACTACAAACTGGGGCTTCAATACAAGGTACAGCTTCATCTTTTTGTGAAACATAACTATAAAAACCAGAATTAAAACCTGCCATAAGGTCTTCTTTTGAAATATCCTCCGGACCAGTTTCTGGCTTATAAACTAAGTAAGAACATTCTTCTTCAGGGTCTCTATAATTATGACTAAGAGTAACAATTGCTGCCAAACTTATTTGACTTTCAGTGTTGTCAGTTCCTTCTCTTATAATTTGCATAGCAACATTTTCATGTTGTTCTTTTTTATCAAAAACAATTTTTCTAAGTTGAAGTAGGTAAGAGTATGCATCAATTCCTGTTAGTTGAGAATCTTTTATTTGGTCAAAACAAAAACCTAATCTTGTTGGTATATCTATATAAACTTGATTTTCTTCTGTTTCTTGTCTATATAAAAACACTGCATCTTCAAAAGTTGTAGGAAGATTTCCAGCAAGCTTTTCTTGAGTTTGTTGTTGTAAATCTTTTTTAACTTGTATTAAAGATTGATTAAACTCTTTAATAGTTTCTTTGCTTAAGTTAGAACATTTTAAACCGTTTGATGGTCTACCTAATTTTTGATTTGTCATATCAGATGTAAATATACCCATTACAGAGTCGGCAGACACCATATACTTTCCACATCTAAAATCTATATAAGTATGGTCTTCGCCATATGTTCCACTGCCAAAATAACCATTTTTAAAAACCATTTCTTGAGTAATTGATGGTGTAGCAATTGTTAACAATTTGCCATAGATTGCAGCAAATTCATAACATACGGCATTATTATTTGTAGGGGTTATATTTGGTATGTTTTCAATTTTTTTATGTTTTGCAGCCCTTGGTCCACATTGGTTAACAGCATAAAATTCTGTATCATAAGTTAATGTTTGGCAAAGTTTTAAATAAATATATTGTGCTTTTTGCAAATCGCTATAACCTTGTGGCATTTCATCTAATATCTCTGCTTGTAATTCTGGGTTTAAATGTGTTTCATCTAAATAAAAATTTAAATTTTCTGTTAAATAATTTACCGATTGAAAGTCAGCAATTTGATAATCACATATTTGTTGAAATCTACTTAATTGTTCTTCGTTTAAATATGCTTTATTATAAATTTTTTGGTCGTTTGTAAATTTGCTAAAGGAATATAAAAAATGTTCTATTGGCATACCCATTGATGTTTGGTCGTAGTTTTCTATAAAAAAAGAAAAATCAGCATCACTTAGTTTTAATAAGTTAAAAAAGGTTCTTGGACTAAACTCGTATTCTTGTCCGTCAATTGTATACTCTACGGTTCCTTTGTAATGATCTGCTAAAGTGTCTAAAGAAGATATGTTTAAAATTTGTTCGTAAACAAAATTTAATTGAGGAGATAAATCTTGGTACTTTGGGTCAGATAACATATGTTCTAAACCTTGCATAAGCATATATCTTGACATTTCTATAGTTCCAAGGTCGTATCTGCTTTTATAATGAAATTTAAAAGTTGTTAACTGTTGATTGGTAAAAGCCGCAATGATAGAAGCATAAAGCGAATAATTTGTTGCTATATCTGAAATCATATAATCAGATATTTCAATCTTGTTAAAAGTGTTAGCTGGGTTATAAATTTTTATATTTCTATTTTTATACTTCTTTGCTTGCTCTTCCGAAATCGCTGCCCATGCAGATGAACCGGCTAATTTAGAAGAATATTTATCTAAAAGTTCTTGTCTTATGGTAGTATTTTCCATTATTAAATCCTTAATATTAATTTTTAAAAGTAATTAATTTCTTATATTCTTTAATTGCTTCTTCTTGTGTGTATCCTAAATCAATTAAAATGTTAATACTATCTGCCATTTGAATTTTGTTAAAGCAATTTTCTTCAGATAAAATTGTTTTAATTAGCATTTGTTTTTTAAGCAATGCTATGTTTCCACTCAAACTATATTTGTCTATTAACTTTTGGTTTTTTAATTTTAAATTTTCAATCATTGTTTTTACCCTTTATAATATATATAAATATTACTAAATTTTATAATGGTTGTAAATATGCAATAAGTACAAAAAGTGTTGTAAAATATTTAAACTTATTTTACTTTTATTGGTTGTAAAGTTATAATATTAAAGCAAAAAAATAACAGGAGAAAAAATGAAAGCCATATTAGAATTGTTTTGGGTTTTCTTTAAATTAGGACTTTTTACTTTTGGTGGTGGTTATGCAATGTTGCCACATATAAAAGAAGTTGTAATAGAAAAAAAGAAATGGTTAACAGAAGATGAAGTTTTAGATATTATAGCCATAGCAGAATCCACTCCGGGACCAATAGCTATAAATATGGCAACATATATTGGAAATAAAAAGAAGGGCTTTTGGGGTAGTGTATTTGCTACATTAGGGGTAGTGTTACCTTCACTTATAATAATTTTTGCAATCTCTTTGTTTTTTGATGCTTTTTTAAAAAATCAATATGTAAAATATGCATTTGTAGGTATTAAATGTGGCGTAGCATTTTTAATATTAAAAACTGGTATTGAAATGCTTGTTAAAACAAAAAAGAAATTTTTAAATATATTTCTACTTTCTTTAACTTTAATAGCAATGCTTTTATGTGAACTTTTTGCAGTAAATATTTCTTCAATTTTATTTATTTTATTTGGTGGAGTTTTGGCATTAATTATTTTTTCAATATGCAACAAAAAGGTTAAACAAAAAACAGATAACAATCAAAATGAAAGTTTAGAAGAAAAAGAAGAAGAAAAAATTGATATACAAAAGGTAAATAGCGATAAAGAAGAAAATATAAAAAAAGAAAATTTATCAAAAAATTTGCCTAAAAATACTAAAAAAATAACTAAAAAAAATAAGCCACAAAATAATAATAAAAAACAAAAAGAGGAGGTAGAAAAATGATTTACCTTATTCTTTTTGCAGAGTTTTTTAAAATAGGACTTTTTACCTTTGGTGGTGGATATGCTATGATACCACTTGTTAAAGAAGTGGTTTTAAAGTATGGTTGGTTAAATGAATTTCAGTTTTTAGATTTTTTGGGTGTGTGCGAATCAACCCCGGGACCAATAGCCATAAATATGGCAACATATATTGGCTCTACTCAGGGTGGGGTTCTTGGAAGTATTCTTGCAACCATTGGTGTTGTTTTGCCTTCTTTTATAATTATTTTGCTTGTTGCAACAATACTTAAAAAGTTTATAAACAATAAATATTTTCAAGCATTTTTAAGTGGTATTAAACCTGTAGTGGTTGGACTTATTTTATCAGCTGGTATTATGCTTGTTTTAAAAGTTATAGGTTTTAACTCTTTGCAAAATTTTGATTTCAGTTTGGTTTCTTTAATAACCTTTTGTGTTTTGGCAACCATTTACTGTTTGATTAAATATGTTTTAAAAAAGAAATTTAATACAATATTGTTTATTTTAACTTCGGCAGTGGCTGGTATTGTATTTTCGGTAATATTTGTTTAAGTTTGTTATAACCAAAAAAAGATATGTTTTTTTCAACATATCTTTTTTTATTTTTAATTAGTTCTTGCAATAGTTGTATTATCTTTTTTTCTATCGCTTAACTCTTCAATGGGGTGGTCTTCATCTTGATATCTATAATCTTTACCAAGTTCTTTAATTGCCTGATTTATAACTACATGGCTTGGTACACATTCAACCTCTTCGCCAACAAATGCATTTTGGTAAGAAAAATAACAATCATCATCTTTTAACTTATGAATATCTTTATAATCCATATCTTTAGATGTTAGTGTAATTGTTGTTGCTAAAACTTCTCTTATATATTCTTTATTGCTACCAAGTTCTAATAAAATAGGGTAATCGCCATTACCAATAACTTTATTATATTTTTTCTTTTCATATTTTTCTAACAACCTTATTGCTTCTTTTAAATGTGCGCACTCCATTTCAAAATGTTCAAGCCAAATTTGTTTAATGTTTTCATCAATTTCACTTTCATAAGCACTATAGTATAAATAACTTTCTGCATACTCGTGCATTACCCATTGTTCAAGCCAAGTTAAATTTGGGTCTTTTAAACTTTCGTATTGTGTTACATGTTCTTCTTCTACCATGGCAATTTCGGCATAAAGTTTTCTACCCAAATCATTTTTATACCATTGAGATATATTCATATAATAGTTCATTGTTTGTTGCTCTGCTGCTGTTATTGTACAACCTACAAGTTTGCTGTAAAGTTCTGCTTTATCGGCTTTCATATGCTTTCTTAAGTTGTCGGCTGGGTATCTGTGTTCAGCAATTGTAGGTCTGCCCGGCATTATTTCTGTAAAACTACCAACTAGCTCTTTTGCGTCTATGTTTTTATCCATCATAAGAAGATTTGAAAATCTGTATAAATGGTCAAAATCTTCAAGTAATGCAAAATTTAATGCTTTTATATTGTTTTCGTCTTTTTCATACTTTGCTAAGCAAGCAGTTAAATCTATTGCAAGTTGTTCGTATGCAATAGTTGTTTCTAAAATGCTTTCATTTATTGGTTTTAAACACGCAATTCTTTTTTGTTGCCATTGTTCTTGATTTCTTATTCTGGCTAAAGAACAAAGTATTTCTGGTTCGTTGCAATGTCGTGCAAATTGATGCATAAACCAAACGGACTCATACTCTGTTCCATTCATTAGTATTACTCTTGTTTTTGTGTAAGGGTCAGTTTTTGCTTTATTATAAGCAGTTGGGTACATTTCTTTTAAACTATAAAAATAATTATCTAAATCTTTTGTTTCATATTCAATAGGATTCATCTATTTTTTTACCTCCAAACCAATTATTTGCATATTTAAAAATTATAAAACAAAAAGATTTTTTTATTTAAAACATAAAAAAACAAAAAGAGACAGAAAGTGGCGTATATTTTATAAAACTTCTCACAAATTAAATTTGTAATTAGGGGAGGATAATATGAAAAAATCTATAATTTTTTTTAGTTTTTTATTAAGTTTTATTTTTGTTTTCACTTTGTTTTCTACAAACACATTAAGTACCGAAAAAGCAAGTGCACAAAGTTTAAAAACAACACCACAATCTATTATTATTGTAGGTAGTGGAGAAGTTGAGGTTGCGCCAGACACAGTACAAATAAATTTTGGTTTAAAGTCAAGAGCAGATGATTTATTAACAGGTCAAACCAAAATGAAAGAAAATATTGATAGTATTACAAAAAAAATACAAGAAGTAGATAAAGATGCCGTTGTAAATATTTCGTTTTCTTCATCATATCCAATAAACCACGGTGGTATTTTTGGCTATGAAGTAGATTGTTGTTTAACAGCAAAATCTTCAAAGGTTGAAAGTGTAACAGATTTAACAGAAGCAATAATTTCTTCTAATATCACAAGTGTTCATAATACTAATTATATATTAACAAACAAAGAGGATGCTTATATTCAAGCTCTTGTAAAAGCAAAAGAAAATGCAGATAGCAAAGCAAAAGCAATGTTTGCAACTGCCAATTTTAAAGGGTTAAAAGAAGAAAGCTATTACAATTTTTGCGAAAGCTCAAAGGGAGACAAAATAAAGGTATATGCAAAAGTAAAAGCTTTTTATGAAATAACAAACAGCGAGGATACAAACACTGTACAAAGCACTAATGCTTTTGAAATTAACCAAAATAAAACACCAGTTAATAGCAATAAAACAGAACAAGAATTATTAAACGAAAACACAAAAGAAATAACACAAAAAGAAAACCAACAACAATCTATAAATAAAAAAGAAAATAATTTTAATTTAAATAACAATCAAGAAACCTCAGTTTTATCAAACCAAAACAATAGAATAATTGATAATAAAAATGACAATAAAAATTTGTCTTATGAAAGTCAAACAACAAGTAGTAAGGTTGAAGAAAATGCGTTGGCAGAAAATATTAAAAATAATAAAGAAAATAATATTCAAAATACAGAACAAAACTCAACTCAAACTTCAAATAATATTGTTAATGCTCCAAAAGGAAGTATAATTGACGCCAATGGAAATATAACAAAAATTGAAGATAAAAATGTTGAAAATAATACAACAAAAAACAATTTAACCTCAAATCAAGAAGAGGGTCAAATTGGTGATATTTCAAATAAAAAATCTGCATAAATTTTAGTAAAATTTTTGTAAAAAAGTTGTTAAAATTATAAAACTGAGTTTTAACTTTTTAAGAAAAAATAAAATAAAAAAAGCAAAACTTTTAAATTGAAATAGTTTTGCTTTTTTTGTGTTAAAATTTTAAAGATTTAATGTAATTTTTTAGGTCTTCTAAACAAGAATAAAAATATACGGTCTTATCAGGGAAAGCTCCATAAACCATATTAGAGATTTTACTATTTTGTTTTGCACAAAAAACTATATTTATATTATTTTCTTTTGCAACACCAAGTTCAATACCTACTCCTGTAGATTTGTTTGAAACATCACAAAACAACAAGTCGGCTTGTTTTATCTTATGTAAATCATAATCTACCATTGCTTTATTAACAGATTGAATATCAGCGTTCGGGTTTTCTTTTATAAAATTATTTCTATAATTTTCAATATCAATTGGTTGAGTTATGTTTATATTTTCAAAGTTTGTTTTAAATATATCTGCTATATAACTATAAGCATTAATGTCTTGTTGGTCGGTGTTAAAAAAGGCACCCATAATAAAAATATTTTTCATAAAAAATTCCTTTAATATTACATATTTCATTTTATATTAAAATAAAAATATATACAATCTTTTTTTAAATTAAAAAGTTAAAAGTTTGTTATAAAAATTAAAAAAGTTATGCACATTTTATGTAAAAAAGTGGATTATTTTTTATTGTTTTTAATATAAAAAATTATTAATTTAAACTCTTTTTATTTGACAATTATATATTATAAAAATTAAAATAAAAATAGGAGATTTTTATGATGAAAAGAGCTTGTGGCATTATGCTACACATATCAAGTTTGCCAAACAAATATGGGTTTGGCTGTTTTTCAAAAGAGGCATATAATTTTGTAGATTTTCTTAAAAAATCTGGTCAACATTATTGGCAAGTTTTGCCTTTTAATCCTACCAACGATAGTGGTTCTCCATTTCAAAGTTTTTCTGTTTTTGCAGGTAATCCAAATTTTATAGATTTAACAGAATTTTTATCTGATAAAGAACTTGAAAAATTAGGTTTTAAAAATACCAAAAAAATTGATTTTAAAAAATTAAGTGCTTTAAGATTGGAAGCTTTAAAAAAAGTTTATAAAAAGTTTTATAAAGAAGAAGAAATTTTAGATTTTTGTCATCAAAACAGTTATTGGTTAGAAGATTATGCAACATTTATGGCATTAAAGGATAAATTTAAAAATGTAGAACTTTCTTTATTTCCAAAAGAATATAAAAATTACGATAAAAAAACAATTGAAGAATTTAGATTAAAAAATAAAAAGCAAATAGATTTTTATAAGTTTGTTCAATTTATATTTATGAAACAGTGGAGCAAACTTAAAAATTATGCAAATGAAAATGGAATAGAAATTATAGGAGACATTGCTTTTTATCCTGCATGTGATAGCAGTGATGTTTGGGCAAATAGGCAAGAATTTTGTTTTGATAAAGATAATAACCCAACAGGGGTAGCAGGTGTACCACCAGATTATTTTTCAGAAGATGGTCAATTGTGGGGCAACCCAATATACAATTCTGAAAATATGAAGAAGAATAATTTTACTTGGTGGGTAAAAAGATTTCAACAAGCCAATAAGTTTTATGATGTTGTTAGAATAGACCACTTTAGGGGTTTTGAATCTTTTTGGGTATGCAAACCAGATGCACAAACAGCAAAAGATGGGAAATGGCATAAGGGCTTTGGGTACGAATTGTTTGAAGAACTTAAAAAACACAGAATGCCAAAATTTATTGCTGAGGATCTTGGAGTTATAACACCAAAAGTAAAAAAACTTATGGATACTTATTCTTTGCCGGGTATGAAAGTTTTTCAATTTGCGTTTGATGGCAATCCTAAAAACTTATATTTTCCACATAATTATCCAGAAAATTGTGTTGCATATATTGGTACTCACGATAACAACACATTAGTTGGTTTTTTAAAAGAAGTAGAGCCAGAAATTTTAGGTGAAGTAAAACAATATCTTTCTTTACCAGAAGATGCAACCTATGAAAAAATTACAGATACATTAATTGCTATAATGCTTAATAGTAGGGCAGAAACAGTAATTTTATCTATGCAAGACCTTTTATATTTAGATGAAAGTTACAGAATGAATATTCCGGGTACACCAGAAGATAATTGGAAATTTATTGTTCCAAAAAATAGTTTTACAGATAGTTTAGCTAAAACGCTTTTAAACTTAACAATTGCTGCAGATAGAAATAATTAATTTTTACCATATTACGACAATTTATTTTGTTTTTTTAATAATTTATATTAACATAAATTATTAGCGTTTTTACATAAGGAGAAATAAATGCAAAATACCGATAAAGATATGCAACTATATTTGTTTAATCAAGGCACATATTATCATGCATATGAATTACTTGGTTGCCACTTTGACAAAAATAAAAAAGGTCAAGGTGCGTTTTTTCGTGTTTGGGCTCCTAATGCAAAACATATAAATTTGGTAGGAGATTTTAACAACTGGAATAACACTTCTCACCCTATGAAAAAATTAAACAAAGGTGGGGTATGGGAAGTTTATGTTGATAAAGTTTATACTTATGATAAATATAAATACGAAATAACTTCAAAAGATGGAAGAACTTTTTTAAAAGCAGACCCTTACGCTTTTTATCAAGAAACAAATGGAAGAACAGCTTCTATGGTTTATGATATAGAAGGTTATAAGTGGCAAGACAAAAAATATTTAGACGCAAAAAATAAAAAAGATATTTATTCTTCTCCTATGAACATATATGAAGTAAACTTTTTATCTTGGAGAAGAGGTGAAAATTACGAATATTATACATACAATAAATTAACGGAAGAACTTATCCCTTATGTAAAAGAAATGGGGTATACGCACATAGAAATTATGCCTATAACAGAGTATCCTTTTGATGGCTCTTGGGGGTATCAAGTTACTGGATATTTTGCAATAACTTCAAGGTTAGGTACTCCACAAGAATTTATGCATTTTGTTGATGAATGTCATAAAAACGATATTGGTGTTATTTTAGATTGGGTACCAGCACATTTTCCAAAAGATGATTTTGGTTTAATTGATTTTGATGGTAAACATTTGTATGAAAATGCTGGTTGGGATAGAAAGGAACATAAATCTTGGGGAACTCGTAGGTTTGACTATGGTAGAGAAGAAATTCAAAGCTTTTTAATATCTTCAGCAATGTTCTTTTTAAAGAAGTATCATATAGATGGCTTAAGAGTTGATGCTGTTGCATCTATGCTTTATCTTGATTACGATAAAAAACAAGGTGAGTGGTTGCCAAATTCAAGAGGGGGAAAAGAAAATCTTGAAGCTATTGCTTTTTTACAAAAGTTAAACGCTGCTGTGTTTAAAGAATTTCCAAAAGCTTTAATGATTGCAGAAGAATCTACTGCTTGGCCACTTGTTACAAAACCTACAAATATTGGTGGGCTTGGGTTTAACTTTAAGTGGAATATGGGGTGGATGAACGATATGCTTGAATATATCAAAATTGACCCTTGGTTTAGAAAAGGTTCTCACAACAAGTTAACATTTTCTTTGTTTTATGCTTTTTCAGAAAACTTTATTTTGCCAATTTCTCACGACGAAGTTGTTCATGGTAAAGGTTCTTTAATGGGTAGAATGTATGGCGATTACAACCAAAAATTTGATGGCTATAGGGCTTTCTTATCTTATATGATAGCTCACCCGGGTAAAAAACTTACTTTTATGGGTATAGAGTTTGGTCAGTTTAAAGAATGGGATAATGGTATGGGCATAGATTTTTGTTTGCTCGATTTTGAAAAACATAAACAATTAAAAACTTTTGTTAAAGACCTTAACCATTTTTATAAACACACACCTGCTTTATATGAAGATGATTTTTCTTGGAATGGATTTAAATGGTTAATTCCTGATGATAAAGAACAAAACATAGTTGCTTTTATAAGAAAAGACAAAAAAGGCAAAGAGCTTGTTTGTATTGTAAATTTTTCACCAGAACCAAGAAATAATTATAAAGTTGGAGTGGAACAAGGAACATATAATGTTTTATTTAATAGTGCTTTAAGTTGTTATGGTGGCGCATTAGATAAAAAAATAAAAAAAATAAACAGCAAAAAAATTGCAATGCATGGGTATGAAAATTGTGTAGAATTAAACATACCTTCTTTCGGAGCAATATTTTTACAAAAAGAAGAAATAAAGGGAGAAACCAAATAATGGAAAAAACAAAAGAAAAAACAGTTAAAAAAGTGGCTTCGAAGGATGTAAAAAAAGAAACAAAAAAGGTTGTAGCAAAAACAACCACTGCTAAAAAAACAGCACAAAACAAACCTACAACAGTAGCAAAAAAATCAACTGCAAAAACTAAAACAGTTGCAACTAAAGCAACTTCTGTTAAAACTGTTGCAAAAAAAGCAGTAAAACAACAAGCAGAAAATGTAATTGCTAAAAAAGTTGTAAAACCTGTTTTAATACAAACAAAAGAAGAGTTAACAGACAAAACAAAAGTTTTATTTGTTGTGTCAGAGTGTCTTCCATTTTGTGCAACAGGTGGGCTTGCTGATGTTGCAGGTGGTCTTCCAAAATATGTAGCAAAAAACAGCAATACAGATATAAGAGTTATGTTGCCAATGTATTCTGATATTCCACAAGAATATCGTAAAGATTTTAAGTTTGTAGGCAACATAAATGTTCCACTTTCTTGGCGTTCTGTTTATTGTGGTGTATTTTCTTACCAACTTGATGGTGTAACTTATTATTTCTTAGATAACGAGTATTACTTTAAAAGAGGTGGTGGTATTTACAGTTATTTTGATGATGGCGAAAGATTTGCTTTTTCATCTCGTGCTGTTCTTGAAGTATTGCCTCTTATAAATTTTATTCCAAATTTAATTCATTGTAACGATTGGCAATTTGCTCTTGTACCAATTTATCTTAAAACTCTTTATGCAAACAATAATTTGTATAACGGAATAAAAACTATATTTACTTGTCATAATACAGAGTATCAAGGTAAGTTTGATTTGGGCTCTTTAACAGATCTTTTTGGTTTAGAACAAAAACACAAAAGTTTGGTAGAGTATAACGGAGGCATAAATCTTGTAAAAGGAGCAGTTGTTTGTTGTGATAAATTTACAACAGTTAGTCCAAGTTATGCAAAAGAAATTTTAAGCCCAGAACACAGCAATGGTTTAGACGCAATTTTAAAAAATAATGCATATAAAACAGTAGGTATTTTAAATGGTATTGACTATAGCTTATATAACCCAGAAACAGATAAAATTTTATTTAAAAACTATAGTGTAAAATCTTATGAAGTAAAAAAAGAAAACAAATTAGCAATACAAAAAGAGTATGGTTTAAAAGTTGATAGCGAAGCACCAATGATTTCTATGGTAACTCGTATGGCAAAACATAAGGGTTTAGATTTAATTAAAGAAATTTTTGAAAGATTATTAAATCAACATAGTACACTTCAACTTGTAGTTGTTGGTAATGGTGAAGCAGAATATGAAAACTATTTCAAATATTTAAAAGGTAAATACCCAGATAGAGTTAATGCAAAAATCTGTTATAGCAACACAGAAGCAAGAAAAGTTTATGCTTCAAGTGATATTTTTGTAATGCCATCAAAATCAGAACCTTGTGGAATTTCTCAAATGGTTGCAAGTAGGTATGGTTCTGTACCTATTGTTAGAGAAACAGGTGGACTTAAAGACAGTATAAAAGATTTTGGTTGCCCGGGTGGTGGAAATGGCTATACTTTTGCAAATTATAGTACAAATGATTTAATGTATTCTATTAATCGTGCATTAAAAGATTATCAAGACAATAATTCTTGGCAAGAAAAAATTAAAACTTGTATGAACACAGATTTTAGTTGGAATGTTTCTGCAAAAGAATATGCAAAACTATATAACGAAATTTTAGGAAAGTAATTAAATAATATAGGGAGAAAATTTTAAAGTGAAAACAACAACAAAAAAGAATACTGAAAAAGAAACAATTGCTAAAATTGATCAACAACTTCAAAAGTATTACAATATTTCTCTTGCAGATGCTACAGATAAGCAAATTTTTAATGCCTTAGCCCATATTGCTATTGATGAAAGTTTTGTAAAAAGACAAAAGTTTAGTAGAAATTGCAAAAGAAAAGATGGCAAAGCAATAAATTATTTGTGTATGGAGTTTTTAATAGGCAAAACTTTAAGAACAAGCTTATTTAATTTAGGGCTTGATAAAACTGTTGCAAAAGCCCTTAAAAACAAAGGTAAAAATATTGAAAATATTTATAAAATAGAAGCTGATGCTGGTCTTGGTAATGGTGGTTTGGGCCGTCTTGCAAGTTGCTTTTTAGATTCTCTTGCAACTCTTGATTATCCTGTAACAGGTCATTGCATAAGATATGATTATGGTTTGTTTAAACAAAAATTTGTTGATGGTCAACAAACAGAACTTCCTGACGAATGGCTTTCAAGTGGTGATGTATGGCAAGTTCCTCGTCCAGACAAAGCATGTATTGTTAGGTTTGATGGATATGTAACAGAATCCTTTAAAGATGGTCATATGCAAGTAGAGTATCACGATTGTCAAGAAGTTGAGGCATTTCCTTATGATATGATGTTTAGTGGATATGACTCTAAAAATGTGGCTGCTTTACGACTTTGGGCTGCAAAAAGTTCTAATACTTTTGATACAAAAAAATTCTCTCAAGGAGAATATGCTCAAGCTTTAGCAGAGAAAAACGAAATTGAACTTATTAACAAAGTTTTATATCCTGCAGATGACCATATGCAAGGTAAATCTTTAAGATTAAGACAACAATATTTCTTGGCTTCTGCAGCAATGCAAAGTATTGTTGCTACACATAAAAGAAGATATAAAAACTTAAAATTATTGCCAAAGTATATAGCAATTCATATAAACGATACACACCCTGTTTTGTGTGTTCCAGAACTTATGCGTATTTTAATGGACGAAAATGGTTTAAGTTGGGATGAAAGTTGGGATATTGTTAATAAACTTGTTTCATATACAAACCACACAATTTTAAAAGAATCTCTTGAAGTATGGGACGAAAGTTTAATTGCAAGAACAATGCCAAGAATTTATTCTATTATTAAAGAAATTGATAGAAGATTTAGGCAAGAAGCAAAATCAAGACATTATAATCAAGGTGTTATTGAAAGAATGGCTGTAATTAATAGCAGAAGAATTAAAATGACAAATTTAGCTGTTATTGCAAGTCATAAGGTAAATGGCGTTTCAAAACTTCATTCACAAATTTTAAAAGAAGATTTACTTGGTGACTTTAATCATTTTTATCACAACAAATTTACAAATGTTACAAATGGTATAACTCATCGTAGATGGCTTTGTGAAAGTAACCCAAGATTATCTGCTTTAATTGAAAAACTTATAGGTACAAAATTTATTAAAAATGCAAACGAACTTGAAAAACTTGAAAAGTTTGTAGAAGATAAAAAAGTTATTAAAGAAGTTGAAAAAATTAAATTTAAAAATAAAGAAGATTTTGCAAACTTCTTAAAAGAAACTCAAAATATAGATATTGACCCTCATACAAGATTTGATGTCCAAGCAAAAAGAATACATGAATATAAAAGACAATTGTTAAATGTTTTATATGTTATTTATTTGTATTCACAATTAAAAGAAAATCCAGATGCAGATATCACACCACAAACATTTATTTTTGCTGGTAAGGCAGCAGCTGGATATAGAAGAGCAAAAGAAATTGTATATCTTATTAATCAACTTGCAGAAGAAATTAATAATAACGAATTGGTTAATAAAAAACTAAAAGTTGTTTTTGTAGAAAATTATTCTGTATCTGTTGCCGAAAAACTTATGCCTGCAACAGATGTTTCAGAGCAAATTTCTCTTGCTGGTCAAGAGGCAAGTGGAACAGGTAATATGAAAGCTGTTTTAAATGGTGGTTTAATGATTTGTACTGCTGATGGTGCAAACATTGAAATCAGTAATATTTGTGGCGAAGATAGCTCTTTTATGTTTGGTATGAAAGCTGAAGAAGTTGAAAATGTTTGGGCAAGTCATTATGAACCTGCTTCTTATTATGCTAAAGACCCAAAAGTTAAAGTTGTTATTGATATGTTAAACGAGGGCTTTAATGGGGTGTCTTTCCAAGGTATTTCAAATTATTTATTAAGTACTTCAGATGGTGGCGACCCATATATGTGCTTAGCAGATTTCGATTCTTATGTTAAAGCACACGATAAACTTGACGAATTGTACAGACAACCAAATTTATGGCATAAACAATGCTTAAAAAATGTTTCAAAAATGGGATATTTCTCTTCTGACAGAAGCATTGAAGATTATGCAAGAGATATTTGGCATTTAAAGAAAATGTAATTTAAAAAGGAAAAACAATGTATTGCTTTAATCCTGTTTATAATAAAAGCCCAAAAGGGCCATCAAAAGTAAATGAAGAGGTAATATATAATTTAAAAATAGCAAAGGGGATTAATTCCACCTCTGCTGTTTTTAATTATTGCTATGATTTTGAAAATGACAAAAAAATAATAATGCAACAAAAAGATTTGGGCGAAGAAATTGAATATACCGTAAAAGTTAAGTTTGATAAGCCCGGATTATATTGGTACTACTTTGAAGTGTATCAAGGCGAACATAAATTTTACTTGCAAAAAACTAATAGTTTTAATGTAGAGCCAACAGGTCAATTATCTTCAAAATATCAACAGCTTGTTTACGAAAAAGATATGAAAGTAGATCCATCATATAAAGGTGGAGTAATGTATCATGTTTTTGTTGATAGATTTAGAAAAGAAGGCAAAGTGAAACCAAGATTTGATTTGGTTTTAAGAGATGATTGGGGTGGAGAAATTACAAAAAATTCAACTGACTTTTTAAAAATAAATAAAGAGTGCTTTGGTGGAAATTTAAAAGGTATTGAAAAGAAGTTAGATTATTTAAAATCTCTTAATATTTCAACTATTTACCTAAGCCCTATTTTTGAGGCAAGTAGTTATCATAAATATAACACTGCAGATTATTCAAAAATTGATAGTATGTTTGGCAGTGAAAAAGATTTTGTTTCACTTATTAAAAAAGCAAAACAAAAAGGTATGCAAATTATTCTTGATGGAGTTTTTAATCATACCGGAAGCGATAGTGTTTATTTTAACAAAAACAATAACTATAAAGAGGTAGGTGCTTATCAAGACAAAAAATCAAAGTATTTTAATTGGTTTGATTTTCAAGAATTTCCAAATAAATATTCTTCATGGTGGGGCATAGAAAGTTTACCTCAAATAAAAAAAGGCAATGAAAGTTTTGCAAATTTTATTTCAAATAAAGGTGGAATAATAGATAAATATATGAAGATGGGAATTTTAGGGTTCCGTCTTGATGTAGTTGATGAACTTTTACAAAACACCTTAAATAAAATTTGTGCAAGTGTAAGGCGAGTTAAAAAAGATGCTTTAATTTTAGGTGAAGTGTGGGAAGACGCTTCAAATAAAATTGCTTATGACGAACGCAAAAAATACTTCTTGGGCAACGAATTAAACTCTGTTATGAACTACCCAATTAAAGATGCAATAATAAATTATGTATGCACTAATAATTGTGAATCTTTAAAAAATTGTTTGTATATGATTTTAGACCATTACCCAAAAGAAGTTCAAAATAATCTTATGAATATATTGGGAACACACGACACTTCTCGTATTTTATCGGTGCTTTTATCTAAAACAAATGGTGATGAAAAATTAGCAAATAAATTATTAAAAATTGCAACATTAATTCAATTTACAATTATGGGCGTTCCTTGTATTTTTTATGGCGACGAACAAGGTTTAAAAGGGGAAGGAGCTCCTTTTTGTAGAGTTTGTTTTCCGTGGAATAAACAAAATAAATTATTAAAAAATTGGTATGTTTTATTGGGTAATTTAAGAAAAAACCAAGTTTTTGCAAATGGAGAATTAAATATACTTTACGCTAAAAATGCTGTGTTTGGCTTCGAACGCTTGGTCGGAAATAAAAAAGTAATAGTATATACAAATTGTAGCGAAAATAAACAAAAAATAAATTTAAATAATAATTATTTTAATTATTTAACAAAAAAGAAAACTAATAAAAATTATATTTTACAACCTTATAGTTTTGCAATTTTTACAAATAATTAATTAAAAAATAAACAAAAAAATTACTTAAAAAAATAGATAAAAAATATAAAAAACACATAAATAAAATATGTAAAATTTTTTAAAAACAAGTACATAAAAAAACACAGGAAACATTTTTTACCTGTGTTTTTATTATAACCTAATTTAATTTTTGTAATTGTAAATTAATCAACAAAGAAAATTCTTTGACTATCTGTTATTTTTGAAATTGATTCAACATAACTTGCATCTGTATAAGAGTCAACATAAATTCTTACTTCACTGTATGATTGAATAGGTGTTTTGTTATATGTTGTGCATTGGTCAATATCAAAAGCGTTATCAGAAGCAGTTGTAAAAGTTGTGTTATACAAGTTTACTAATAAAGTTTTTTTGTATCCTTCTGAAGAATCTACTACTAAAGCACTACCATTTGGATTGCAACCATTACCATAGAAACTATGTCCTAAGTATTGTTCTTCTGTTGCGTTAAGATTGCAGTTTGTTAAATTGTGAGTACCACTTTTTGCATAATATGCTGTTTTGCCTGTAAAATCACAATTTGTAAAATTATGAGTAATATTTGAAGCAAGGTAAGAACCAATACTTTCAGCACCAGTAGATGTAAAAGAACAATCTGTTGCGTTTACTATAGAATTTCCTTCATAATTTCCGTTTGAATAAATTCCACCTTCAGCACCATAACAGTTAACATTATTTAAGTTTATTTCAAAACCATTATTTACTTTTAAGATAATAGAATAGTCAACCCCTATGTACATTGTAGAATTAAAACCAATAATGCCTGTTTCTTTAGAGTTAAAAATATTTACTTTTGCTGTGTTTGATGTTGAGTGAAGAGTACCACTTCCACAAACAATACCATTGTTTTCTCTATATTCTTTTACAATCCAAATTTCAGTTTTAATACTATATCCATTTAAATCAATAGTAATATCATCGTAAGGTCTGTTTTCTGGGCAAATTAATACAGGTTGAATATAACCATTTTGTACTGTTGAAGTAATATCATTTTCTAATGTAATAATGTGATTTGATGTTGCATCTTTTATTGCATTATTAATTTGTTGTAAAGAGTTTACTTTAATTTGTTTTCTTGCAATTGTAAATTGTTTTGTTACACTTCCAGTTAGGCCATATTCGTTATTTTGTGGGGCAGTAATTGTAACTGTTGCTGTGCCAGCATTAATATTGTTTTCAAATGTAGCATAATTAGAAATGTCATATACTTGTCCATTAATTGTAATAGATACATCTGGAGTATGCTCATAACCATTATAAACATAATTGCTTTGACTTAAGGTAATCATATCTGATGTTATTGAAATTGATCCATCTTCAGGTGTAGTAGGTGGCTCTTCTGTACAAGCTGCAAGTACTGCCATTGCAGGTATAAGAAGCATAACCATCAAAAATGTTTTAAAAAATTTTTTCACTTTTAAATTTTCTCCTTCTTTTTTAAGTTTTATAAACTAACATAAGTATTATATTTTTTATACTTTATGTCAATAAGCAATAAGTTTTTTTGTGCAAATGTTATATGACATTAAATATAAAAAAATAGCACTTTAAAACAAAGTTGCCACAAAAATTTCTGATATTTAATTTATATTCATTTAATTATAACATTAACATATTTTTTTTGCAATTTAATTAGTATTTTATTAAAAGAATAAGTTAAAAAAATGTAAATTTTACAAAATTGCCTATATAAAAAAAGTAATAAAAAAATAAACACAAAAAGTGTCTATTTTATTTATAAATTAATTAAAAAATTTCTATATTTTTAATTTACAGATTCATAGCAATTTTTAATAAAAGTAATAAATTCTTTTTTATTTAATTTTACTCCATACTCAGGAAAACATTCTAAGCAGTTAGAAGCATCATTTATTGTTTTTAATTTTTGTAAATAATATTTGTAATCGATGTCGCCGTTTGTTAATAAATTGTGGGTATCTTTACCAAAGTTATTATGCAAGTGACTACATTTAATTTTATCAAAATATTTTTCAAACAACTCTAAAGAGTTTGAATAACAATGTGCGTGACCTAAATCAAAACAAAAACCAACATTATTTAATTCAGATGTTAAAATTTTATTTAGGTTAGTATTGTTTCTTACATTTTCAAAACATACATAAATATTTTTGTCTTTATATTTATTTAATAAATTTTTTAACTTGTTTAATTGTTTGTCATTTAATATAGGTGGCTCTGCACTCATAGAGGCGTGGGCAACAATGTAAGGTATGTTAAGTTTAATTGCTTCTTTTATTTTTTCTTCTAAATAATCAAAATAAATAGAAGTTGTTTCGTCGCAAATTAAATTTGATATTTTGTAATCTATATGAACTTGTTTTACCTGTAAACCAATATCTCTTGCGTAAGAAATTATGTCTATATAACTTTCGTCTTCATTTAAATAATTTTTATCTAAATATAATGCAACTTCGTTAAAGCCAACTTGTTTATAAATTTCAAGGCGTTCTTTATAATTTATGTCGCAAACTTTATCAATATCATAAATTCCTATCATTTTTAATTTTCCCTCTTTAAACAAAAAACATTTTAACATATTGCCAGAAAAATAAAAAAGATAATTATCAAAATAAACAAAGTTTTTATTTTTTTATAAAAAAGTAAAATCACAATAGTAAAAAATAAAAATATGTGATATTATTTTTGCATAGGTAAAAATTATGAAAAGTTATGAAGTTTTAATTATTGGTTGTGGTGCAAGTGGAAGTATATGTGCTTTAACTGCCCAAAATAAAAATATAGCTGTTATAGATAGCCAAACAAAAGTAGCTAAAAAAATATTGGCAACTGGTAATGGTAGGTGTAATTTAACCAATATAAATTTAGAAGATAAAAGTTATAATACAGAAATAAAAAGTTATTTAAAAAAGTTTGATGTTAATAAAACTTTAAATTTCTTTTCTTCTCTCGGTTTAGAAGTATATGCTGATGAGGAAGGTAGAGTATATCCAATATCAAATGCAGCAAAATCTGTTGTAGATGTTTTATCAAATAGAATAGAAGAAAAAGTTGATTTATATTTAGGGCAAACAGTTGGTGATATAGAAAAACAAGACAATAACTTTATCGTTAAAACAGATAAAGAAAATTTTTTATGTAAAAAACTAGTTGTGTCTTCTGGTGGAAATTCACTAATTGCACCTTTAAAGAAAATGGGAGTGGAATTTAAAGATTTTTATCCAAGTTTGGTTGCTTTAAAAAGTAAAGAGATAAAAGATTTAAACGGTGTTAAAGTGTCTAATGTTTTAGTTACTGCCACAAACAGCTTAGGCGAAACAAAAAGTGAAGTCGGAGAAGTTTTATTTAAAGATGGTGGCTTAAGTGGAATTGTTATCTTTAATTTATCAACTTTGTTTTCAAGAACTCAAAACTATGTAGGTAAAATACAAATAGATTTATTACCAAACTTCACAAAAGAAGAACTTATAAATAAACTTGAAAATCGTAAAAAATTAAATGTTTGTTTAGATAAATTTTTTACTGGTATGTTTGTGCCAGCCCTATCTAACGAAATTTTAAAGCAAGTAAAAATAAATACAAACTTAAATAGTTTAAAATTAAATTTAAATCAAATAGAAACTCTTGCAAAAACAATAAAAAATTTAACATATAATATTGATGGCTGTTTTGAAAACAATCAAGTTTTTTCTGGTGGTGTAGATTTGAGTTTGTTAACAGATTCGCTTATGTATAAAGATATAAAAAATTTATATTTTGCAGGCGAAATATGTAATGTAGATGGTGTTTGTGGTGGCTTTAATTTGCAATGGGCTTGGACAAGTGGTCACATTGTGGGGGAAAACTTATGATAAAATTAGACCAAATATCATTGCCAATAAAATATACAAATTTAGATATAGAGCAATCTATTTGCAAAGTTTTAAAAATAAAAAAAGAAGATATTGGTTTTTTTGAAATTTTAAAACTTTCTATTGATGCAAGAAAAAAGCCAAATATTAAATACATCGCTTCTCTTGGAGTAAACTTAAAAAACAATTTAGAAAATAAATTTGCAAAGTTAAAATACGAAAAAAACGATAAACTTTTAAAATACTCTCAATTACAATCAAATAAAAAAATTATTGTTGTGGGTTTTGGCCCAAGTGGAATATTTGCTTCGCTTGCTCTTGCCAGAATGGGTTTAAAACCAATTATTATTGAGCAGGGTAAACAAGTAGAAGAAAGAGAAAAAGATGTTCTTGCTTTTTGGAATAGTAAAAAACTAAATAAATATTCAAATGTTCAATTTGGCGAGGGTGGAGCAGGAACTTTTAGCGATGGAAAACTAAATTCAAACTTAAATAATGATTATTGCAAAATGGTTATAAATGAGTTTTATTCTTTTGGTGCACCTAAAGAAATTACTTATATAAATAAGCCACATATCGGTAGTGATAATTTAAAAAATATTGTTAAAAACATAAGGGAACACATAAAAGAACTTGGTGGAGTTTTTATGTTTTCAACAAAATTAAAAGACATTATATTAAACAATAACGCTGTATCTGAGATTGTTGCCCAAAATGTAGAAGAAAATTTTACAACCAATATAAAATGTGATTATCTTGTTTTATGTGTTGGTCATAGTGCAAGAGAAACTTTTGAAATGCTTTATAATAAAGGCGTTGAAATAAAACAAAAACCTTTTGCTATGGGTGTTAGAATAGAACATAGGCAGTCAGATATAAATTTAAGTCAATATGGAAAAGAACATATTGATGGGCTACCTAATGCAGATTACAAGTTGGTTTCTCACTTACCAAATGGAAGATCTGTTTTTACCTTTTGTATGTGTCCGGGTGGGCAAGTTGTTGCAAGTAGTAGCAACGAAGGTGAAATTGTCACCAATGGTATGAGTAATTTTAGCAGAGATAAAGAAAATGCCAATAGTGCAGTTTTGGTTAACATTACTCCAGATGATTATAAGTCAGACAATCCACTTGCAGGTATTTATTATCAAGCAAAATACGAAAAAATGGCTTTTGAGTTGGGTGGTAAAAACTATAATGCTCCTGCAGAAAGTGTTGGTAGTTTTGTTTATAATAAAAAAAATAAACCTAATATAAATTTTACATACAAGCCAAATATTACTTTATGTAAAATAGAAAAATGTTTACCTGAAATTGTTAGCGAAAGTTTAAAACTTGGTTTACAAGATTTTAATAAAAAAATCAAAAACTTTGCAAAGGATGAAAACTTGCTTATAGCAATAGAATCGCGTTCAAGTTGTCCTTTAACAATTTTAAGAAACGAAAATTTTGAAAGTAATGTAAGGGGACTATATCCAGTTGGCGAAGGTGCAGGATATGCAGGTGGAATTATGTCAAGTGGACAAGATGGAATTAAAGTGGCAGAAGCTATTTATAAAAACATAAAAGATAATTAATTTACAAATTTATAACAAAAAAGCAGACCTGTTAAAAATAGGTCTGTTTTTTTAAACAAATCTTGACATAATTAAAACAAAATGTTAAATATATAGTGTAGTATTTCAATTCGTCCATTCGCGATGTACTGCATAAGAACAATAATAAAGACAAGGTTAAAATCTTCTTTATGAATGGCAAAAAATATAATCAAATAAGCAATTATTATGGTTGTTTTTTGCTGTTTTGAATAAAGGAGGTTTTTTTTATTTTTTACAACCAAAATTTAATAAAAGGAAAGAGAAAAAATGGAAGAATTTAATTACAAAAAAGTAGCAAAAGAAATTGGTTGGAACTTTAGTAAAATAGAAATTAAAACAGAGCAAGATGTTGATTTTGATTATTATGAAGAAGTTGCAAAAGATATAAACGAAAATACTGTTATGTTAGATATTGGTTGTGGCAGTGCAGATAAGTCATCTATTTATTTTAAAAATGCAAAAAAAATAATACAAATTGATACAGAAGAAGAAATGCTAAGAAAAGCAAAAGAAAATATAAAAAATAATGCTGGGAAAAACGCTCAAAATTTTGAGTTAAGTTTAGGTAATGGTTTTGAACGATTGCCATACAATGATAAATATTTTGATTTGGTTGTTTCAAGACATTGTGGTGCAAATATGCAAGAAGTTTTTAGGATGTTAAAAGAAAACGGAAAATTTATTTCACAAGACATAGATAAATATGATTGTTGGGCTCTTAAAAAAATGTTTAAAAGAGGTCAAAATTATAATAGAAAAAAAACAATAAA
Organism: Clostridia bacterium; assembly: GCA_017398655.1. GTDB lineage: Bacteria > Bacillota > Clostridia > Christensenellales > UBA1242 > UBA7862. Next base: position 43,540 of record JAFQFI010000005.1, read on the forward strand.
ACAAAAAACAATTGATAAGTGTTTATCTTTAAATTTTCAAAAAGTAGAATTGCTAAACATCAATCAATTAGAATATTATAAGAAAAAAGAAGATTTAATTTATTTATTAGAACGCACTCCAATTTTAAATAATTTTGATTTATTAAAAGATGAAGAAATTTTAAATAAGTACATAGAAAAATATTCAACCCATAAAGGTATACTTTTAAAAAGAAAGTTATATGCAATAAAATTAACAAAATAGTAAAAAAGAAAGAAAGGTTTTTTATTTTAAACCTTTCTTTTTTATTTATAAAAATACATTATTATAAGTGATTAATTTTTATTTTTGTTTGTTTTTAAAATATTCTTCTTTTGTTAATTCGTACATATTTATTGTGTATTCAAAGTTGTCGTGGCTTCTTATTTTTTGCATACTTTGAATATATTTAAAACCAAATTTTTCTTGTAGAGAAATAGATGCAATATTTTGTTGCATTGAAGTGTAAAATACTTTTTTAGCTCCACAATCTTCAAACAAATATTCAAGCATTCTTTTTAGTGTTTGTGTGCCATAACCTTTTCCAACAAAATCGCAACCAATGCCAAGTCCACAATCTTCATATATATCTTTTTCTGTTTCTATAAAACCAACCATACCAATAACTTGTTTTGAGGATTTTTCTTCTATAACAAAACAAGGTTTATCTTTTTCAAACTCTATTGTTTTATTTATTCTCTCTACGGCTTCTTCGGGCTCAAAAATGGGCTTCCAGAGCATAAGTCGTGCAGTTTTAGGTTTTGACCAATAGTTGTTTAACAAACTCTCAGCATCGCTTTTAAGTGCCTTTCTTATTAATAAATCTTTTGTTTCAAGTTGAACTTCGTGCATAAACATAAACCTCTTTTCAATCAAAATTTATCATAAAATATAAATTTTACAAAACAAAATTTTAATGGCTTTAATATCTATGTATTTTCTTGAGATGCAGTTATTGTAGTTGTTGCCAAATCTTCGTTTGGTAATCGTGGAATTTTACAATAAGAATTTGTTTTTAAAAATATGTCCTCATAACTTTGTATGTAATTAGGTAAATCTTCACAAGAAGAAAAACTTGGTAAATTTTTAATTTGGGTTATGTTGTTTAAAAAATTTTCGTTTTGATTAACAAGTAAAAGAGAAGAAGTTAATTCGTCAATTCTATTTTGAATTTCTGGATTATTGTACGCATTGTTTTGTGCTTCTAAAATTCTTGAAGAAATTGTTTCGTGAGTTTCAAAAGAAGTAGAATATCTTGTTTTTAAAACAGCTTCTTTTGCTGACTTAAAACCATTTTTATTATTTTCAAGTGGGGCATTCTCGCAATCTATTAAAGCATCTAAAGTTTGCTGTTTTGTTTGTTTATTAAAACTTGTGTAAACACAGGTGGGGTGAGCAATATCATTACTTCTTTTAAAAACTTGTATGAAATCATAAAAACCATTTTTTTCTAAATAATCTATTGTTTGTGGCAAACCTAAATAAGCTTTTAAATGTCCTTCTTGTGTTGCAAATCTACAGTATCCTAATTTTTCTGCTTGACCTAAATATCTTTCTATTTGCGACATACTACTTTCGTAAAAAGGTATTGCAAAAACTCTTACTCCAACCGTGTACCCGTTATCTTTTAGCGTACAAATTGCATCATCGCCAATTCTATTGTTTTTTAAAGTTTGATGCAAAATAATATCAAATTTGTTTTCTAAACAAAAATTAATTATACTTTCGGTTATGCCCATACCTAATTGATCGGTTGCTTGTGTAAAAAGTGAAGGATAATTTTGTCTTATTTCATCTGCCATTGGATGAAACGACCTAAAAAAATCATTATCAATAGTAATAAAATTTCTAAAAGAAGAAATTTGTTTTGTATAACTTATAAGTGCTGTTTTTCCACTGCCGGGTTGACCACCAACAATAATTGCAAGTGGATTTTCGCTTGGAGTTTTATTGTGCGTTAACACCTTTAAAATTGTTTTTGTTATTTCTTTTATTTTTTCAGGCGACAAAGAATATTTTTTTATTACATCTTCAATCATTGTAAATTTCTCCTTTTAACAAAAGGAGAGTATCTATTTAAAATTTTGTTTATTGTTTTAAAATTAAAATTATCAAGTTCGGATTCTTCTCTAAGTAAAAATAATAGGGTTTTATTTTGAGTAGTAAAGCCATTTTTGCACGCATTTGCTATCATAGCGTTCATAATTTCGCGGCTTACTTCAATTTTTGTATTATCGTTCATATTACAACCTCAAAAAAGTTTGATTTGTAATATATATTTATTTTTAAAAGTTTTTGATACAAAAAAATAAAAGCAAGTTTTTTATCTTTTGCTTTTATTGTTTTTTATATTAAATTGTATTAAATCTTATTTTAAATATTAAAATTAAAAATTACTAAAGGAACTTGTTTGTGGCAGAGTTCTTTTTTAAATTCATCCACAATAATTCCACCATGTTTTTTATAGAAATTTCCACCTACAAAATTTTCTTTTAATGCTTCAACCTTAAATTGTGAAATATTGTTTTGCTTAAATATGTTTATTGCTTTTTCAAAAAGCATTTTTCCTATGCCAAGTCGTTGATGTTCTGGGTAGCAGTAAAAACAAACAATTTCATTGTTTTCTTTATTAATTGTGTCTACAACCATTATTAAAATTGCTACGGGTTTATTATCTATGCAAGCAACAAAATAATTGTCGTTTTCTTCAATTCTTTTTACACTGTTTTTTCTATACTCTTCGTTTTCTATTTTTACTTTAAAATGATTATTTATTTCTTCTTCGGTAAAAATATGATTATATGCTTTAAGCCATGCTTTATGTCTTATATCAAGTGTAATAGGTTCATCACTGCCTAACGCTTTTCTTATTGTTATTTCTGCCATAAATATAAATCCTTTATGTTTTTCTTATATCAAAAAAAATAATAAAAGTAAATAAATTGCAAAGATAATTATTATTGGTTTTAAAAACAAAATGTGATATTATATTTGCAGGAGGAAATATGCAAAGTTTTGAAGAAGTTTTACAACAAGTAGATGTCTTATATAAAAACTATATTAAACTTAGCGAAATGTTAACTTATGAAGAAGTTTTTCTTGATAAAAAACTATGTTTAAATATAGAAAAACAAAAACAAACTTTGCAACCTTTAGTTGATAAATATGAAATATATTTACAACATAATAAAAATTTACAAGAAATAAATTCTTTAAGCAATTTAGATGCTAATGAGATAAAAATTTTTGAAGAAGAAAAACAAAAATTAAATAAAGAAATTGTTTTATTGCAAAATGAAATAAAAAAATTATACCTTGATATAAATGCAAAAAATCAAAGCATTATTATTGAAATTGTTAAGACAAAAGAAGTTTTATCAGATAAACTTTGTGAAGATTTATTATTTTGCTATAACAACTTTTGTAAACAAAACAATTTAAAAATAAACGCAGAAAGACAGAAAGATAAAGAGATATTAAATATTTCTGGTTTTAACGCAATGGAATACTTTAAAGAAGAAAGTGGAGAATTTGTTGCTTTAAATCAAGACAAGAAAGGTAGTTGTATGGTTTTTGTTTATAATACAACTGGTAATAAAGAAATTGCTTTTAATGAAGAAGATATAAAAATTACAACTTGCAGAAGTAGTGGCGCTGGTGGTCAACATATAAATACAACAGATAGTTCTATAAGAGCCACCCATATACCAACAAATTTAAGTGCCGTTTCACAAGATGAAAGAAGTCAGTTTCAAAACAAACAAAAAGCAATTGAACGACTTAAACAAAAAGTTTTATCTTTTACTTTAAAACAAAAAGAAGATTTTATTTTAAAGCAAAAGAAAGTTTTGCAACAAGAAATTAAAGTAAAAAAAGAAATAAGAGAAATTAATTATCAAACACAAAAAGTAAAATTAAAAAATCAAGAAATTTTATTAACAGATTTTTTAAGTGGTAAAATTTTATAATAAATATTAAAAGGAGAAGTATGGATAATAATTGTTTGCAAGTAAATGTTGATACTCAAAAATTAGTTTTATCAAGCAAAAGTTTATTTTATAAAACAGAAAATTTTATAAAACAAACAAAGTATGTATCTAATATTGATATGCTTGTTTCTAAACTTTGCGAAACAATTATTTTGCATACCAACAATTTAATTAAAAAAGATGAGAAACTTGAAGAAATAGATTGCTTTTTAGTTTCTACCAAAGATAATGCTTTTTCTTTTAATTTTAAGTTTGGTTATCAAATAGGTTTAAATTTAAATAAAGAAGATATTGTTTTTTTTGATTTTATAGATAATAAAGAAATTTCTTCAAATCAAAAAATTGAAGAATATGTAAATACAAATAAAACAATAGAAATAGAAATTAAAAAATCTAAAAAACTTGTTAAAAATCAAGATTTTAATAAACTTTATTTAGTTTCTAATGTTTCAAATATTAATTTGCCAAGATTAAGTTCTTCGCAAAAAGAAATTGTAGAAACAGTTGATAAAAATATTTTAGTTCAGGGTGTTGCTGGTAGTGGCAAAACAAATATTTGTATTGATAAAATAATTTTTACTTCTTGTAAAAACTACACAGGCAAAGTTTTATATACAACTTTTAGTAGGGGCTTGTTAACTGATACAAAACTAAAAGTTGATAGTTATATTAAGGACTTAGAGTTTGTTTTAAACAAACATAAAACTAAAGACATTGTATTTTTAGATGAAAATCACAAAAAAGCTTTAGAAAACAAACTTGGAATTTATTTTTTTAGTGATGATGATAATCTAATTTTTGATAAAATTGAAAAAATAATTTTTTATTTAAAAAACAAAGTTGATTATTTGCTAATAGAAGATATTTATAAATTAAAATTTGGCGATAATCAAAAATTTGTTAATCAAAATTATTTTATAAATACTTATAGTAAAAATTTAACAAACCATCAAATAGAAAAATGTTTTAACAAACTTTCAAAGTTTTCAAAAGAGATAATTTATAAAGAAATTTTTGGTATGATATTTGGTTTTTATTCTTTAGAAGAAAAACTTGAAATAATGCCACTTGATAGGTATATAGAAGCAAGAAAAAATAGCTTTTCTAAACAAGAATGTGAAACGATTTATCAAATAGCAGTTGATTATAAAAAGCATTGTCAAAAAAATAATTTATTAGATAATAATTTGGCTTCTAAAAAAATTATTGATAGTTTAACTAATAATTTTGAATATTCTTTATCTATTATTGATGAGGTGCAAGATTATACACAAGTTAACTTATGTTTATTTAAAAAATTAAGTTTAAAATTATTTTGTGTGGGCGACGCTTTGCAAATGATTAACCCGGCATATTTTAATTTTGGTTATTTAAAAAATTTATTATACGAAAAAGATTTAACTGATGTTTCAACACTAAAACACAATTACAGAAATAGTGCAAAAATAGAAAGTATTATTGATGCGTTGGGTGAGATAAATAAAAATGAGTTTGGAACCCACAACTTTGTGTTAAAAGGCGAAAGTGTTGATAATGGCATTGATACAAAAGCTGTTTTTGTAAGAGAAGTTGATTTTATAAAAGAGATTGCTAAAAGTAAGTTTGATAATTTTACTTTTGTTGTTGCAGATTTAAAACAGAAAAAAGAATTACAATCTTTAATTAAAAATCAAGAAATATTAACGGTTAGTGAAATTAAAGGGTTGGAAAGGAATACAATTGTTTCTTACAATTTGTTAACCTCAAATATAGACAAATGGCATAGTTTAGAGCAAAACAAAGTAAATCATAAACAAGCCGATGAAAACTCTGTTTATAGATATTATTACAATCTTTTTTATGTTGGTGTTTCAAGGGCAAAACAAAATTTATTTGTTGTAGAAAATAACAAAATAAATCAGTTTGAAAAGTTTTTTAAAGAAAATTTTGAAAATAAAAACACCCTTCAAGCATTAAAAATGCTAAGTGAAATTGTAAGTAAAATTGAGTTTTCTCAACAAGAATTTGTTGATAGGGTTAATGAGTTTATAAAACTTGAACAATATGATAACGCAAGATTTGCTGCAAATAAAGTAAAGGATAGTGAAACAAAAATTAATCTTTTACGCACAATTGAAGTTTATGAAAATTTAATTCAATATGGCAAGTATAGGGAAGCAGGTATTAAGTTTTGGGAGTATGGTTTAATAGATCAAGCAAAACAACAGTTTATATTGTCAAATGATACAATTTTAATTGAACTTGTAGACAAGTGTAGCAAAAATAGTAACAACGATTTAAATATTGATATTGTTAATTATTTTTTAGATGTAAAAGACAATAAAATTGCTCAAGAGTTTATACTTGATACAGTAAAAAAAGATATCAAATCTTTAAAAAATAGTTTTATTGAAATTAAAGAAAATTTTAATGTAAAATCAAAGGAGATAAAAAGTGGAAAACAACGAAATTAAAACACTTATTTCTACATTTAAAGAGTACAGAGATTTAATAGGTCCTATAGAACAAAACCTTAAGGCATTTTCTGTTTCTTTTGATAGTATTAGAGATGATATTGCTTCTCTTAATTCTGGTTTTGATGGTTCTTTGCAAAGTAAATTAGATAAAATTTACAAAGAGTTAACTTCGCAAGCAGATAAGGCAAAAACTTTAGCAGTAGAAGTTGATAAGTTTATGTCATCAACCAACAAATATATTTCAAGTGTAGATTCATTACTCTCTCTTTGTTCAAAAATTGATGATAAGTTAAAAGCAATCGACAATCTTCAAGACAAAGCAGAAAATCAAATTGAAAAATTAAATACTATTATTGAAGAAAAACGCAAGAGTTATGATATAAAACAGCTTGAAAAGAATTTGGAAACATACAATGTTGGTGTTCAAAAGGTCACAGAATACATTAACAAAGATGTTGCAGATGTTTTAAAAAATAGTAGCGAACAAATTAATCAAATTAAAGAAACAAATACAAATATTTTTGAAGCAGTTGTTAACGAAAAGGGAAGTATTGATAAACTTGTAGAAAGTTATGAACAATCTAATAAACTTCTTAAAAAAATTGTAGAAGGAAATGATGTTAACGAACAATATATTTTTGAAATATTAGATAAATGGGCAGAAGATAGGTCTATAAAAATAAAAAAGTAAAATTATAAAAAAATTCTTAAAAAAGGAGGAGAAAATAAAGTGTTAAATGAAAAACTAAATAATTTATTTAAAGCTATTAAAGAAGATGATGACGCTTTGTTTATTTCTTCCTTTAAAGGTAATGAAAGCGTTTGTTTTGGTAGATTTCCGGTTCTTTCTTTATGCTATTTATACAAAGCAAAAAGTATTTTAAGAAAACATAAAAAGGATTTATCTATTAAAGTAATTAAATATAAAATTGTTGATGAACCATTTGAAGTTTATAAAATTTTTAAAAGTAAAGCAGGCAGGTGTTTGCGCCTTTATATGGGAGAAAGTATTATAACTCCTATTGAAATGCTTGCTATTTTAAATAAAGATAATGGTGTAAAAAATCAATTTAAAAACTATAAAAAAGATGAAAATGTTTTACAAAATTTAAAAGCAATTTATTTAATTAATTGTCAGCGTTTTGAAGTAAACGACAATAAAATAAAAATAGGAAAGAAGCCACTTAATTTACATCAAACCAAGTTAAGAAAAATTGCATTTAGTGTTTCTCTTGCTGTTGTATTATTTGTATCGGTTTTATTTACAACAATTAATTTTACAACGGGTTTTGGTGTATCGTTTAGTCCTTTTGTAATAAGTTGTGAAGATCAATTTTATAAAGCATTATCTTCTGATGGACATTACAAATTAACTAATGATATAACTATTGATAAACCACTTAAAAATTTAAATTTTTCTGGAGTATTAGAAGGCAATAACCATACTTTATACTTTAAAGAAGTTTTAAACGAGAATCTAATAAAAACAAACACTGGAACAATACAAAACTTAAATATAGTATATAAAAACTGTGAAAAAGAAATATCCACAAGTTTAAGTTTGTTTGTGGAGAAGAACAATGGAAAAATAAATAATATAAATATAACCTGTGAAAATTTAAACTTAACTATAAATAAAAACTCAAATACCAATACCTATGTTAATGCCATAGCAAATATAAATAATGGAATAATAAACAATTGTAATGTTTTATTAAACTTAAATGCAACAGGAACAGGAAATGGCGAGTGCTATATTAGTGGTATTGCAGGTTTAAACAACAAAACAATAAATGATTGCACAATTAAACAAAATTCAAGCATTGTATCTGTTGATGCTGATGTTACGGGTATTGTTTATAGCAACGAAAAAAATGGTGTTATTTCAAATTGTAAAAACTATGCAGTATTACAGCAAACAAGTGAAGATGGTGATTGGTCTCCAAATGTAAGTGGGGTAGCTTTAACCAATTATAACATAATAAAAAATTGTTATAATTATGGAGAAATTACAGCAACTTCTACTTATCAAGCAGAAGAATTAGGTGGGTCTGTTTATACAAGTGGTATATGTGTAATTAACTATGCAAAAATTGAACATTGTATAAATAAAGCAAACATAAATACCAGTTCAAAAAGAGGTATGATTTATTGTGGTGGTATAAATGCAATAAATTATTCCATCATAGACAAGTGTTTAAGCAATGCAAATTTATTGGCTTCTTCAAACAATGGATTGGTTTATTGTGGTGGTATAAATGCCTTTTCAACTTATTATCAAAACACGCAAGAAAATGTAGTGTATTTGCCTGTTATAAAAAATTGTGGTGTAGAGGGAAATATAAATGCTTCTACAGAGCAAGATGCTATTTTTGTTTTTGCAGGAGGTATTTCTGGTAGATTTTCTGGTAGGTGGGATTTAAACAATTGTGGTTCTTTAATAAATTGCTATTCTATTGCAACTTTTACAAATGGTAATACCTTAGATAAATATTTTATTGGTACATTTGTTGGTTTTACAGAGGTAACAACCAATATTTTAGGAACATTTTATGGATTAACAGCCAATAATGTTTTTCTTTTAAAACAAGAAAATATTGCAAATCAAATAGCAGCTTTAATTAGTGGCAGTTCAATTTATAATGGAATAAGTTTTGAAACATCAATAATAACTCTTAATTCTTTAGAAGAAGTTAAACAACAGGGGGTATATTGGTATGAATAAAAATTTATTTTTTAAAATATTTTCAATTACACTTTTTGTTGTTAATGTTATTACAATTTTATTTTTGCTAATTTCCTTTATTTTAGCGTTAACTAAAACAATTTTATTATCAAATTTACACCTCATTATTTTTATAATTTTACTTGCAATTAATTTAATTCATTTAACTTATTTAATATTTATATTAATATCAAATAAAAAAAGCAAAAAAAGATAAAAGAGAAGAAAAATTTTCTTCTCTTTTTTAATTGATTTTTAAAAATATTTTTTAGTTAATAATTATTTTTTTGTGTCATTAATATTATTAGTTGCATTTTGAAGTTCTTTATTGTCTATTAATATTTTTTTGCTACATACAAAAAGGCAAGCAGAAGAGCATAAGCCAACTATAAATTGTCCAATTAAATTTGGAAAAATAAAGTATGGTAAAAACATAATATCTCTAATAGCAAATATATAAACATCTCTGTAAGTCATGCCGTCAAATTCGTTATTATCTTTTTTAACTTTTTCAACAAACTTTGCAAACATTGGTACAAATAATAATGGAAAACTTATTGCTATAATGCAACTGCAGATATACAAAATTATAGCGTTTTTAACTATTAGCATAACAATACTTCCAGTAAACAAACACAAAATACTTATTGCACAACTTAAAAAACTTAACCCTTTTTTGTTTAAGAACTTTGCAAGTAAGTTTGCTCCAATTTTACAAAGTTCTATTAAAGCCATAACAATAGCAACGGCTTCAAATGTTAAATTGTTTGTGTATAAATAAAGCGGAATTATTACATCTAAAACTGATTGAAACATAGAAAAAAACATATGATATAAATTAAATGTTTTATATGTTTTTCTATCAACTGTTGTTGGTTTTTTAGAAATTTTTATAAAGCTTTCTTTTATAAGTTTATATCCATACATAATTGGCAAAACAGAAAGTATATATAAAAAACTTCCTATAATTGCAAGAAGTAAAATGGAGTTTTCTAATGTTGAACCAAGAATATATCCACTAACTAAAATAAATATAAGTTTACCAACATTTGTTGCTATTTGAAATTTTGCAACATTAACTTTTTTGTCTGTAAAAGTAAATAAAATATTAAGAGGTACAGAATATAAAATTTGAGCAAAACTTGCAAGCAATGCAAGAATAATACATAAATACCAAGTGGTAGGAAGGGTTAACACAAATTGTAAAACAATTATAGGCACAGCGTGTAATATTATTGATAATACGCCATATTTTTGTAAAAACTTTTTAAATATTAAATTTAATACTCCACAAAAAGCGTAATAGCAAGTTAAATAAAGCATAACAAGAAACATATTTTGACTGCTTTTTAATATTATTAATGGAATAAAAGCTTTAACCATACTATCGGCAAAAGCTTTAATTAATTTATGTGTAAATATTAAATTTGTTTTATTTTTTATTTGCATAATTTGTATAATAACAAACTTAAAAAAATTTTCAAAA
>JAFQFI010000006.1 GCA_017398655.1 Clostridia bacterium
TGTTTATATAATTTTTACCCTAAAAAGCGGGGGTGGCTCAGTGGTAGAGAGTTGCCTTGCCAAGGCAAATGTCGCGAGTTCGAATCTCGTCCTCCGATCCAAGTATGGGAGCATAGCTCAGTTGGTTAGAGCACTTGCCTTACAAGCAAGGGGTCATAGGTTCGAGTCCTATTGCTCCCACCAAAGATAAAAATTTGATGGATATAAATATATGGCACCATAGCCAAGTGGTAAGGCAGAGGTCTGCAAAACCTTTATCCCCAGTCCGAATCTGGGTGGTGCCTCCAATAAAAATTCCTTAAACTTATGTTTAATTTGCCGTAGTGGTGGAATTGGTAGACACAAGGGACTTAAAATCCCTCGAGGGCAACTTCGTGCCGGTTCGAGTCCGGCCTTCGGCACCAATATATAAAAATATAATCGTAGGTTTTCCTGCGATTTTTTTATTTCAAAATATAACAAATTATTTTATAAAACAAATTTGACAGGAAGTTTAAAAAATTAGTAAAATGTTATTGTAAATATTAAAGGGAGAATAAATGTTAAAAGTTTTAGTTGACTCTGGTAGTAGTATAAAACAAGAAGAGGCAAAAGATTATAATGTAGAGGTTATCCCTTTAATTTTATCTTTTGATGATAAAGAATATTTAGACGGTGTAGATATTACCATTGAAGAGTTTTATGATAAATTAATAAAGGAAAAGAAATTTCCAAAAACATCTTTACCAAATTTATTAGAGTTGCAAGAGAAGGTTGAAAAATATACTAAAGATGGTGATGATGTGTTAATTATTACAATTTCATCAAAAATTTCTGGAACATACAACGCTATAAGAGGTTTGTTTGCTGAAAATAACAAGGTAAAAGTAATTGACTCTCAATCTGCAGTTGGTGGCATAAGAATTTTAGTAGAAGAAGTTAACAGAAATAGAGAAAAATCTTTAGACGAAATAGAAACTATTTTAAATGATATAATACCAAGAATTAAAGTATGTGCTATACCAGAAACTCTTGAGTATTTAATGCGTGGGGGAAGATTATCTAAAAAAGAATGGCTTTTTGGTTCTATTTTAAATATTAAACCAATTATTACTTTTAAAGATGGCGAAGTTAAAGTAATGTCTAAAAAAATGGGTTTAAAAAATGCTATGAATGGTATTAATCAAGAACTTGAAACCGTTGAATGTGACGAAAGACACGGTATTGTTGCTGCATATACTTTTTGCAAAAATAATTTATTAAAACTTATAGATTTAACAAAAGATAAGTTTAAAAAATTAATAAAGGTTTTTGACAATTTAGATCCAGCCATTGCTTGCCACTGGGGTCCAAACGCCTTTGGTTATATTTTTGTAAGCAAAAAAAAGAAGAAACAAATGGAAAATATAACACAATTAAAAACAGATAAATAATTAAAAAGTTGGAATATTTTTGTTCCAACTTTTTTTTGTGTGTGAATAATCTATTGTTGTGTTTAAAAAAAATAAAAGTTTAATTAAAATGCTTCATTTGCCAAAGTGTCTAAATTTTAATTAAATATTTAAAAAACAAGACATAAAGTTTTTGTTGTGATACAATTTTGTTGTTAAAATAAAAACCATTAAATTAAGAGGAAAATATGAAAAAGAAGTTTTTATCTTTTATACTTGCAATTTGTTTGCTTTTGCCTTGTGGTTTGGCATTAACTGCTTGTGGTAAAAATCCAACAGACCCAAAACCACATACTCATAGTTGGAGTAGTACATATTCTCACGATATTCAATATCATTACTATACTTGTAGTGGCTGTGATGAAGTAAAAGATAAGCAAGAACATGATTTTGAAACAATAGGAAACGCTACTTGTGCTATATGTTATTTCAATTTAGCTCATGAGCATACTGCCGGAAGTAAATACGCTTATAACGCACAAGAGCACTGGTCAAAATGTGGATATTGTAATGAAGAAATGTTAGAAACAAAAACTTTTCATGAATATAACAAAGATAAATGCGTAATATGTGGGTATGTAAACCCAAATTATGTTCCACCTACCGTGCCAGTTGTTTCTCGAATTCATGACTTAAGGGTTATTACAAGAGAGTATTATACTTTAATAATTCTTCCAGATGGCAAAGTTGCTTTAATTGACCCTTGTTGTGGTGATGATGGCATTAATGATTTAACTTCTGTAACATTGCCTTATACTAATGATAAAGATGGCGATGGTTTAAATGAAATTGATTATTTAATATTTACTTCTGTTTATAATATTCCTACATCTGGACTCTTTTGGGATTCTGTAGAAGTTGTTAATTTGTATAGACCAAATATTGGTATTAATACAGAAGAAGTGATGTTTAGTAGCTATTCAGATGAAAAATATTTTAATGGTCAACGATTTACTCAACAAGAATTAATAAATATGCCAGAATATTTAGTAACGGGTGTAGATGTTCCTTATTATGATTGTATGGTTGAATCTTATTTAAATTCTCATGATTATGTGGGCCGTTATGAAATTCCTGTTTTATATTTAGCAGCGTTATATTATGCCGACTTAAATGGTGTGAATGTTATTCCTATTAAACCAGAAAACAGTATAACAAACACATTTAGTTATATGGGTAACGAATATACATATTCTCTTGATTTCTTAGATTTAGGTATTGAATTTAATGTATTTGATAGTTTTTTTAGTAAAATGCCAAAAAAAGATCTTGATGCTGAAGAAGAATATTACTTAACAATGGGGACAAGTACTTTTAATCAATATGTTGAATACAACACTATGATAACGGTAAAATATAAAGATTTTAAAATGTTGTATATGTCTGAAGTTTCAAGAAGGGCAATTGAAAATTTTATTGAAAAATATTCTCCTTTGCATGTAGACCTATTTGTTTTTGCTTGTTCTGCTCTTTATGAAATAGGTGCCTCAAATATTGAAATTTTCTTAATTGATATAGCAGAGCAATTTACTGATGCAGTATTTGATGAGAATAATCTTGAAAATAACATAATGTTTTTAAATATGACTTTTACTCCTCAACACTTGTCACAAGATTTACAATGGTATTTTTTACAAGATGATTCTGTAAACGAGCCCGTTGTAACTTGGGAAAATTATATAAAACCAAATTTAATAGATAGTAATAAAGATAATATAAGAACTGCCTGTTACAGAGTAAATAGAAAAGGCGAAAAGTCACTTGAAAGATGGTATAATGATTCTTTAGAACAACATTTTGACCATTGGGACGATTGGTGGTGATAAAAAAAGTAAAAAAATACAAATTCTAGTTGTATAGAATTTGTATTTTTATTTAATAAACATTTTTAATTTTTTTTTTTTTTTATTGTTAACAAAATATTTTTTAAAGTCAAAGTTTTTATTAAAATAAAAAATTTTTTTTAAGTTAAAAAAATTTTGAAACATAAAAAATAAAACTTTAATATTTATTGTGTTTTTAAATAAAACTTAGGTTATTATAGCCAATTTTTTTATATGTCTTGTAAAAACATATAAAATATGTTATAATTACAACAAATAAAATAAAAAAGAGGGCGTAAAAATGGCAAAAGATACTGTAAGAAAGGAAGAAGATAAAAAAGAAATAAGTGTTCAATCTTTATTTAATACTTATGTAGATGATTCTCATAAAAGAACTTATGCTATTGATATTCCAAGTAAAGAAGTAAGAATTTATACAACCAGTCATACAATGTTTACAACTCTACTTGCAACAGAATATTTAAGAAGAGCAGAAGCAGTTAAAACTCAAGGTAAAGAAGCTTTTTATGATATAGTTCCTTTTAAAGGATTGCATGTGGCAACAAATAGAGAAGCTTATAAGGGAACAGAACAACATTATAATTATGAAACCGGTATTTTATATAAATCTACTTTGCCTAATGCAGAAAGTCCTGATCATCAAACCTTAATTTTATCTAATGATCCACAATACCAAGTAGATAGTATTCCTTATGTTGTTGCTGGACATTGTTGCACATATAATATTCACCCTGATAGGGGTTTTGGAGAAAGCAGAATACCAATGCTTTCTACAGAAACTTGTCTTGATGCTGGTGCTGAAGGCCCTAACTATATGGCTTACGATAGAAGTACTATGATGAATATGTCAAGAGAGTTTACTTTAAAATTGCAAGAAGCAATAAATGAAGAATTTATAATGCCAGAAGTTGTTGACCCTTACTTTGTTTCAAATCAAGCTGCAGCAACAGCCATAAAAACTATAAATAATCCACCTACTATTGAAGAATAATTTTTACCATAGATAAATTAATAAAACTCAATATTTATTATTGGGTTTTATTTTTTTATAATATTTGTTAATTTGCAATGTTTTGTTTATAATAAAAAAGTAATATTTTTTATAAGGAGTTTTAAGTATGCAAATTTTAGAACTTATGAAACAAAGACATTCAGTTAGAAAATATCAAGATAAGCAAATAGAAAAAGAAATTCAAGATAAACTAAATGCCTATATTTTAAAATGTAATCAAGAAAGTGGATTAAATATTCAAGCTTTTTATAACGAGCCAAATGCATTTAAAAACCCAAATGTAACATATGGTTGGTTTGTTAATGCAAATAATTATATTGCTTTAATTGGCAAAAATGAAGAAACTGCTGGTTATTATGGAGAGAAAATTGTTTTAAAAGCACAAGAACTTGGGTTAAATACCTGTTGGGTTGTTTTGACATACGATAAAGAGAAAGTTCAATTTAATAAAAACTCTGATGAAAAATTAATTTGTGTAATAACAGTTGGCTATGGTGTTTATCCGGGTAGAGAAAGGCCTTCTAAAACTATTGATGATGTGTTAATTGTTGAAGATGAAAAACTTGATAATCTTAACCAAATTGTTGAGGCGTGTTTGCTTGCACCTACAGCCAGAAATTTACAAAGATTTAAAGTTGTTTGTAAAAACAATAACATAGATATATTGTCTGATGGTGGAGAGTATGCAGATATAGATTTGGGTATTGTAAAATGTCATTGTGATTTAATTATGGGTAAAACTACTTTGTAAATTACAAAAATAAAAAGAGGACTTTCACTAAGCCCTCTTTTTATATAAAAATTTTAATTTAAAAACAATAATTTCTTATAATTGCAAAAGTAATGTATAAAACATACATAACTATAAAAACAAATCCTTCTTTTTTGCCAATTTGTGTTTTTTTGGCACAAACTATTGCAAAGAAAAGGGTAGAACCAAGTAAAATAAATAAGTCAGTTAAAATTGTTGTAGAAATTAAAATTGGTGTTATTGTTCCAACCATACCCAAAATTAATGCAATGTTTATGATGCTTGAACCTATAACATTGCCAAGAGCTAAATCGTTTTCTCCTTTTTTTGCTGCAACAACGCTTGTAACAAGTTCTGGTAAACTTGTGCCAATGGCAACAATTGTAAGACCTACCAAAGTTTCGCTCATACCTGCTTGAATTGCTAAGTACTTTGCTGTGGTAGATACACACTCGCCACCAAACACAACGGCTGCAAGACCTAAAACAATATATAATAATATTTGCCAAACTTTTAAGTTTTTTGGTTTGCTTTCTTCAGTTTCTAAGTTCTCTGGTACAGTTAGTTCAAAGCTGTTTTCAAGCATTTGTCTGCGTTCTTTTCTTGCATTAGATATTAAAATGCAAAAGTATAATACAAGCAAAACAATTAAAACAATACTATCTGTTCTTGATAACAAGTTTCCATTTGCTCCGTCTATAAAAATATCACAAGTAAACAAGGTAAGGGCAGATGTAATTGCTATTAAAAAGGGGAAATCTATTTTTTTTGTTGAAGCACTTAATTTTACTTTAGAAAATGTTGCTACACAACCTAATATTAACAGCATATTACACATATTAGAGCCGGTAACATTGCTTATTGACAACTCAACATCTTGCTTTATGGCACTTGTAATACTTACAGATAACTCTGGCAAACTTGTGCCAATGGCAACAATTGTAAGTCCAATAAACATTGCTGGTATTTTTAATTTCTTTGCAACTGCACTTGCACCACTTACAAAATAATCGGCACCTTTTATTAATAAAAACATTCCAATAATTAAAAATAAAATATTTAAAAATATACCCATAATTATTAATCCTTTTTTTATTAAAAAAGACCTACGCTATATATTTTACACAACGCAAGTAAGCATTATATAAAAATAGCATAAGTCTGGTTAATTAAGATTGAACCTGATAAAATATATCTTGCTGTAGGTCAATCGCTTTTTTATAAAGCAAACTACTCCCTTATTCAATAAGAAGAATATCATAAAAAAAAACTAAAAGCAATTGGAAAAATTACTTTTTTAATAAAAAATAGTTTATTACTAAACAAAAAAAACTTTATATGTTATACTAATTTTATAATAAAATATAAAAGTTTTTAAATGTTATTAACTTAATATTAAAAGGTATAGTATGATAAAAGATAAATTATATATTGGTATAGATTTAGGAGGAACATTTATTAAGGGTGGTGTTGTTTCTAATAAAGGGCAATTATTATATAGTACGCAAATAGAAACACAAGCAGAAAAAGGTCCTGATAAGGTTACGGAAAATATTATTAAATTAATAAATAATCTTATTAAAAATTTTTCGTCTAATAAAGAAGATTTTTGTGGTGTTGGTATTGGTGTTCCGGGTATAGTGAATTCTGAAAAAGGCATTGCTGTATGTTCTCATAATTTAAAGTTTGATAATTTTCCTATAGCAGAAAAAATTGAAAGAGAAGTTTCTATGCCAGTAAAAATTGCAAATGACGCAAACTTAGCAGCGTTGGGTGAAAGTTTGTTTGGCTTTTCAAATGGTTGCAAAAATGTTGTAATGCTTACATTAGGCACAGGTGTTGGTGGTGGTGCAATAATAAATGGAACTATGTTGGAAGGAAACAAATCTGCTGGTGCAGAGTTTGGTCATAGCGTTATTGTTTTTAATGGAAACAAATGTAATTGTGGTAGAAAAGGTTGTTTAGAAAGTTATGTTTCTGCTACAGCTCTTATTAAAAAAACAAAGGAAGAAATGCTAAAAAATAAAAGCTCAAAGATGTGGCAAGTAGGAAGTGTTGAAAATGTAAACGGTAAAACGGCATTTAATTTTAAAGATATAGACAAGACGGCAAAAAAAATTGTTGAAGAATATATAAATTATTTAAGTTGTGGTGTTATTAACATTGTAAATGTTTTTAGACCAGAAGTTGTAGTTCTTGGTGGTGGAATAAGTAATCAAGGCGAAAGTTTATTTAAGCCATTACAAAAAATTGTTGATAAAGAAATGTTCGCAAGCAAGCATACTCCTAAGGTGAAAATTGTTGCAGCAAAGTTAGGTAACAATGCTGGAGTGTTGGGTAGTGTAGGTCTTTTTGAAAACTAAAAATATAACTAATAAAAAAAATATATTACAATAAAAAGTTTTTATTTTATAAAATAAAAAATTTAACTACAAAAAAATAGATAAAATTTTAAAGGGTAATTATGAAAGAAAATATTATAGAAATTAAAAATTTAAAAAAATATTTTAAAGATGTTAAAGCTGTTGACGATATTTCTTTTAATGTAAAGCAAGGAAATTTGTTTGCTTTCTTAGGACTTAATGGTGCAGGAAAATCTACAACAATTAATATTATGTGTGATTTATTGCAAAAAGATAGTGGTGAAATTTTTATTGATGGTTTCTCAGTTGATAAAGATATAGACAAAATTAAGGCAGAATTAGGGGTTGTATTTCAACAAACTGTCTTAGACGATAAATTGTCTGTGTACGAAAACTTGCAATCCAGAGCGATGTTATATGGCTTAAATAAAGAACAATTTTTAAGCAATTTAAATTTTTATGCAAATAAACTTGAGTTTAGTGATTTGTTAAAAAGACCTTTTGGCAAACTTAGTGGTGGTCAAAAAAGAAGAATTGATATAGCAAGAGCATTAATGCATAATCCAAAAATTTTAATTTTAGATGAACCAACAACTGGGCTTGACCCAAAAACAAGAATTCTTGTTTGGAATTTACTTGGCGAACTTAGAAAGTTAAAAAATCTTACAGTATTTTTAACAACTCATTATATGGAAGAGGCAAGTGAAGCTGATGATGTTGTTATAATTGATTCTGGAAAAATTGTAGCACACGATACACCTAATAAATTAAAAAATAAATACGCATATGATTTTGTAAGAATTTATGATTATGAAAAATCATTGCTTGAAGATTTGCAAAAAGAAGAATTAAGGTTTGAAAAAAATAAAGAGTATTTAGAAGTAAGTTTTGATAATATATCAAAAGCAAAACAGTTTGTTGTTAACTACAATAACAAAATAAAAGATTTTGAAGTTATAAAGGGAAAGATGGATAATGTCTTTTTAAATGTAACTGGAAAAATTTTAAAGGAGTTTTAAAAAATGAAATTTGGTCAATTTAATCAATTATTTCACTTAACAAAAAGAAATATTAAGTTGTATTTTAAAGATAAGCTTACTTTCTTTTTATCTTTAATAACTCCTCTTATTTTAGTGGTATTGTTTTTAACTTTTTTAAAAAGTGTGTATGAAGATTCTCTTTTAATGTCTTTGCCAGAAGGTTTTACTATAAGTGATAACATTTTAAATGCTTTTACTGGCAGTTGGTTGTTTTCTTCTATTATGGCTGTAAGTTGCGTAACGGTTGCTTTTTGTTCTAATATGATGATTACAGATAAAATCTCAAAAAGTGCAAACGATTTTTATGTTTCTCCTATAAAGCGTTCTACTGTTTCTACAAGTTATTTTATTTCAAATTTTATTACAACACTTATTGTTTGTTTTGTAGTTTTGATTGTAAGTTTAATATATCTTGCAATAGTTGGTTGGTATATAACTTTTGTTGATATTATAATGATTATATTCAACATTATTCTTTGCGTTTTATTTGGTACATTACTTTCTTCTTTTGTCGGGCTTTTTGTTTCAAGTCAAGGTGGTTTAAGTGCAATATCAACATTAGTTTCTTCAATGTATGGTTTTATTTGTGGTGCATATATGCCAATTGCTTCTTTTGGAGAGGGTATGAAAGCATTTGTTGGTTTTATACCGGGTACATATGGAACGATTTTATTTAGACAATTTTATATGAATGGTGTTTTAAATGAAATGGCAAAAACTTTGCCTATTGAAGTAATAGAAAGTATAAAAACAGGTTTTGATTATAACTTTAGTTTTTTTAACAATCAAGTAGAAACTTGGGTTATGTTCTTTATTTTGGGGTTAACTATTGTAGCAATATTTACATTGTTTGTTGTTTTTTCAAACTTACAAAACAAAAAACATTTAACAAAAAAAGTAAAAATAAAAAATTAATTGAAAGTTGGGTTATATTTCCCAACTTTTTATTTTATCAGTTTGACATATAAAATATAAATTGATATTCTTTTGTTATAAGGAAATATTATGTTTAATTTTTTAGTTTATAATAAATTTAAAGAAAGAAAGTGGAAAAGATTAAGCCCTAAAAAACGCTGGAAAGTTTTTCAAAAAATGGAAAAGATTACAGCAAAAAAAGTTGGTAGACCTGTTTATGAAGTTATACCAAAAGAGTGGAACGACGGCACTCGTGGTTTGTGTGTTTATAAAGAAAAAGCAATTTACTTGAACTCTGATTTTTTTATTCAAGAGAATATGCAATTTTTTGGTTTGGCAACTTTGTTTCATGAGGAAAGACACGCACAGCAACATTTTATTGTAAAAAGCAAAAAGAAGTTGTGGAGATTTTCTAAAGCTTATAAATGGAAGCAAAATATGCAAGCATATATTCAATATGAGGGTGATGAGAAGTATTCTTACTACTCTATGCAAGAAGTTGAAAGAGATGCTAACAAATATGCTTTGCATAGATTAAAAAAATTTAAGTTTAGATTTAGAAAAGAAAGATTGTATCACTATACATTAGAAGAAAAAGAAAAAGAATTTGATTTTGTAAAAGAACATGCTAAAGAAGAACTTGGTATGTTTTACAAATTTAAACTTTTTTTAAGAAATAGAAAAGAACGCAAAAAAAATCAACAATAATATAGTTAAAAGAAGGCAAAAGCAATAAAAATAATTGCTAAGTACTATGCATAAGATGACTGGCACAAAAAATAAACTATTTAAAACTAAATATATAGCTAAACAAGGTTTTTCAAATAAAGAGCCACCATTATTTAAATAAGGGTGGTTGTGATTTTTTGCATTAATTTTTAATTAAATAAACAAATTATTAAAAATATTCAAATTTTAAAAAAAATAATAATAGAAAGTATGTTTAATATAAAAATATTAAACTTTTTTTGGTGCTTAAAAACTCAACCTTTTTTATAAAAAATTATATTAAAGGAGAAAATTTAAATGGAAAAAGTTAAAATAGAAAATAAAAACGAAAATAAATTTATTAAATTATTAAAATCTTTTACGCCTTATCAAATTACATATTTGCTATCAGTTGTTGTTTTAGTTGCTTTATTTGCAATATTCTTACCAGAAGAAATGCTTGAAGATATGAGCAATCCTTTGGTTATTACATGTTCTGTTATTGCTGTTCTTGCAAATCCTGTTTGTGAACTACTTATTGCAAAACAAAGCAAGTGGAATTTTATTGTTTCAATTTTGTTTATTGAAATTACAGAATCTATTTTGTATTTTTCACTTGGATATTACTCAGTTGCTTTAATTTCAATTATATTTTGGATTCCTATTGATATTGTATCTTTTATTAACTGGCATAAACATCCAGACCAACAAGAAGATGTTGTAACAGAAGTTAAAAGATTAACTTGGGTACAAGATATTTTTATGGTTCTTGCAATTTTTGCTTTTGGTTTTGGGGTTGGATATCTCTTAACTTTAATTCCGGGGGCAGAAGATACTTATCTTGATGCGTTTACAAGTGCTGTTGGTATGGCAAATGGTATTTTAATTTTGCTTAGATATAACGAACAATGGATTGCTTGGATGATAACATTAATTCTTGATGCAGCATTGTACATTATGAGTGGTAGTTATATTATGCTTATAACTATTGCTGCTATGATGGTAAATACAGTTTATGGCTTTATTAAATGGCTTATTTATACAAATAAACATAAAAATGATCAAAATAAAAAAGATGAAGAACCTATAGTAGAAAATAAAAAAGAAAAAGCAAAAGTATAATTTAATAATAAAGGTTTAATAGATAATAAATAAAAAAGATTGTCATATTTTTTGTATTGGCAATCTTTTTTTTATAAAAATATATTGTTTAAAAAAATTATTCAAAATTTTCTTCTTCAAAAAAGTCGTCGCTGGCTTCACAGTTTATATGGCTGGCAGATAGTAAAAGAGCTCTTTTTATTGTTTTGTCTCCGTATTTTGTTTTTATTTTGTCTATTGTGTTATCGGCTTTTGAGGTTTTTTCTTTGTTTGTTGTATCTTCAAAAAGATTTGTTTGAAAGTTTTCTTTGTCACTTACTAAACCAGAGCAGGCAATTCTTATTGCTCTTATTAAATTTTTTTGTTTTGAAAAATCCCAAGTTTTATTAAAAAGTTCTATGCTATGGCAGGCAATTTCTTTTGCATTATTTGTAGGTGTTTCAAAGGTTTTAGAGTGAGAAACCCAACTTAGTTCGTTATCTTTTACAGATAGGTGAATGCATAAACTTTTAAACCCTTTATCTCTAAGTCGCTTTGCAATCATTTCAGATAAATAAAAAATAACTTGTTTTGCTTGTTCAAAGGTGTTTATATCAACAATGGTTGTTGTACCGTTTCCAATGCTTTTGATTGTTCTTAAGTTATTATAATTTGCAATTTTATCTGGTTCTGTTCCGTTTGCAATTTGTATTAAGTATTCGCCATTTATTCCATATTGGGCAATCATTAGTTTTTTATCGCTTTTTGCTAAATCGCCAATAGTATTAATATTCATTTTTTTAAACTGAACAAGTCGGCGTCTGCCTACATAAATTAATTTTTCAACAGGTAAGTGCCAAACTTTTTCTTTATAATCGGCTTTGGTTATAATATTTATTTCATCATTCCCGGCAAGTTTACTGCCAAGTTTTGCAAACATTTTACTAAAGGAAAGTCCAATAGAGATTGTTAATCCAAGCTTTTGTTTAACTTCATTTTTTATATTTTCAGCAATTTTATAAGCAGAACCAAAAAGTTTTTGACTATTTGTAATATCAAGCCAACATTCATCAATGCCAAATGGCTCTACAAAATCGGTATATTTTAAATATATTTGCTTTACTGCGTCAGAATATTTTGCATAAGTTTCAAAGTCAGGTGGAACGCAAACAAGATTGGGGCATATTTGTTTTGCTTTCCAAATAACATCACCGGTTTTAACGCCAAAACTTTTTGCCAATGTGTTTTTTGCTAATATAACACCTGTTCTTTTTTTAGGATTACCGGCAACAATAAGGGGAGTGTCTTTATATGTTGGATTTTTAATACATTCAACAGATGCGTAAAAATTATTTAAATCGCAATGTAAAATAGCCCTTTCCATTTTGTTTTCCTTTTAATTTTTCAAACAAATGTTCGATAATTTAATTATAATCAAAATAATAAAAAAGTCACTAATTTTGTGACAATATTTTTTGAAAAATATGTAAAATTTGGTTTTAATTGTAAAAAATTAAAAAAAGTATAAAATTTTTATTGACACACCTTTTTTTATGCGTTAACATATAAAGGTCAAAGAAAGTCAAACTTTTTAAAATTTGATTAAAGGAGGTTTTTATTGTGGCTAATGTAAGTGATATAATTGAAAATTTTATATTGTCTACAATGGGCAATGCTGATGATATAAACTTATCTCGTAATGAACTTGCCGATTTCTTTAATTGTGCTCCAAGCCAAATAAACTATGTTTTGACAACTCGTTTTAATTTGAATAGAGGATATATTATTCAAAGCCAAAGGGGTGGTGGTGGCTTTATAAAAATTGTTAAACTTAAAGATTTTGACAATCATTATGTATATAAGATTATTGAAGAAAACTTAAATAAACCAATTTCTTATAAAGATGCTTTGTATATTTTAGAAGATTTAGTAAGTAAATCTTTTATAAACAAAACTCAAGCTCAAGCAATAAGTTATGGGTTAACTGATAAAGCATTAAGCAATCCAATAAAAATGGAAGGGCAGTTAAGAGCAAATATTTTAAAAAGTTTTTTAATAAATGTATTGAGAGGTGACAATAATGAATAATTTTATTAAATTTTCAGATAGTGCACAAAGGGTATTAAATTACGCTGGTGAAATTACAAAAAAAATGAAGGGTAACCAAATTGATAGCGAACATCTTTTATATGGAATATTATCTGTTCCATCTTCTTTGGCTTGCAGAATGTTAAAAGATGAAAATGTTACAAAAGAAAAACTTGTAGAAAAAATTGGTCAAGCTGGTTTTAATCCTCATCTTGGCATAGATAAATTGGAACTTACTCCAAGAAGTAAAAATATTTTAGTTACAGCATCAAATATTGCATTTAAATTAAATCACAACTTTTTAAGTGCAGAACACTTTTTGCTTGCAATTTTGTATAATGAAGATTGTTTTGCTGTTAAACTTCTTAGCAGTTATTTTAATATTGATACCTTAAACTTAAGAGAAAGAATACACGACGAACTTAAAAATGCAAATATCGATGAGGGTAATAAAACCTATAAAACTGTTGAAGATAACCAAAATGGAGATAAAAGTACTTTACCAGAAGGTCTTCTTGAATTTGGTTATGATGTAACATTAAAAGCAAGACAAGGTAAAATGGACCCAATTATTGGTAGAGATAAAGAAATTGAACGATTAATTGAAATTCTTTGTAGAAAAACCAAAAATAATCCAATTTTAATTGGCGAAGCTGGTGTTGGTAAAACTGCTGTTGTAGAAGGTCTTGCTCAAGCAATAGTAAAAGGTAGGGTTCCTGCAATATTAAACAACAAAACAATTTTCTCTCTTGATATGGGTTCTTTAATGGCTGGAACAAAGTTTAGAGGAGAACTTGAACAAAGATTAAAAGATGCAATAGAAATTATTACTAAAGATAAAAATATTATTGTATTTATTGACGAAATTCACACCCTTGCAATGGCAGGTAGTGAAAAAGGCGATATCAATCCATCTGATATGTTAAAACCATATTTGGCAAGGGGAGAATTACAAACAATAGGTGCAACTACTACAGACGAATACAGAAAGTTTATTGAAAAAGATAAGGCATTAGAGAGAAGATTTCAACCAATTATGGTAAATCCACCAAGTGTTGACGAAACAATTTTAATTTTGCGTGGGTTAAAAGATAGCTATGAGGCCTTCCATAAAATTCAAATTACAGATGAAGCAATTGTTGCAGCAGCAAAACTTTCTGATAGATATATTATGGATAGAAGTTTACCAGATAAAGCAATTGACCTTGTAGACGAGGCAAGTAGTAGGGCAAGAGTTAGTGGTACTATTCAACCAAAACAATTGCAAGATATGCAAGACAAATTTAAAGAAATTCACAGAAATTACCAAGAAGCTCTTGTTCAACATAATTATGAAAAATCTTCAAAACTTGCAAACGAGTTAAATATTATGTCTGCAGAACTTAAAAAGGAACAAGATAAATATAATTTATCAAAACCAAAGAGTGAGCCAATGATTGGTGAAAAAGATATTGCAGAAGTTATTTCTCGTTGGACAGGTATTCCTGTTGCAAAAATTACAGAAGGCGAAAAAGAAAAACTTATTAAACTTGAAGAAGTTTTACACAAGCGTGTTGTTGGTCAAGACGAAGCAGTTAATGCTGTTGCAAAAGCAATTCGTAGATCAAGAGTTGGTTTGCAAGATAGCAAACGCCCAATTGGTTCTTTCTTATTCTTAGGTCAAACAGGTGTTGGTAAAACTGAACTTTGCAAAGCTTTGGCAGAAGCAATGTTTGATAGCGAAAATAACATAATAAGAATTGATATGAGTGAGTATATGGAAAGTTATTCTGTATCAAAACTTATTGGTGCTCCTCCGGGATATGTAGGTCATGATGACGGTGGACAACTTACCGAACATGTAAGAAGAAAGCCATATTCTGTTGTATTGTTTGACGAAATTGAAAAAGCCCACCCAGATGTATTTAATATTTTACTTCAAGTGTTAGATGATGGCAGATTAACCGATAGTCACGGCAGAACAGTTAACTTTAAAAATACAATTATTATTATGACAAGTAACTGTGGTGTAAGCGAGTTAAATACTCAAACAAATCAACTTGGCTTTAATAACACTGGCTTTACTCGTGATAACCCAGATTATGACCAAATGAAAGATACAATTATGAATAGCGTTCGTCGCAAATTTAAACCAGAGTTTTTAAACAGAATTGATGTTATAACAGTATTCCATAGTTTAAAACAAGAACATTTAACTGGTATTGCAAAAATTATGCTTAATAACTTAAACAAACGCTTAAAAGAAAAAGACATTAGTTTAAAATTTACAGAAAGTGCTTTGAAGTATATTGTAGAAAAAGGAACATCTCCAGAGTATGGTGCAAGACCTTTAAAACGACTTATTCAACAAGAAATTGAAGACCAACTTACAGATGCACTTTTATCTGGTCAGTTGCAAAACTCTAATGTTATTGTAAATGTTGGTGAAAATGGGCTTATATTTACAAATCAAAATTAATTTATATAAAAAAACATAATATCTTAATTTTGTTTGGTGAACAAAAGATAATTTGTTAAAATATATATAGGTAAATAACTTAAAAGGAGATATTTATTATGAAAATAGAAATTACTTCAAAAAATTATAATGTTTCTGAAAAATTAAAAGACATTATCGAAAAAAAGGTGGGAAAACTCGATAAATATTTCAATGATGATGCAGTTGCCAAAGTTAATTGCAGAACAGAAGGCATTATCAACAAGTTAGAACTTACTGTAAGAAGCAAAGGTTTGTTTTATAGAGCAGAAGTTTCAAGCGATAATATGTATGAAAATATTGACCTTGCACTTCCAAAAGTTGAAAGACAAATTATTAAATATGGTGATAAGTTCTTTACAAGATTGAAAAAAGATTCTTTAAATAAAGATTATCTTTTCTTTGAAGAAGCACCAGTTATTCAAAAAGCAGAAGTTGTTAAAAAGAAAACTTTTGAACTTGAACCAATTTCAGTTGAAGATGCAAAAATGTTCTTAGATACAATTGACAATAACTTCTATATTTTCTTAAACAGAGAAACAAACAGGGTTAATGTTATTTATAAGAGACTTGATAACAACTATGGTCTTATTGAAGCAATTTATTAATAAACAACTTAATAATAAAAATAAAAGTATAGGTTCTGCCTATACTTTTTTTTGTGTTAAAACAAATTATGTAAAAAAAGAAGGTAATATTTTTACCTTCTTTTTATATTTTTTACATATCGTTTAATGAACTATTTAACTAATAAATTAAGTTCTCCCATAACTTTTGCAATAATATCTGTTGCTCTGTCAAGTTGTTCGTTTGTGAGTGTTGCCATATAACTTGTTCTAATAATACTTTGTCCAACAGGAACAGCAGGAGATACTACAGAGTTTACATAAACACCGTTTTCAAATAACTTTTTGCAAGCAATAAATGTTGTTTCGTTGTCATATGTGTTAATAGGAATAATAGGTGCTTCAGAATCTCTAATATCAACGCCTTTAGCTCTAAGTTGTTTTCTTGCATAATCTGCAACTTCTTTAAGGCGATTAACTCTTTCTGGTTCTGCTTTTAAAATTTTTAATGCAGCTCTTGCACATTGTACACTTGCTGGTGGGATAGATGCAGCAAAAATAAATGGGCGAGAGTTGTGTCTTACATAGTTACAAACTTCTTTTGAAGCAGCCATGTAGCCACCAAGAGAAGCTAAACTTTTTGAAAAAGTTCCCATAATAATATCAACTTCATTTTCTAAACCAAAGTGAGAAGCAGTACCTCTGCCACCTTCGCCAATAACACCCAAAGCGTGAGCATCATCAACCATAACTCTTGCGTTATATTTTTTTGCAAGTGCAACAATTTCTGGAAGTTTACAAATGTCGCCACCCATACTAAAAACGCCGTCTGTTACAATAAGTTTACCAGCAGTATCTGGCACTAACTTTAATTGTCTTTCAAGGTCTTCCATATCGCTGTGGTTATATCTTAATAATTTTGCATAACTTAATCTGCAAGCGTCATAAATACTTGCGTGATTTTCTTTATCACCAATAATATAGTCATTTCTTCCTGCAATACAACTAATAATGCCTAAGTTTGTTTGAAAGCCAGTTCCAAATGTTACACAACCATCTTTATGTAAAAATTCTGCAAGTTCAGCTTCAAGTTCTAAGTGAAGTTTTGTTGTGCCGTTTAAGAATCTTGAACCAGAACAACCAGAACCGAATTTTAAAATTGCTTCTTTACCAGCTTCAATAACATCTGGGTGAATTGTAAGACCTAAATAGTTATTTGAGCCAAGCATAATTTGATTGATTCCTTCCATAACAACTTCAGTATCTTGCTTTGTTTCAAGAGCGTGAAAATATGGATAAATGCCTTTTTCGATTAACTCGTCAGCAATTGTAAACTCTTTACATTTGTTAAATAAATCCATTAAAAAATTCTCCTTAATTTTTAATTAAAACATAATATTAAATTGTTGTTAAATACAACAATACAATGAGAATTATATCATTTATAAAAACAAGTGTCATTTAATTTTACAAAAAAAGTTTATTTTATTTGTAAAATTTAAAAAAATAATATACAATACTTATATGATTTCATTTGTAAATGTTTTTGTTAAATATACTAAAGAGTTTTATGCATTGTCTAATATCAATTTAAAGGCAGAAAAGGGCGAGGTTGTTGCTCTTTTAGGTCCTAAGGATAGTGGCAAAACTTGTTTGCTTCGTCTTCTTGCAGGGCTTGAAAAACAAGATAAAGGCGAAATTTATATAAAAGATATTCCTGTTGAAAAGGTTGATTATCAAACAGACATTTCAATGGGGTATATTCCTTATCAAGCAAACTTTTTTGATAAAAAAACTGTTTATGACAATTTAAAGTATGTGTTAGACATAAGAAAAACAGATAAAGCTATTTTAGAAGATACTATTAATAAAGCAATAATAGATTTTCGTCTTGAAAGTATTGCAGATGAAAAAGTTTACAGATTATCATTATTTCAAAAATATCTTGTATCTATTGCAAGGTTAAGTTTTAGAAAATTAGATATTGTATTAATAGATAACATTTTTGAAGAACTTTCTGCGCAAGAAAGCAAGGAACTTTTAAAGTTGTTTAAAAAATATTTTGTTAATAAAAACACACTTGTTTTAGTTGCAACAAGCGACGAAAAAATTGCAAACAGTATTGCTACTAAAATTGTAAATTTGGAGTATGGTGTAATAACAAAAGAATTTGAAAATAAATAAAAACTAAAGGGATAAAATAATATTATGGGAAGAAAAAAACTAATTGTATGTAACTTAACTTTTGATGATAACGAAACTATAGAAGAAAAAATTTTAAAAATGTTTTCACCAGAAAACTTAATTAATTGTTTTTCGGAAACAAATTATGAATCTTATAAAAAGGTTATTGACCACGCAAATATTCAAATGATTTTAAATGATGAAGAATTAATGACAACAATTTTTGCTTTCTTTGAAAATAGTTTAAATACTTCTGTAACAAGTTCTAAAACTTTTATGCACAGAAACACATTAAATTATCGTTTAGATAAAGTTAAAAAATTAACTGGACTAAATTTAAAACAATTTGAACATGCAGTTGTTTTTAAAAACCTTATAATTATTAATGATATTATTAAATCTTTTAATGACGAGCAATAAAAAAGTAAGTTATAAAAAAAAGACCTTCTTATTTTAAGGGGTCTTTTTTTTGTTTTTAAAAATATAAAAGGGTAAGTGTTTAATAAAAATTAAAAAGTTGTTTTATTGTATTTATTTACATTTAAAAATCTATATCATTAACCAATTTAAAATCTTTAATTTTTTTTATTTTTACATTGTCTGAAGGGTTATTTTGCTGTTTATTTTCTTTTAAATTTTGCAAAGTATTATGCGTTTTTTCTTGTGGTTTATTAAATAAAGAAAATAACGAATTGGCACTATTTTTATTATCTTTTGAACTAAAATTGCCTATTAAATTTAAAATACTACTTAATTGATTTTGGTTGGAATTGTTTAATAAACCTAATAAAGATTGTAAATTGCTATTATTGCTTATTGTATTTGAAAAAATGTCATTATTTTTACATATATCGCTTTTGTTTTGTTTAGTTAAATTTGTATTTAATGTGTCACTTTTATTTACTTCTTTTTCTAAGTTGTTTAAAGAAATTTCGTTTGATGCATGTAAATTATTTGTATTGTTTTCTTGGTTAATTCTGTTTGGTTTTCCGTCTATCAAAAATTCAGGATAACCAAGAGAACTTATACTTGATTTATATGTATTTTCATTGTTTGTATTAAAATTTTTGTTTTCCAAATTAATGTTCGGTTGTGTATTATTTTGTATATTAAAATTTTGTAACAAGGGTGATAAATTTTTTAGCATAGGTAATAATGACATTAAATCCATATTTTTTCCTTTTTAACAAAAGTAGTATATGTTTTCATATATTATATTGTTTAATTTTTAAAATAAGGAAAAAATAAAATGTCAAAAAATCTTTTTGATTTTGCAAATGAAAATATTGAAGAAAATAAAACTTCAAGCACTAAAACAAAAATTAAAGAAGAAGTAGAAAGGGAAGAACAAGCAAAAAATATTTATGAAAAATATAAAGACATGTCGCAAAAAGATTTAATAGAAGAGTTTGTTTCTACTTCAAAACAAAAAATTAATGACGGAAGTATTTCAAAAGAAAAGATATCTCAAACTGCAAGCGTTTTATCTCCGTATTTAAATAATGAGCAAAAACAGTTATTGTATTCTTTAATGGAAAGGTTAAATGACTAATTTTATACATAAAATTTGCCCAGAACTTTTAAAAGTTGTAAGTTTAAATATTGCAGAACCATTAACTAATTGTATAATTTACACAAACGATTATCGCAAACTTAAGGCACAAATTGAAGTTAGCGGAATAAAAGTTTTAGAGTATCCCTTTATTAATGCAATAGGAGCAAAATTAAATTCTTCTCAAATTATAAAATATGCAAAACAAAATTGTGTAAAGTTTATTTCTAAACAAGCAAAGGTTTCTACTTTAATTCAAACATCTAAAAAAATTATGAGGGTTGAAAACTTTTATAATAAAGGTATTTATGGAGAAAATACAACAATTGCTATTATTGACACGGGTATCAACCCTCATTTAGATTTTGTTTTGCCTGAAAATAGAATAATAAAATTTGTAGATTTAATATCTAACAAAAAAAATCCTTATGATGACAACGGGCATGGAACTTTTGTAGCAAGTATAGCATGTGGTAATGGTTTTATAAGTGGAAAAAAGTTTTGTGGCATAGCACCAAAAGCAAAAATTATATCAATAAAAGCATTAGAAGATACAGGCGAGACAGGTGCTTTTAAAATACTTGAAGCAATGCAATGGGTTTATGATAATAAACAAAAATATAACATTAAAGTTGTTTGTATGAGCTTTGGAAGTGTTCCATTATCAAAAAATGACCCATTGGTTTTAGGTGCAGAAGCATTATGGAATATTGGCATTACCGTTGTTGCAGCAGCAGGAAATAGTGGCCCAGAACAACAAACAATAAAATCGCCGGGGTTTTCAAGTAAAATAATAACAGTTGGTGGTTTAGATGATAAAAGGCAAAATGATAAGTTTAAAGAAGAAAATTTTGAAATTGCCTATTTTTCTTCAAGAGGTCCTGCCGGATTTTTTTATAAACCCGATTTGGTAGCTCCTGCTGTAAATATAATTGGTGCAAGTTTAGATAACGAGTTTTATACTAAAATGAGTGGAACAAGCGTTGCAACGCCTATGATTGCAGGTATATGTTGTTTAATTTTATCAAA
>JAFQFI010000059.1 GCA_017398655.1 Clostridia bacterium
AAATAACAAATAAAATAAATGAAAAATCTATTTAATTAATATAAAATTAATTAATATAAAATTAAATAAAAAATAATAAAAAAAACAGATAAATTTTATATTATCTGTCTTTTTTTTATTAATAATATTGTTGCAACAATTTTTGTTTTTATTATTATTCATCTTAATAATCTAAAATTAATATTTTTATTTTTGTTTAAAATTTTATGTTAGTTTTAAATGTAAAAACATTTAAAATATTATTTATATTTTTCAAAACTTTTATTAATTTATAAATTAATTTTTAAAATTGTCTTTAGCCCTATTTAAAAGTTGTTGCTTTGTTGGCATACCCGGCTGAGCACCAAAATGTTCAAGTTTTAAAGTTGCAGCCCAAACACCCATTTTTACTGCTTGAGATTTACTTAAACCGTTAAGTAATGCAACCAAGAAATTTCCACAAAAAGTATCGCCTGCACCAGTAGTATCTTTTAACTCTTTTGGCTCTATAGCAGAAACTGCCCTATAAAAACCATCTTCATCACAAAAAGCAACACCTTTAGGTCCTGCAGTTGCAATAAGTTGTGGAAGTTTGTCAATACACACGCTAAAGTCGTTAGAGCCCATTATTTTTAAAACTTCTTCTTCGTTTGCAGTTATTATACTTATTTTTTCCAACAATTCTCTGTTTTCTTTTTTATCAAATTCATAACCGTTTGCTGGGCAAGGTGTTAAAACTGTTTTCACCTTATTGTTGTAACAAAAATTAATAAGTTCTTCCAAAACTTTTCTTGGCACTTTAGCTTGAGTTACAACATAATCAGCATTTTTAATAAGGTCTTCATTTTCGTAAATTAAATTGGTGCTAAACTCATCAATTGCTTCTCTAAATCTTTTCATTTCATTTTCGCCAGTAAGCGAAACATAAATATTTGCACCATCACTTTTTTTGCCACTTAAAACCTTTACTGCAGAAGTGTCAACTTTATTGTTTTTTAAATTTTCTATTATTTTACTTCCTGTTTCGTCATCACCTACAATAGAAATCATTTTAACATCATATCCAGCCCTTGCAATTGCTACTGCCTGATTTGCACCTTTACCACCCGGCAACTCAATGTTTGCTACACTTGGATAAGATAAATCTTCTCTTTGTTTAAAAGTACTATCCCAACTGCAACCACCAAAAACAACTATATATCCAGACATCTTTTTTTAACTTTCCTTTAACAATAAATTTATATAAGTATATCACACAACATAAATAAAATAGAACAATTTTACAAAAAATTTATTCCTTTTCGTTTGCAATTTTCTTTGATTTTTTCTCTTCGCTTTTCCATCTAATAAACCCATAAAAATCATTAAATAAAAAAACAACAAACGATAATACACTTGGCAAATAAGCCAAACCAAAATTGCTAATGCTTAAAGCCCATAAAATAATTAAAATTACATCATTAAATATAAAAGCAATTGCATAATAACTACTTCTTCTTAAAAGAAGGTATGCCCCTATTACAGAAGATATAAGTGAAATTGTACTTACAATAAGTTCTCTTGTATTTAAAACTTTTAATAAAAAATAAAATCCAATAGTAATAGGTATTGTTGCAACACATAAAAGCAACCACTCTTTGCCAGAAACATTATTAACTTTTACAACAGAACTATCTTCTTTTTTATTTTTAAGCCAAGAAACTATAGAAAAAATACTTAATGGAATCATAATAAAAATATAAATAATCGCTTCGCCATAATAACACATTATAAAAGACATAGTAATATATAAAATGTTATAAATAATATCTAAATATGGGGCAAAAAACAAACCTTTTGCCATAATAAATACGCTTGTAATGCCTATAAGTGAAGTTGTTAAAGATAAAATATCTTTTTCTTTGCTTATAAAAAAACAAGTTAAAACAACAAACCAGCAAGTTATTAAAAATATTATCTCCCACTTTTTCCAATCTTTTAAAAATTTTTTCATTTTACACCACAATATATAAATATTTTTTTATTATAAAAAAACAATGTTATATTTTTACTATATTTTATTAAATAAAACAATTAAATAATTTAAAACAAATAAAAAAATGCAATTAAAATTAATAATTGCATTTTTTTATTAAACTTTTTAATTAAAACAAACCAGCAATAACACCTTTGTTATCTATTGTCATTTTTTGCCCTGCAGGAACTTTTGGCAAGCCCGGCATTAAAAGCATACTACCAGCAATTGCAACAATAAAACCTGCACCACTTCTTATTTGAAGTTCTTTAATTTCTATTTCAAAATCTTTTGGTGCACCAAGAAGTTTTGCGTTGTCACTTAAAGAATATTGTGTTTTTGCAATAATAACTGGAAGTTTATCAAACTTTAACTCATTTATGTCTTTTAAATCTGCTTTTGCTTTTTCTGTTAACTTAATACCCTTTGCACCATAAATTTTTGTTGCAATGTCTGTTAACTTCTTTTCAACCGTATCTTCTACATTATAACTAAATTCAAAGTTATTTTCTTTTTCACACAAATCAATAACTTCTTTGGCTAAATCTATTACACCTTTACCACCTTTGCCCCAAACATTTGCTACAATTGCTTTTGCACCATATTTTTCAACTTCAGTTTTAACTAAATTAAGTTCTGCTTCTGTATCTGTTGTAAATTGATTAATAGCCACAACAGCAGGAAGTTTATATACATTTTTAATATTATCAATATGCTTTAATAAGTTTGGTATACCTTTACTTAAAGCATCAATATTTTCTTGAGTTAATTCTGTTTTATCTGCCCCACCATGAAGTTTTAAAGCTTTAACTGTAGCAACAATAACAACAGCGTCTGGTTTTAAATTAGCAATTCTGCACTTTGTATCTAAAAACTTTTGAGCCCCAAGGTCTGCACCAAAGCCAGCTTCTGTAATTGTATAATCTGCATAAGTCATAGCAAGTTTTGTAGCAATAATAGTATTGCAACCATGAGCAATATTTGCAAACGGACCACCATGAACCAAAGCAGGGGTACCTATTAAAGATTGAACTAAGTTTGGTTTAATTGCGTCTTTAAGTAAAATAGCCATTGCTTCGTTAACACCAAGGTCTTTTGCAAAAATTGGTTTATTATCCATATTGTATGCCACCAAGATATTGCCAAGGCGTTGTTTTAAATCTTCTAAAGATAGTGTTAAACACAATATTGCCATAATTTCTGAAGCAGCAGTAATATTAAATCTATCTCTTCTTACCACCCCATTTTTTTCTCCTAAAGCAACATCAATTTGCCTTAAGGCACGGTCGTTTAAATCTACACACCTATTAAAAACAATTTTTTCTGGATTAATGTTTAACTCGTTGCCCTGATAAATATGATTATCTATAAAAGAACACAATAAGTTGTTTGCACTTGTTATTGCATGAAAGTCACCTGTAAAATGCAAGTTAATATCTTCCATAGGAACAACTTGACTATATCCACCACCAGTTGCCCCACCTTTAACACCAAAAACAGGGCCTAATGATGGCTCTCTTAAAGCCAAGCAAACATTTTTATTAAGCTCTGTAAATCCATCTGCAAGACCAACAGAAACAGTTGTTTTGCCTTCTCCTGCTGCAGTTGGATTTATTGCTGTAACCAAAATAAGTTTACCTTTTGGATTTAAATTAAAATTATTTATTTTTGCTTTATAATTGCCATATAACTCAAGGTCATCTTCTTTTACCCCAAGATTTTTAGCAATTTCTGTTATTTTTTTTAGTTTTACACTATTTGCAATTTCTATATCTGTCATTAATTATCTCCTATATGTTATAGTTTAAAACTAAATTTATTTTATTAAATAAAGTTAAAAACTAAAAGTTTCGTTGCCATCTTCTTTTCTATAAGTTGCATCTTTTTTTAAAATATCTGCAAACTCTTTATTGCAAGCAGCAATATGACAATCACTTTCATCATATACAACAGCACCTGCTTGCTTACAAATATACATACCGGGAACATAATCCCAAGCAGTGTTATTTCTAAAAATAGTTCCACCTAATCTTCCACTTGCCACCCACGAAAAATCTACTGCAGCAGAACCAATCCATCTGGTATGCGATCGATGCGCAATCATCCTTTCAGTTGCTTTTGTTCTTTTTTTACCTTCAATTACATATAAACATTGAGCTGGAGTTAATTTACTATTTACTTCAATTTTTTTATCGTTTAAATATGCACCACTTTCATCTGCATAATAAAACTCGTTTAACTTTGGTAAATAAATAACTGCAGCCACTGTTTTGTTGTTTTTTATAAACCCTACTTGAATACCCCATAAAGGAAGACCATGAGCAAAATTAATTGTTCCATCAATAGGGTCAATAGTAAAACAATTATCAGTTAATTTTACATCCTTATTAAACTCTTCACTAACTACTGGAAAATTTGGATATTTTTCATTTAATTTTTTTGTAATAAACTTTTCAATTTCAAAATCAAAATTAGTTACAAGATCTCCACAATTACCCTTTGCTTTAACTTGAAAATCATCGGTAATAAGTTCACTTGCTTGTTTTACAATATCTATTAAAAATTTTAAATCTTCAGTCATGTAAAAAATCTCTCTTTTAATAAATATATTTTACACTTTTTATTAAAGTTTGTATATTAATTTTTATCTGTAAAGTTTTAAATGTTTTTGGGGTTAAATTTAAAACTTAATTATTTATATTATTAAAAAAATAAAAACAC
>JAFQFI010000060.1 GCA_017398655.1 Clostridia bacterium
GAACATATTTTGCTTCATCAGGTAATTTTAAAGCTAAAAAAGAAGTTGAAGAAGATTTTAATTTAAAAACCTATTTAGATAACACAAACAAAACCATAGAAGATAACGATAGAACAGCGTTAGATAACTTTTTTAAACAAGAAAATGCGCCTAATAGCAACGAAGAAGAACAAACTGAAGAAGAAGTAGAATATGAAGAAAACTCGTCTATAGGGGCAAATAGGGCGTTAAAAAACTATAAAGGTTTTTCTTCTTTTGCAAAAAATGACGATTTTGTCAAAGAAAATGTTGATGAAAACTTTAACAATTTTAAAGATGAAAAAGTTGATTTTGAAGAAGACACAGAACCTGAAGATGACGAATTTTCTAAGTTTTTGGAAGAAAAGTTTTTGGAAAAAGAAACTGAAGAAAATTTAAAAGAAGAAGACAAAAACGCTTTTAAAAGTTTTGAAGAAAAAGAAAAGCAAGAAGATAACAACAAAAAAGAAAAATTGGTTTATGAAAGTTCTTTTGATGAAGGCGAAGAAAACAAGTTAAACAATTTGCTTACAAAAACAAACAACGAACTTAGTAACGAAGAAGATGAAAGCGAAGAAGAAGCTTTAACAGAAAACAAAAAACAAGCAAGCGAAGTTGGGCAAGATAAAAAAGAAAAAGAAGGTAATATAAACTTGGATAACGAAGAAAACAAAAATTCTACACACAAGAATATGGAAGAAGTTGAAAAAAAATCTAAAGCAAAGGAAGAAACTGCTGTAGACGAAAACTTTTTTGAAAACGAAGAAAACTCTGAAACCATTAAAGATGTAGACAAAAGGAACAAAGATATTAAAGACATTGATGTTAATGTTGGCAAAGATGTTTTTTCTAATTATGTTTCTAACACCTTAGAGGCAAGCGAAGTTAACGAAAAAGAAGTTGAAGTAAAGCAAGAAAAAGTTTACAGCGAAGATAGTGGTCATGATGTTATTGACGGTATGCTTTACAAGAGTTTAGATTCTGTTTTGCACGAAAGTATGATACCTTATTCAGAGCATGTTATTTTGGATAGGGCACTTCCTCGTGTTGAAGATGGTTTAAAACCTGTTCAAAGAAGAATACTTTATTCTATGCTTGAACTTGGTGTTACACCTGATAAGCCATACAGAAAATCTGCCCGTATTGTTGGTGACTGCTTAGGTAAGTATCACCCTCACGGTGATAGTTCGGTTTATCAAGCTATGGTAAGAATGGCTCAACCTTTCAACCAAAACGAACTTTTGGTAAGTGGTCATGGTAACTTTGGTAGCGTTGACGGCGACGGCGCTGCTGCTATGAGGTACACAGAAGCCCGTCTTGCACCTCTTGCTATGGAACTTCTTCGTGACCTTGATAAAAACACGGTTAAGTGGGGTTTAAACTTTGATGACACTTTAAAAGAACCAGAAATTTTGCCGGGTAGATTTCCAAACCTTTTGGTAAACGGTGCTATGGGTATTGCTGTAGGACTTGCCACAAACATTCCACCACACAATTTGGCAGAAACAATTGATGGTGTTGTGGCTTACATTAACAAGCCAAGCATAACTTTAAAGGAAATGTTAAAGGTTATAAAAGGTCCTGACTTTCCAACCGGTGGATATATTTTAAATAGTTCTGAAATTATTCAAGCATACGAAACTGGTAAAGGTAAGTTTTATCTTAGAGCCAAAATGCACATAGAATCTAATGGCAGTGACAAGAGATATATTGTTATTACAGAACTTCCTTACCAAGTAAACAAATCAAGTTTGCTTCAAAAAATTGCCAATTATAGAGAAGAAGGCAAGTATGGTTTTGATAATATTAGCGAAATTAGAGACGAAAGCGACAGAGATGGCTTAAGGGCTGTTATTAGGGTTAAAAAAGATGCAGACCTTAAAGTTTTATACGAAAGTTTGCTTAAAAATACCGAACTTCAAACAACTTTTGGTATGAATATGGTTGCCATTGCAAACGGTAAGCCAAAGCAAATGGGATTACTTGATATAATTTCTTATTATTCTGAATATCAAAGGGAAGTTATTTTAAGACGCAGTAAATATGATTTAGAGCAAGCAAAGGAAAGAGAACATATTTTATCTGGTCTTATTATTGCTATTAAAAACATTGATGCTGTTGTTAAAATTATTAAAACAAGTCAAAACACAACAGAGGCAAAAAAGCGTTTGAGAGAAAAATTTGTTTTAAGCGAAAAACAAGCTCAAGCAATTTTAGACATGCGTCTTGCAAGGTTAACCAGTTTAGAGGTTTATAAACTTGAAGCAGAAATTAAAAAACTTAGAGAACTTATAAAGCACTTAACTGCAGTAATTAACTCTAAAAAACTTCAATACGATATTGTTAAAGAAGAACTTTTGCAAATTAAAAAGCAATATAAATCAGAAAGAAAAACTCGTATGATGCGTAGTGACGAAAGCATTAAAATTGACGAAGGTCCAAAGGAAATGCCTGCACAAAATGTTGTAATTCTTAAAAGTGCAAACAACACCTTTAAATGCTTAAATACAAAACAATATAACTATGCAAACAAAGAAGTGGGCGACAACAACACTTTATTTGATGTTCATGTGTTAAAGTTTGAAACTGAAAGCACAAAAACCTTGTTGGCTTTTACAAACTTAGGCAACTGCTTTAAAGTTGATGTTAAAGAGTTTGGCGAAAGCAGGTACAGAGATAAAGGCATAATAGAAAACAAAATTTTCAAGGAACTTGGCTCTAAAGAAACCGTTATTGCTTTGTTTGATTTTGAAGAAACTAAAGGCAAAGAAAACTTAATGTTTTTAACCAAGTTTGGTATGATTAAGAAAACAGCACTTAGTGAATATGGTTTATTAAAACGCTACTTCCAAGCAATGAAGCTTAGAGATGATGACGAAATTTTATCTATTGTAAAAGAACCAACTGTAGAAAATTATACTGTTGTATTAGTAAGCAAAACTGGTATGATTTTAAATGCAGAAAGCAAAGATATTCCACTTCAAGGCAGAATTTCTGGTGGTGTTAAGGGTATTAACTTATCAGATAAAGATTACTGTGTGGGTGTATCAATTAGCAGTTCTGATGCTGGCGAAGTTATTTGTGTGACAGATAAGGGTTATAGTAAGCGTGTTTTACTTAGCAACATAGATAAAATGGCAAGATACAGAAAGGGCTTAAAGTTTATTACTTTTGATAAAAACAATGGTAACAGCTTAATATTTGCTGGTGTTGTAACAAATCCTTATACATTAGGTTGTGTTGATAAAGATAATAACTTTTATTATAGGTCAACCGATTTGGTTGCTATTGAAGCAAGAATAGGCAAAGGCAAGCCAGTTGACAAAACAAAGAAAAATTTAAGCATTGTACATGCCTTTAAAATTGATAACTAATTTAGTTTAAATTTTTAATAAAAATAAAACAAAAAAAATAAAAAATTATATAAAACAAAAATAATTTAAAAAATAATAAAAAATTGCAAAAAAATAGTAATAATTGCAAAAAAAAATAACAAAAAAATAAAAATAAAAAAAGATTGCAAAAAAATTAAAAAAATAAAAAGATATTAAAAATTTAAAACTTAATAAATATTAAAAAAAAGAATTAAGAAAACCGGTTTTTCTTAGTTCTTTTTTTTGTTTTTCAGTCATAAAAATTTATTAAAAAAGTAATAAAAAATCAAAAGACAAATTAAAACAATTTATTGCTTTTTTAAGACAAAAGTAGTGGTTTGTTTTTTTTAAAATTAATCTATCATTTAAGGGTGAAGTTTTAATGCATTTTTTTGTTATAAAATCTAAAACAATAAAATATTTGGCTATTATTTTTTGTTGTATGCTTTTGTTAAGCGTTCCTGTTTTGGGCTTTAATGGCAAGGGTATGGCACAAGTGTTTTTTGCTTATTCTTCCAACAGAAAAATTCCTATTTATTGTGTAGATAGATTTGACAAAAAAATTTCTATTAGTTTTGACGCCAGTTGGGGTAGTGATAAAACCGAAAGCATTTTAAAAGTTTTAAGAGATACCAACACGCAAGCAAACTTTTTTTTGGTGGGTATGTGGGTTGATAAAAACGAAGATCTTGTTAAAAAAATGGATAGTCAGGGCATAGAAATTGGTACGCACAGCAACTTACACCCAGATATGGCAAAGTTAAGTGCCAAGCAACAAAAGTTAGAGTTAACTACTTCTGTTGAAAAACTTGAAAAAATAACAGGTAAAAAAGTTAATTTGTTTAGGGCTCCGTTTGGCTCTTACAACAATACATTGCTTGAAACCTGTGAAGAGTTAAATTTAAAAACCATTCAGTGGAGTGTCGACACTTTAGATTGGAAGGGCTTATCTGGCGAAGAAATAACAAAAAGGGTATTAAAACAAACAAAAAGTGGAAGTATTATTTTGTGTCATAACAACGCTATGCATATTTTAGAAGCGTTGCCTGTTATTATTCAAAACTTAAAAAGTAGGGGGTATGAGTTTGTTACAATTTCAAATCTTCTTTTAACGGGCAATACAAAAGTTGATAATTCTGGCAAACAAGTTAAAGTTTGAGTTTTATAAAAACCAAAACACCAATTTGCAATTGTTTTTTAAAAAAAACTTAAATATGCAACTAAAAAAATTGCAACTAAAAAATTGCAACTAAAAAAATTGAAACTAAAAAACAAAAACTAAAAAATTTGAACCTAAAAAACAAAACTTAAAAAACAGGAAATAAAAACACAAAAACACAAAAAATACAAAAAACAAAAAAAATGAACCTAAAAAAGCAAAAAAGGTAAAAAAGCAAAAAAAATAAAAAATAAACAAACAAAGGGAGTAAATAAAAAAAATGAATTACGAATTAATGGAAAACAACAAAGTATTTTTAAAGGGGGAAGTGGTATCAAACCCACAGTTTAGTCACGAAGTTTTTGGTGAAGGTTTTTATGAGTTAAATTTAAATGTTAAGCGTCTTTCTGATAACTATGACATAATTCCAATAACTGTTTCAGAACGCCTTTTATCTATTAACAACTTTAGCATTGGTAGTGTTGTGGCAATTAAAGGGCAGTTTAGAAGTTATAACAAGGTGGTAGATAACAAAAGCAAACTTTTGCTTACTGTTTTTGTAAGAGACCTTATTGAAATTGACGATAGTATGAACCCAAACATAATTGAACTTAGTGGTTTTATTTGCAAAGAACCAATTTACAGAACAACCCCTTTTAAGCGTGAAATTTGCGATATGTTGTTGGCTGTTAATCGTGCATATAATAAATCTGATTATTTACCATGCATTGCGTGGGGCAGAAACGCCAGATTTGTAAAAAACATTTCTGTAGGTCAAAAAGTGTGCTTAACGGGCAGAATACAAAGCAGAGAATATCAAAAGAAATTGGGCGAAGAAACCACAACTAAAACTGCATATGAAATATCTATTAGCAAAATAAGAATTGAAGATGAAGATGGCGAAAAAAAGCCAATTACGCTTGAATATACAACTTCATCAGAAGCTATAGAAACCGTTGTTTAATATATAAAAAAGTAAAATAAAAAAAATTATGTTTAAAAATATATTTTAATTAAAAAAAGATATAAATAA
>JAFQFI010000061.1 GCA_017398655.1 Clostridia bacterium
AACGGTATTGCCTATAATACAAAATCACAACTTACAAATGCTTATAATGGTGCAGATGTAGTTGCTACAAATACAAGTGAAATTAAAACAATTCAAAAAATAACTGTAAAAACAGTTAATAATGAAGTAATTTTAAATTCTACAAGCACTGTATACGAACCAACAGAAGGCACAAAATTAAATACAGCAGGTGGTATTGTTGGTTATGTTAATTATCAAATTTTGATAAATGGTGTAGAAACAACAGATTCTGCAAAAATTGTAAAAGCAAAACTTTCTGCAGGTGGTATTATTGGTGCTTCTGTAAAACAAACAGTTATTACAGGTGTTGTAAACGATTCTAAAGTAGAAGCAACAGGTGGTGACGCAGGTGGTATTTTAGGATACTCTGATTACAGTGGTATTTCTATTAACCCAGCAGAGGGCTCTACTGGTAATATCGAAAATAATGGTGCAATTACTGCAACAAATGGCAACGCAGGTGGTATTGTTGGTGTAATTACAGCAATTGGCAAATTTGGTGAAGAAGATTCAGCATATAAAGTTACTAATAAAGGTGCTGTTTCATCTAATAAAAATGCTGGTGGTATTATTGGTAAACTTGATAACTCTAAGCATATTTATAAATCTGATAACAAAGGTAATGTAACAGGTACTGACTACGCTGGTGGTATAGTAGGATATTTAAATAGTGGTGTATTAGAAGCAAGCAATACAGTTACAAACGGAAAGATTACTGGTAGTACAAATACTGGTAGTGCTGCCGGTGGCGTAATTGGTATTATGAAAGGTGGTACATCTTATGTTAATGTTTCTACTGCAACCTTTGGTAAAACTTATTATGTAGGTGGTCTTGCTGGTCAAGTAGATTCTGGTGATTTATTTGGTACAGTAAGTGTTAATGTTACAGATGGTTCACAAGCAACCGGTGGTGTTGTTGGATACTTAAATGGTGCAACATTAAAAATAGATAAAGATAGTGATGGAAATGTACTTCATACATTATCTGCTTCAGGTAGAGACATCACTTCAGATAATTTTGCTGGTGGTTTAGTTGGTATATTAAATGATGGCGAAATAGAATCTGGTAATGGTGGAAACGCAAAAGTATCAGCTTCTGGTGCAGGTGCCGGTGGCTTAGTTGGAAAAATGGTTGGTGGTGATATCACCGGTGGTTCTGGTGGTACAGCAACTGCTTCAACTTCTGGTGCAGAATCTGCT
The DNA here is from genome assembly GCA_017398655.1 of Clostridia bacterium. GTDB lineage: Bacteria > Bacillota > Clostridia > Christensenellales > UBA1242 > UBA7862. The sequence continues at coordinate 1,222 of JAFQFI010000061.1, forward strand.
GCTGGTGGTATGGTTGGTAAAATGGAAAAAGGTACTATTAGTGGTGGTACAGGTGGTAATGCATCTGGATATAACGCTGGTGGTATAGTTGGTATTTTAAGTGGCGACGGAGAGTTGTCTGAAGGAACTGGTGGCAATGCTAATGGTGGAACAAACCGTGGTGGTGCTGTTGGTAAAATGACTGGTGGCGAAATTACCAATGCAAAAGTTAAAGGTGGCACTGCAAAAAGTGGTACAAATAATGGTGGTCTTGTTGGATATATGACTGGTGGCGAAATCAGCAATGGTACTGGTGGCGAAACTGGTGGTGGAACTGCTTCTGGTGGCTTAGTTGGTAAGGCAGAAGGTGTTGATGAAGATAGTATTAGAGGTGGTATTGGTGGCAAAGTTACAAGTGGAAGTTATGCTGGTGGCGTTGTTGGCTGGTTAGCTGGTGGTTATATTGATGGTGGTTCTGGTAACTCTGTAAGTGGAAGTTACGCTGGTGGCGTTGTTGGCTATGTTTCAGGTAGTGGTAGAATAAATAATGGTTCTGCTTTCTCTGTAAGTGGTAGCAGTTATGCCGGTGGTGTTGTTGGTTATAGTGCTTGTGGTACTGCATGTATTATTAATGTTAATGCAAGTTGTGGTGCAAGTGGTAGTGGTACTAAAGGTGGATTACTTGGTTATGGTGGCGCTGTAATTAACTCTACAAGTGTTGGTGGTAGTGTATCTGGTGGTGGAGGTATTGTTGGTAGTATTGGTGGCAATAGTATTTACCTTGCAAATAATATCTCTGTAGGTTGCTCTGGTATTAATGCAATTCTTACAAGTACAAATAATGGTAGCATTGGTAGTGGTTCAGAAGTAACTGTTACTGCAAGTGGACAAACTGTTCCTTATGTTGTTACAAATACTGGTTTACTTAAAAATATAAAAACAGCTGGTAGTATTACTCCTTCAGCTTCAACATATGGTGTACTTGCAAATACAAATAGTGGAGAAATTGTTGGTTGTACAAATGGTATTTCTCTTTCAGATTTATCAAAAACAACTGTTGGTGGTATTGCTGGAAGTAACTCTGGTACAATTTCTGGTTGTACAAACAGTGCTTCTTTAAGTGGTTCTGTATCGAACTTAGGTGGTATTGTTGGTTCTAATACCGGTACGGTTCATAATTGTATAAATGATGGTGATATTAGTTCAACAAATTCAAGTTGTAAAGTTGGTGGTATTGCTGGTACATCAAGTGGAAAAGTTGGTGGACCTAAGAGTGAAAATAAAAAATCAGTAAAGTACGATAGTACTAACTCTGTTGAAGTAACAACAATGTCTGCTTTCTCTTCAACAAAGCAAACAACATCAACAATAAATTCTTATGTAGGTGGTATTGTAGGGTATGTTTCTGGTGGTACAGCCGAAGGTAAGAATAGTGCTGGCAAGAAGATTTCTAATGTAATTAATTATAAGTCAAGTGATGAAAATGCTTCAATTACTGATTATCGTGGAAATGTTGCTGGTTATAATAGTGGTGGAACAATTAGTAATTTTGATTCACATACGAATTATGAAAGAATAGATGAACCACCTAAACAAAATTTTGTTGGAAAAGAACATTATATGGCATTCTCATATAAACCACAACATGATCCAAAATGGAGCGGAGGAAATTACTCTGTTTCAGCTGGAGCATGGAATGCTTATTATAAGGATTATGGAACTACAAACCCTGCAACAGGTGATTTTAAAGATCATTCAAGTGGAGCAGATACAGGTGATTATCATGATAAGAATGGTAAAATAAATAATTGGTTTACCAGTTACGATGGTGGTGGTGATTTATCTGGTATAGCAAGTGCTATGGAAACAGCCATCAGAATGCTTAGCGATGGTAATCGTACTGCTTCTTATTGGGATATTAATAGAAAGAAATGGACAACAGATAATGGTGATGTTAATGATAATAGTGTTTATGGCAAAAGAACAGTAGATGAAAATTATAGACTTGTAGAAAAAGCTTTAGAATGGGTTTGGGATACAACAAAAGTAAGTTACTCAAAAGATAAATGGGCAATGGTAGGTTCCCCAATATTACTTGCATATTGTACTGATGGTGGATTCTTAGGAATTGGAGGAAACCATTGTGGTATTATTGTTATAATTGCTTTCCAAGAATTTGAATATACTGATGATAATCAAGATCCAGATATTGACAGCTTACAAGATTGTGGTGGTGTAGTTGCTGCTACAACTGTAGAAGTTGAAGATAATGAACAAGTTACTGAGAAAGGTAACAGAGCAAATGCTTTAGAAGAATTATTTAAAAAATGTGGACCTTGTGATGGATCTTCAAGTGTTTCAGCAAGTTTATCAAAAGCATTAAATGGTTCAGATCCGGGTGGTAGTCCGGGCAGTGGCTCTTCAGCTGGTGGTGGTGAAGGTGGAGGTATTACTTTCCCAACAGATAGTGATTTGCCAGCTCCTACAGGAACTTATGCTGATGCTTTAACAAAGGTAGATAGCAGTTCTCCGTATGGACCAATTGTTGCAGCTGCATTAGCAATTGCAAGTGCTCCTGTAACACATTTAATGGGTCATACAACTCCTGTTGCTTTGTCTCGTGGTGGAACTTGTTATCCGGGTAGTTGTAGGTATACAAGCAAAATTATTCACTATAAGTATGATGTTCATATGTATTCAAATTCTTTTAGTGGAGATTCAAGAGTAAATTCTGATGCCAGAAATTATAATTTACAACAAACTATAAATTATATTGCAAATGGTTATCAAATTTATACCGATTGTTTTGGCTTTGTTCGTTTATGCTATGCTTATGCTGGTTATAGATGGGGTGAAGTTGGTGGTGCTTATGGTGATTATTCACATCAATTTACAGGCAGTAACGGTATAGGAAATTTACAATCTGGCGCAGTATTAATTGACGAAGGTGTTCACGTTGCAATTTATTTATACAGAAGTGGAAATACAATTTATTATGTAGATCAACAATGTAAGATATTTACTGCAACATATACAGGTTCTTCAATATCTGGTAACGGATATACTTTTGATGGATATAAAAATCCTAACTACTAAAAACAAAAAAAGGTTTTGAGAATTAACTCTCAAAACCTTTTTTTATAAAATTAATAAACATTAAAATTAAAAATAAAAACATATTAAAATAATAAAAAAAATAATAATTAATTAATA
>JAFQFI010000062.1 GCA_017398655.1 Clostridia bacterium
AACCAATTACCCCGCTTGCTACATTCATTACTATGTCAAAAATTTCTGTTGACCTAACTATTGGCAAAACAAATTGTAATGTTTCTATTATAATGCTAATTAAAAAAGAAATAAGTGTTGTTTTTAAAAAAATTTTACTTTGTGTTTGAGATATAACAAACGCAGAAACAGGAAAAAGCATAACTAAATTATACAATATATTTGCCTTGCCAAAATCAGCCCAAGCAAAATAAGAAGAAAACCAATTTGAAGTATTAGTAAAATTTACAATCACAGAATTTTCTTTAATAATAACCCTACCAAAAACTAAAATAGATAATAAAGCACAATATAAAATAAAACTTATTATACCAACGATTTTTAAAACTTTTTTATTTTTAAAAAAAATAACTATCATAGAAACAGGAAAAACCACAAATAAAATTAAAAAAATTATAAAAGCTAAAGTTAAATTTATTTGCATTTTTATTACCTTCGATAGTTATTTTTATTTTTTATTATAATCCCCTACTATTTACATAAGTATTATTAGAGGTTGTAATTAATAATTTACCCCATTTATCAAAAGCGTTAGAGTTATAGTTTTCGTTACCCTTGTTATAACCAATTCTATAACAATAGCCAAAATCTTCATATCCCGGAGTTTCTAACAAATAGTCATTGTTTACAACTCCATCAGCGTCATATTTATAAGAGATATTTTGACCAACAGTACCTTCTGCAATTTTAACTTCATTAGTTGAAACAATTCTAAATTGCAAATTATCGCTAACACCCTCAAGAGTTAAATTTACTTTTCTATTTTTTGCATTAATAATATTGTCATAAACAACACCACTTTCTTGTTTATATGCAACTGCATCTAACACAATATTTAAGCTTGATGAAGAACTATTTTCTAAAACATGAACTTCAAACAAACAACTAACATTGTTTAAGTTAACATTGCCTGTTTTTGTTAAAATAGTAAGTTTTGTTTCTGGGTGATCTTCTTCTGAAGAAACATACTTAACGCTAATTGAACCAGAGTTTGAATATGCATAAATATTACTCTTGTTTGTTGCTGTCTTAATGTTAATACTTCCAGAAGTTGAATCAAATGAAGCGTGAGCATCTAAATTTTCAATTGTAACAGGAGCAGAACCGTTTTCATATACACTTGTAATAGAAATATGTTCTGGATCGTAATAATGATTTCCAACATAAATTTCGTTTGAAATATTATTTCCTTGACCTAAAATAGAAACCTCACCATAAACAGTACCAATGTTTATTTTAGAACTGTTTATTGTCATTGCAACTTTTTTATAAACACCGTAAGAACCAACCGTACCTATGTTATACAAACCGTTATCTGCATCTACATACAAATCTCCAACCAATTTATTAATATATACAGAAGGTCCAGCATAGTCACCATAAGACCTAATTTCTAACTTATTTGACAAAGTGAGTTTAGCATCTCCGTTTGCATTTCTTAAATCAAATAAACCAGAATCTGTTTCAAATTTAACAGTGTTGGCACTTATTGCTGTTACATCATAAAAACTTACTTTGCCTCTGCTTGTTTTTAAATAATAATTAGAGATATTGTGTTTATTATCTATGCTAAGTTTGCCATAGTTTCCAGTTTTCATATAAAGATTTGTACAGTTTAAAGTATGAGTTTTTGTTTGTTTTTGTCCCTCAACTTCAATCTCTTCAATGTTTTCTGAAACATAATAAATGTTACCACTATTAGACCTTGCATAAACAGTTGAAGGAGAAATATTATTTGGTAAATAAACATAAACAGCTGCATTAGATTTTGCTACCCAGCCATTTGGTTCGTTTAAATTTAAGCAAAAAGTTTTATAAGAAACCAAACTTTCTTCAAACGATTTTGTTTGAATACTTATATCCATATTTAAATCGGCATTAACACTTTTTACAAAACCAGACAAACCTTGATTGTGATAAACTTTTAAAACATTTTCTTGTGTGTTTGGATAAATATAAATATCACTTTCTTCTGTTATAATTTCAACTGCTTGAATGCCAGATATTGATGGAATAGAAGATATTGTATATTCGTTTGTTACTTTTTTGTTATAAAGTATATATTCATACCCTAAAATAGATGTACCCGGCGAAAAATACATTACAGCAAAACAAATAAGTACAAGTGCTAATAATATACCAATAATAAAAGCCAAATAAATTAATATTTTTTTCCAAGCTTTCATTTTTTTCTCCTTTAAATAAATTTTAAATAACCTTATTAATTATTTTCTATTATTGCTTTAATTCTTCTTACGCCAGCACTACTTGATTCTTCTTTAACAATTTTAAACTTTTTAAGTTCTCCAGTGCTTTTTGCGTGTGGTCCACCACAAATTTCTTTACTTACATCACCTATTGTATAAACTTTAACTTTATCGCCATATTTGTGTTCAAAAACACCTAAAGCACCTTGTTCTTTTGCTTGGTCAAGAGTAAGTTCTTCACAAACAACAGGAATATCTTTTTTAATTACATCATTAACAAAATCTTCTATTTTTTGTTTTTCTTCATCTGTTAATTTATGATCACAATTAAAGTCAAATCTCAAACGCTCTGAAGTAATGTTGCTACCTTTTTGATAAATATCTTCGCTAATAATTTTTCTTAATGCTGCTTGCAAAATATGAACTGCAGTGTGTAATCTTGTTGTTTGTTCTCCTGTATCTGCAAGGCCACCTTTAAATACTTTATCATTATTTGCTTTTGATTTTTCTTGGTGGATTTTAAATGCTTCTTCGTACTCTGCCTCGTTTACAGTTAAATTCTTTTCTTCTGCCAATTCTTTTGTAAGTTCAAATGGAAAACCAAATGTATCGTACAATCTGAAAGCAGTTTTTCCACTAAGTTTGCCATCTTTACAATACATTGCAACTTTTTCAAACTCTTTAATACCTTGTGCAAGAGTTTTGGAAAATTTTTCACTTTCTTGAGTAATTGTATCCATAATAAAGTTTTCTTTATCTTTAAGTTCTGGATAAAACTCTTGATAAACTTTAACTACTTCTGGTACAAGTTCTGCAAGTTTATTACCTTCTAAATTAAGACGACTTGCGCAATTAATTGCCCTTCTTAATAATCTTCTTAATACATAACCTTGCCCAACATTTAATGGTGTAACACCATCACAAATAATAAACACAGAAGCCCTAATATGGTCTGCAATAACACGCATATTTCTTGTTGCTTGTTCGCTTGATTTATATTCAACACCACTTAAACTTTCAATCTTTTTAATAACTGGTACAAAAAGTTCTGTATCATAAACACTTTCAAGTTGATTTGAAATATATAATAATCTATCAAAACCAAAACCTGTATCAACATTTTTTTGTGGGTTTTGTTCTATTTTGCCGTCTTTTGTGTGTTTAACAAATTCCATAAAAACATCATTGCCTATTTCTACATATTTGCCACAACTACAAGCAGGACTACATTCTTCACAACATTTTGGTTTGCCTGTATCTATAAACATTTCACTATCTGGGCCACAAGGACCAACGCCACTTGCCAAAATCCACCAGTTGTGTTCTTTGCCTAAGAAGAAAATTTTATCTTCTGGAATACCACAGTTTTTCCAAGCATTAAAACTTTCCATATCTCTTGGAGCATCTTCATCTCCTGCAAAAACAGTAACTGCTAAATCTTCTTTTGGAATATTTAAATATTTTGGGCTTGTTAAAAATTCAAAGCTCCAAGCAATTTTTTCTTTTTTAAAATAATCGCCTAAACTCCAATTACCAAGCATTTCAAAGAAAGTACAGTGATATGGATCGCCAACTTCGTCAATGTCCCCTGTTCTAACACATTTTTGAATATCAACAAGACGCTTTCCACAAGGGTGTTTTTCACCAAGTAAATATGGAACAAGCGGATGCATACCTGCTGTTGTAAAAAGAACTGAAGGGTCATTTTCTGGAACAAGTGAAGCAGATGGAATTAAAGCATGTTCTTTTTCTTTATAAAAATTAATCCACATTTCTCTTAGTTCTTTTGCTGTAAGTTTTTTCATTTTGTATATAATCTCCTAATAAGTTAAGTTTGTTTTTTAAAAGTCAATTTCGTCATCCATTTGAGTCATAACTACTTCGTCATTATAAGCAGGTGGTGGTGGAGGTGGTGGAGCAAGGTCTTCTAAACTTTGTCTATCACTATTAGCACCAATATCTGTATATGTAGTAATTTCTGGAATCCATTTAACTTTAATATTTGCCAAAGCACCATTACGATGTTTTGCAACAATAATTTCTCTTATGTTTGGGCCATCGTCGTTTTCAACATCACCATATCTATCTGGAGAGTGAATAAACATAACAATATCAGCATCTTGTTCGATAGCACCACTTTCACGCAAGTCACTTAAAATTGGACGGTGGTCAACCCTCTTTTCAATATCACGAGATAATTGTGATAATAAAATAATAGGAACTTGCAACTCTCTTGCTGCAATTTTTAAGTTTCTTGTCATTTCACTAATTTCTTGTTGACGGTTTGCATCTTTGTTTTTTCTATCGCCACTCATAAGTTGCAAATAGTCAATCATAACAAGGTCAAGCCCGTGTTCTCTTTTTAAGCGTCTACACTTGCTTAAAACCTCAACAGGAGTATTCATTGAAGAGTCATCAATAAATATTTGTTTTTCTATAAGTTTTTTATTTCCTTCCCACAAGGCCTTCCAATCACTTTGGTTAAGCTTACCTGTTAAAGCTTTTTCCATACTAACGCCACTTATGCTGCAAAGTGCACGCTGTGTAATTTGTTCTTTAGGCATTTCAAGTGAGAATACAGCACAGTATTTGCCCTTAAGGGCCGCGTTTGTAATAAAGTTCATAGCCAAACTTGTTTTACCTACTGAAGGACGAGCAGCAAGCAAAATTAAATCGCTTTTTTGAAAACCATTTGTAATTTTATCAAGTTCATTAAAGCCAGTTGGAACACCTCTTAAAAGTCCCCCATTTTTATCAATTTGTTCAAACTTATTTAAAACATCACCTAAAACTTCTGAAATATGTGTAAGTGAAGAAAAATCATTTTCTTGTGCAATATCAAAAATGGCTTTTTCTGCAAAACCCAAAATATTGCTATCTTCGTTATTGTAAGCTCTATCAATAATTTCTTGGCTTGAACGAATAAGTTTACGCAAAGTAGAATCTCTTTTAACAATTTCTGCATAATGCTTATAGTTTGCAGCACTTGGAACAATGTTTGTAAGAGTTGTTATATAATCAATACCACCAACAGCTTCTAACAAACCTTTTCTGTCAAGTTCGTCAGTTAATGTAACATAGTCAATTGGTTTGTTTGAGTTATAAATAGTAGACATTGCTTCAAATATTGTTTTATGTGCCTCTGTATAAAAGTCATCTGCTTTTAACATATTCATAACTTGCAAAACAACATTATCATCAATTAAATTACAACCTAAAACTGATTGCTCTGCTTCAATATTGTGAGGGATTGTTCTTGCTAATTTACTTGTTTTCTTTTCCATATTTGTCCTTCTTATGTTTATTTAAATTTTATAAAAATTAAAAATAATTTTAATCTGCAAAAGGGTCTCTTTCCTTTTCTTTGGTACTTTCTCTTTTTGCTTTTTCGTCTTTCTTAACAAAAATTATAAGCCCTATAAGACAAGCAAATAATATCATTGCCAAAGAACAGAAAAAACTAACTGCCCCGTTATACCAATTAGGAAATTCATTTCCTAAAATAAAACTTATAACCATAGCTATTGGCATTGCTATTACAATAATAAGAGCATACCTTTTTATGTTTTTTGCAAAAAAGTGTTTTGCAGAAAAAATCTCTTCGTTTACTTGTCTTAATTTTTGTTTTTTAGACATCTTTATTTTTCCTTTTAAAATACTACTTATCGTTTTTGTTTTCTTCTTGCTCTTGCTGTCTGGCAAGTTGGTCAAGTTGTTTTAACGCTTTCATACCTTTTCTTTTTTTATTGTTATTTACAATTGACACAACTACAAAACCAATCACAACTATTAAAATACCCGTTACACCGGCTATAATATACCAAGCAGGAGAATTTGCATAAGTACGCCAAACGCTAACGGTACTACCTATATTTCCTAATGTCCAAGTATGAGTATAACCGTTTTGAGTTTGATTTACTTCTCCATCAGAATGAACTCTTTTGTATGGAGTTGAAAAACTAAAACCTAATTTTTGCAAATCATCTTCAGTTTTTCCTGTTTTTGCAGTTAATGCATCCATTAACTTTTGCCCTTTTGTTACTCCAACAAATGTATTATCTTCTAAAAAAGTTGGTTCTTGCCCGTTATAATAAAATGGAGTGCAATATTGTATTGAACGAACTGTAAATAAGTTTTCTTCTTGCTTAAAACCACCACCAATAGGAATATCAATAAGAGATTTATAACTATCGCTTATAACAACTGCATTTTTATCTGGGTTATATTCAAAGGCAGATGGATAACAATACATAATGTATCCATAAATAGAAATAAATTCTTTTTTAATATTTATTGTGTTTGTTTTTGAATCGGCTTTAAACTCTTCTTTATCTTCTTCTTTTTCATAAATTACTAAAAATCTGTTTAAAGTTTTTGATAAAATATAGTCGTACTTTTCTCGAGTTTCATCATACATTGACTTATCTTCTGTGGTGTCTAAAGCATTAAAATCATAAACATTAGAATAAAGTGAAACAATATTGTTTACATAAGCATTATTTAGTTGGTTAAAATATTCTTTTGTTAAACCATGAATTTCCTTCCAATATGTTGAAGTTTCAAGTTTTATATTCATATTTGCTGTTACAACATTAAATTGATTTCCATAATTATCTTGTTTTTGGGCATAAATTACATCTAAATTTACAGACGCACAACCAAACATTGTAAAACTTATTAAAAACATAAATACGCATAAAAATAATTTTTTAAGTTTTTTCATTTTTTCTCCCTTTTTAATTTGGTTGTTTGCTTTTTAATTTTTACTATTTTAACCTAAAAACAAAACTGTTATAAATAACTAATATATATTACTATAATTTATAGCCAAATTCAAGCAAAACAAAAATAAAAAAATTGTTTTGGTTAAAACTAACACAAAAAAAACAATTTAATGATTATTTACCACTAAATTGTCTTTTTTTTATTAAATTTTAAATACTACCTTGCTTTTATTAAAAATTATTTTTAGTTGTAATTAAACAAGTTTCCATAAATAATTTTCTTTAATTTTTCCACATCAACATCTACGCACACAGTTGCGTTTGGTTTTTTACTTGTAAAATCACAATTTATAAAACCATATTCTTTGCCTACTTGTTTGTGATAATCAATAGAAATTCTTGCTTCTTCTGTTCTAAAAATTTCTGGGTTAGATAAATACAAAGCACAGCAACTATCATGTACGGCGGCACCAAGTTCGCCAACATGAAAATCTTTATATTTTGAAAACATTTTATAAAAAATTTCGCCAATGGCATTTGCTCTTTTAATTTTACCTTGTTCTTCTGGTGTAAAATATGCAATATGGCCCAATTCCATTGGCACCATAACAAGAGGGATATTAGAATCAAAAACAATTTGCATTGCTTCTGGGTCATATGCAACATTAAACTCTCTGTATGGCTCTGTCATACCATTTTCGTCTTTACTTCCACCCATAAATACTATACGAGAAATCATATCTTTTGCTTCTGGGTATTTCTTAAGTAAATTTGCAATGTTTGTCATTGGTCCAATACACATTAAAGTTGTATTTTTTGCAGGATTTTCACTCAAAAAATAATGTATTGCATCTGGACTTTTTAAAACAAAAGGTTTTGTTTTTGGCTTAGCAAAAGTATATCCACCCATACCTTTTGTGCCCTGTGCCATTGAAGCATAAACGCTTTGTCTTTTTATTGGTTGTCTTGCACCTTCTGCAACAGGAATATCAACCTTAAAAAGCTCTACAAGTTTTAAAGCATTTTTCATTGTTTCTTCTATAGTTAAATTGCCAGAAACAGTTGAAATAAGTTTTACTTCAATATTTTCACTATTTACTGCATTCATAATAGCCATTGCATCATCAATGCCCGGGTCGCAGTCAATAATAACATAATAATCTTTCATTTTTTTCTACTTTCCTTTATTTATGCTAAGTATATCTGTTTTAAAAAACAAAAAATGTATTTATTTTTAATCTTTTTTCTCAACAACTTCGCCGTTATTTTCCATTGCTTTTTTACGCAACATTTCTTCTTTATGTTTTTTGCGTTCTTCTTTTGTTGGCAATGGTTTTGTATTTTTTATTGCAATTTCATACTTACTATCTTGAGTATAAAAAATTTCTTTACAGTGTTTTTCAACCCTTGTAATAAAATCTTCAAACAATGGAAATGTGTCTTCTGCTGATAAAAGTTTTAATTGAATAATTTCTGTATAAGCTTTACGCTTTGTCATTTTATTTTGTATTTTTAATTTTTCGTGTCTTATTTCTATTTTAAGGCCACCATAACCAAAAAGTTTGCGTGTAACTTGATCTATTTTAATAATTACATTAACTTTTGTTTGCTCAAAAAGTTTATCTGGGTCAAACTTTAAAGCATTAGAAAACATTGAATTTAATGCGTTGTTTAAAAAGAAAAAGTGTTTTGAAAGTGGTTCGCTTGCAGGTATTTCCTTTTCTCTTTCATGACTACGCAAATTATCTGTGTAAAAATATTGTGGATTAAAATATCTACGCTTAATTTTAAGTTCTGCTTTTGGTCCACAAACTCTTTTTCTAAGCAACAACTCGTTTTCTTCTAACAACCTTGCATCATTATCATAATAATAATCAACAATTTTTTTTCTTACAGGGTCATCAAGAGTGTAAGTTGTCATTGTTTTTAAAGTTTTTAAAAAATGAGAGTATGTTTTTTCGTCAAAAACAGTATATCTTCTTTCTAATTTAAAAATATTTAACATAAAAAATAATTCCTCATATTTTATTTTATTTAAAATTAAAGTAAATAGCAAATAAAAAGACGCTATTAGTTTAAGTAAAATGCCAAAAAAAATGAATATTTATTTTAAAAAAGACAATCATTTTTTAGTAAAAACTAAAAAGGAGATTTTAAAATATTATGGATTTTGAACAATCACAAACAAAAACAAATTTGGCGCGTGCTTTTGCTGGAGAGTGTCAAGCCGGAGCACGATATCAATTTATTGCACAAAAAGCAATGCAAGAAGGTAAAAAAAATATACAAATGCTTTTTAAAACTTTGGCAAAAAATGAAATGGCTCATGCTAAAGTTTTTTGGGATTTAATTGCAAAAAACAGTAAAGAAGAACAAAAAAACATTGAAATAAAAGCCGGTTATCCTTTTGAAGATGGCGAACTAAAAGAAATGATTAAAAGTGCAAGCAACAATGAAAAAAGCGAAAACACAACTATTTATCCAAGTTTTGCAAAAATTGCAGAAGACGAGGGTTTTAAAGAAATTGCAGAAAAGTTTAAACTTATAGCTCTTGTAGAAAACGACCATTTTATGGTTTTAGACGAGCTTTACAACAAAATTAAAGACCACTCCTTGTACCAAAGTGCAACACAGTACGAGTGGAAATGTGGACATTGTGGACACACACAACTATCTAAAAAATCTTTTGAAATTTGTTCTCTTTGCGAAATGGACAATGGCCATGTAGAATTAACTTTTTTAGGCAATAAAAAGTGCTGCGAATAATTAATATTTATCACTTAAATAGAGGGTTGTAACAATTTTTAATTTGTCAATTATAAACAAATTTATAAATTATAATTTTTAAATTTTTTTAATATTTAAATCAAAAATTTTTATTAAATTTTTTATAAAAAGGAAGTGCAATAAACACTTCCTTTTTTTTATTATTTTTCAATTATTTTATTAACAACAAAACTAACAATAGTTCCTGCACACATTAATGGGTAATATACAACACTACCGAGAGCTTCTGTTTTTTCAATTTCCTCTTTGGTGTAAATTACATCTAAAGAAGTTATCCCTTCATCTTTTAAAAGTTTTCTTAGTTTTTTTGCAAGTTTATCATAACTGGTTTTAGAAATATCACTTACTTCAAATTGTGGCATTTTGTATCTGTTGCCAGTACCCATTGAAGAAACAATTTTTAATTTATTTTCCTTACAATATTTTGCAACTGCTATTTTAGCAGGAATGTCATCAATACAATCAACAACATAATCAAAGTTATTATTTAAAATTTTATCAACATTTTGTGAAGATATTTTACTGTTTACTTCTACTACATTACATTTTGGATTTATATCTAAAATTCTACTTTTTAAAACCTCAACTTTGTATTTTCCTATTGTTGAATTTAGGGCAATTATTTGTCTATTTAAATTGCTAACACTTATTTTATCAAAATCAACTATCGTTATGTTTTCTACACCCAATCTTGCTATCATTTCTGCTACATAGCCACCTACACCACCTACACCTAAAATAGCAATGTTACTATTTTTTAATTTTTCAACATTTTCACTTCCAATAACAATTTGTGTTCTTGATTGCATAATTTTCTCCATTTGTAATTATGTAATATATTTTTTTTACAAATTACTTATTTTTTATTTTAAAAACAAATTTAGTTAAATTTAATTTTTTGCCATCAACTGGTGGATATTTAATATTTAATTCTCCTGTAGGAGATTTTTCAAGAATACTTTTTTGGTGTGTAAAAGTATAAAAAGTTTGTTTACCATGATAAGAACCCATGCCACTATTACCTAATCCACCAAAAGGAAGTTTTTCTTCACATAAATGCATAATTGTATCGTTTATACAACCACCACCATATCTACAATAATTTTTAACTTTATTTATTTTTTGTTTGTCTTGACCAAAATAATATAAAGCAAGAGGTTTTTCTTCTTTTTGTAATCTCAAAATTTCATCATCTAAATTATCAAATTCTATTATAGGCATAATTGGTCCAAAAACTTCTTCTTGCATAACTTTATCTTCATATTTTACATTTTCTAATATTGTTGGTTCCAATCTTTCGCCTTCTGAATTTCCACCAAAGAAGATTTTTGCTGGCTCAATTAAATTTTTTAATCTATCTAAATTTTTTTGATTTATTATTTTAACAAAATCTTTTTTTAGATGACCTTCTTCATAATAAAATTGTTCTATATAGTTTTTAGCACATTCAAGCCATCTATCTTTTATAGAACTATGCAATAAAACATAATCTGGGGCAACACAAGTTTGTCCTGCATTTAAAAATTTACCCCAAACAACTCTTTTTGCACTTGCCAAAATATCTGCATCACTATCAACAATACAAGGGCTTTTTCCACCAAGTTCTAAAACCATTGGTGTTAAATATTTTGATTGTTTTTCCATAAGTTCTTTTGCTTTGTTTGGAGAACCTGTATAAAAAATAAAATCAAATTTTTCGTCTAAAAGTGTTTCGATTTCACTTTCTTTAGTAACAACATAAGCATAACTATCATCAAAAACATCAAATATTTTTTTAATAACTTTTGTTACATTTGGGGTGTTTCTTGATGGCTTAATTACAATGGTATTTCCACCTGCCATAGCACCAATTGCTGGTATTAAAGTAAGTTGAAATGGATAATTCCAAGGTGAAGCAACAAGAACAGTACCATATGGCTCATAAATTTTATATCCTTTTGATGGAAAGTTTATAATTGATGTTACTACTCTTTTTGGTTTTGCCAATTTTTTTAAGTTTTTTAACATAAAATTTAGTTCTTTAACAACAAGACCTAATTCTGTAGAAACAACATCAAATTCGTACTTATTTAAATCTTTTAAAAAAGCAGAACAAATTTGGTCGTAGTATACACTTATTTGAGATTTGAGTTTTTTTAATTGAGTTAATCTAAAATTTACATCTATAGTCGTTTTAGTATTAAAAAATTCTTTTTGTTTTTGTAAAATTTCAAGCATAAAATATCTCCTGTACAAAATTAAAATACAACGATATTTTAACACAAGATTTTGTTAAATAAAACATTTATTATGTTAAATAACAAAACTTTTTATGTTTTTCGTCTAATTTCTGCCTTTTTATTTTTTTTAACATTAATACTTTCATTTTATTTCTTTTTATAATTTTTTAATATTTTTTAGTTTTTATTTATATTTTTCATCTGCATTTATATATTTATATATAAAATAATTAATTTGTTAACTTTGAACATTGTTTTATTCTTGCATTTTTTATAAAATTATCGTATGGAAAAAGAATTATACAAAAGTTTAAGATTATATAGAAATGTTTTAGAAGGTGGCCAAAGTAAAGGCAGCTTTATTATTCAAAGTGATGGAAGTATGTATCCTGCTACTCAAAACAAAACACTTTGGGGTATGGCATCTGCAAGTTATATTCCTCAAGAGTTTCGTCTTAACCCAAATGTTATTACAGCAGGCACTAACATTCTTCAACTATATCCAAATTCTCCAGTTCAATTGCCAGCATTTTTTAAACTTGCAAAAAGCCCTTTTAATATTTTTGCAGAAGCTTCAACAATGGAAATTATTTCAAAAATGGGCGGAACAACTTCATTTAATTGCCCTGTTTCAATTGGCGAAAGTGAAGAAGTTTTATACTCTTTTTTAACACCAGAGCAAAAAGAACAACCTGCAATGGGAACACTTGTTTTTAGCTTCTTGTCAAGAAATGAAAATTTATTTACATTTTCAAACATTACAAAAAAAGAATCTCCAACAACAAGTTTAACAGAAATGTGGAAAACTATTGATAGATTTGTTTTATCAAAACAAGACGAGACGGGTCATTCTTTACAAGAAATGCAAGCAATTTCTTTAGTTGCAAAACAACAACTTTCTTATCAATTTTTATGCAGGGATATGCTTGGTGATGTAGATTTTTCATCAAGAAATGCTGGTATTGTTTATAACGAAGGAACAGGTGAAATATTTATTGCCCCTCAATTTGATTTTGGCGAAGCATTAAATATTTTATACACAACAAAAATTAAACCTTTGCAACTTGAAAGCATTGAAATGTATCCAGAAATTTTAAGAACACCAGAAATAATGGCAAGAGTTGAAAAAAATAATCAAGCAAGAATTGAAAGAAGAGCAACTTCCCCAACTGAACTTGCAAAAACAGAAACTTTTGCAGAACAAAGCGTAGAAAATGTAAGATTAATTTGCAAGTATTTTCCAGAAGTTGCACAATCTTTCTTACAAGATGTTGCAAATTTAAAATTAACAAATCCAATACCAGAAATTGTTGCAAAGTATTCGGGCGAAGGTAATTTGTTAACTACAGAACAAGGTCAAATGGCAGAAGAATTTATAACAGCAAGAATTAACACATATGAACAACGCTTAACAGAAAACTTACAACAATATGCTCCTAAAATTGTTATGCCTGAAGAATCTGTTGTAGAACCAACAAATACCGAAGAAACTGTAGTAGATGAAAGTTGCTTTACTGTTGTTAATTTAGACAATACTAATACACAAACAGACACTGCAAAAACTTTAAAATTAATACCACCTACAGAACAATAATTTGTAAACATTTTATAAAAAATTGTGTAAAAAACCCTAAGAATTTTTCTTAGGGTTTTATTTTTTATATGCTTTTATTTTAAAGGTTTTTAGTTTTTTTATAATTTATAGTTTTTCAAGCTCATAGCCATCTTTGCTATCTTTAATATTATAACCAAGTTCTTTAATTTTATCTCTTAACCTATCGCTTTCGTCCCATTTTTTTGCTTGTCTTGCAATTAAACGAGATTCTGCTAAATCTTTTACATTTTGAGGTATTGTTTCTTCTTGTTTTTCTTCATTCTCTACAATATTATCTAAACCCAAACCAAGGGCTTTATCAAATTGCAAAACAGTTTCATAAACTTGTTTTGATTTTGGCTCGTTTCTAACCATAGTCCACATTACACCAATTGCAAGTGGAAAGTTAAGGTCATCATTAATTGCCTCTAAGAATTTTTGTTTATATTCCTCTATCTTTTCTTTTTCTACTTTTTCTGTTCCGTTTAAATGCTCTAATAGGTTTGCTTTTAATTTTTTATAACCCATAGCACTTGCTTTTAAACCTTCAAAAGTAAAGTTTATTTTTTTGCTATAGTGAGTATTTAAGCAGAAAAATTTAAAGTCAAGAGCATTAAAGCCCCTTTCTCTTAAATTGGCAATTGTATAAACATTACCCAAACTCTTACTCATTTTTCCACCATCAACAAGTAAAAATTCGTTATGCATCCAAGTGTTTACAACTTTATGTCCAGCCAAAGCATCATTTTGAGCAATTTCATCTTCATGGTGAACAGTTTTATGATCAATACCACCTGTGTGAATATCAAACTTGTCACCTAAAAGATCTCTACCCATTGCAGAACACTCTATGTGCCAACCCGGGCAACCAACACCCCAAGGACTATCCCACTTCATAATATGATTATCTGGAACAAACTTCCATAAAGCAAAATCGAATGGGTGATGTTTGTTTGCATTTTCTTCAATTCTTGCGTTACCCGGTTTATCCAAATCTTTTTGACTTAATTGACCATACCCCGGAAAACTTTTAACATCAAAATAAATTCCGTCTTCAATTCTGTATGTATAACCTTTCTTTTCAAGCCCTTTAACAAAATCTATCATTTGTGGAATATATTTTGTTGCAGGGGTAATATGTTCTGGAATATCAATATTTAAAGCTTTCAAATCATCAAAATAAATATCTGAATAAAATTTTGCAATTTCGTATGGGCTTTTATTTTCCTTTTTAGCAGCTTTTTCCATTTTATCTTCGCCACTATCTTCGTCACTTGTTAAGTGTCCTACATCTGTAATGTTCATTACACCTTTAATTTTATAGCCATTATACTTAATGGTTCTTCTTAAACTATCCATAAAAATGTATGCTCTCATATTGCCAATGTGTTGGTAATAATAAACTGTAGGACCACAAGTATACATTTTAACCAAACCTTCTTCTACAGGTTTTAGTTCTTCTTTTTTGTTTGTTAATGAATTATATAATTTAAGCATTTTTACTTTTTACTCCTATTTTTTGAAAATATATCACTAATAACTTTTACATTTTTATCAAGTGTTTTTAACTTATTTTCTTCAAAAGTTTGGCAAATATGATTGTTTAATAAGTTAAGAAAACTACAAACATATTTTTCGCCTTTTTTAGTTAAACAGTAATATATTATTCTGTGGTCAAACTCGTCTTGTTTGCTTACAATAAATTGTTCTATTAAAAGTTGTTTGCAGAAAAGGGCAATATTAGATTTTGCAATTTTTAACTCTTCTACCAAAGTAGAAGGTGAAACCTTGCCAAATTCTTGAATTAACAATAAAATTTTAAACTTAATTGAAAGTATATTTTTATTAACTTCTTTATCATCTGTGCTTTCACATAAATTTTGTAAATCTATTGCAAGTTTTAATATGTTTTTAGCACTTGTAAAATCTTCTATCATATTTACCCTTTTAAACTTTTATTATTTATTTTTAACCTATTTATTTATATGTTTTTTATTAAAAATTGTATTAAAAAACAAAATTTACTTTGATAAAAATTAATTTTAAAAAGTACTAAAATTATAACAATTGGGTATAGCATTGTCAATAATAACCACTCTACAAAAAATAGAAATTTATTAAATTTACACTTTGAACAAATTTAAAAATTTTTATTAAAAGCACCAATTAAAAAAGTTGCAACTTTATTAAATTTGAATTATTATTACAAGGTCTATTTTTGTTATTGTATTAAAATTTTATAACAAAAATTACTATGGTGGCATATCGAAGTGGTTATAACGAGGCGCACTCGAAATGCGTTTGTCGCTTAGCGACACGGGAGTTCGAATCTCTCTGCCACCGCCAAAAAATTTTCCATCCACACCACTTGTAATGCAGGTGGATTTTTTTATTTTGTATACTTTACTTTGTTTTTTACCCAACTTTAAGATTAAATCTGACATATTTATTTGTTTAAGAACTATATTTTTTTGTATAATGTTAAAAAGGATAAAAGATGAAAAACATAATAGATTTTGTTAAAAAAGAATTAAAAAACGATAATAGTGGTCACGGGTTACAACATGCACTAAGAGTTTACAGTAATGCCAAAAAAATTAATGCTGTTGAAAAAGGAAACGAAAAAATTGTTCTTACTGCAGCACTAATACACGACACTGTAGACAAAAAATTGTTTGAAAATTTTGAAGAAAGAATAAACTATGTTAAAAACTTTCTTAAATTAAACAACTATACTTCCGAAGAAATAGATGAGATAGTTTATATAATATCAAATATCTCTTGGAACAAAGGTAAAAACATAGAGTTAAATTCTCTCAACGCAAAAATTGTAAGAGATGCAGACCGACTTGATGCTCTTGGTGCAATGGGAATTATTAGAGCGATAGAATTTGGAAACTCAAAAAAATGTAATTTTTATGACGATGTAAATATTGTTTTTGATAAAAACAAATATAAGTTTAACGAAACAACAAACTCAACATTATCCCATTTTTATGACAAACTTCTTTTAATAAAAGATAAATTACACACAAAAACTGCGCTAAAATTAGCAGAAGAAAGACATAATTTTATGCTAACTTTTTTAAATCAATTTTATAACGAATTGTAATTTTTTTAAACAAACCAAAAACTTTTAAAAGATAAAAATAAATAAACCAACAATTAAAAAACAAAACTCTTATACTTTATGCTTATTATTCAATTTATTGATTTTTATGTAAATTAATGATATTATTAATAAAGGAGATATATTTATGAGTGATTTAGAAGATAGAATTAATGCCTTCAACCAAGAAAAAGCATTACAAAATCAAGCAGAACAACAAAGAATTTTGGCAGAAAAAACTGCTGCAGAAAAAGCTGCTAAACAAGCAGAAAGAAGAATGAAAATAGAAGCTATTACAACACAAGTAAAAAACACAGCCAACACCGTTGGTACTACAATTGCAAAAGTTGTGACAGCACCTAAAAGAGCTTTTGATAATATAAAAGCAAACATTTTGGCAGAGCGTCAAAGAAAAGAAGATATTATAAGAGCAGAAGAAGAATTACTTCAACAAAGAGAAGGAATATATCAAGATTTCCTTGCTCAAAATGAAGCACAAACAGAGCCAATTGTTAAAACTGTACAAAGAGATGAAAACGGCAATGTTTTAAGCGAAACAATTTCTATTAAAACTCCAAATGGTTTACTTATAAAAACATCAAACTTTGATTTTGATAAAAATCCATCAGGAGGTGGCTATAGTAGAATAAAACACTTTCCTTTGGAAAGAGCATCATACACAGGGTTCTTCCCAAATAAAGAAGGTCTATTAGTTTTTAACCAAATTACAGCAGAAGCAGATAAGGTTGAACAATACACAATGGGAAGCATTACAGATCACTGTGTTTATATTGATACTTCTTATCAAGAAAGTTATAGGGGCATTCAAAGAGATTCTTCTGGTTCTTTTGAAGATGTTAGTGGTGTATTAAGATATACAACCGAAGAAGAAGATTTTAACCAAACTACCTCTTCTTATGAAGAATTTTTCCAAAAAAATCTTACAGCTTTACACGAACAAGGTGCTAATGCAGTTGTATTAGATACAAATACAGCATCTGTTCAAGAATAATAATATTTAAAAATATTAAAAAAAGTCACGATTAGTTTTCGTGACTTTTTTATATTTTCAATATTCTTTAAAACCCTACGGCAATGCCAAAGAATAAAATTAAAATAGACATAACCAAAATTGAAAGTTGAATCTTCCAAGTCCATTTTACCCATTTGCCATAAGATACATTAGACATTGAAAGACCAATTAATAGTACCGGATTTGTAGGAAGTATAACATCTGAAAAACCGTCTGCCATACAATAAGTTAAAATAAGCAAGTTTGGAGATAAGCCAATAACACTACAAATTGGAAGCAAAATTGGCATTATCAAAAATATTTTTGCTGAAGCTGAACCAATAAAAATTTGCAAAATTAAAATTAAAAGATAAATATACAAAACACAAACATAGATGCTTTGTCCATCTAAAAAGTTTATAACTGTGTTCATAATTGTATCTATAATTTTACTTTCTTGCATAACAAGATTAATTGAAGAAGCAAGAGCAATTAAAAGCACTGCTGGAAACATAGCCAAAGCGCCTTTGCCAAAGTAGGCAAAAACTTTTTTCTTTTCTTCAACAACCAACAAACCTGCAATTAAACCACCTATCAAAAATGTTACAGACAAAATAGGTATTGCATAATCAGAAATAGGTCTTATAAAAGCAATTGAAAGAAGAACTATAAACTGACAAATAAAGAAAGTTGCATAAACTTTAAAAATTTTATTATTTTTTTGTGGGTCTTCTTTTTCTCTTGTTTCAAAACTTTCTCTTTTTAACAAGTCATTTTGATATGTTAAAGAAATTTCTGGATTTTTTCTTATTTTTTTTGTGTAATTTAAAACAAAAAAGCAAACCAATGCATAAACCAAAATAAAAAATATTATTCTAAGCCATATACCACTAATTGTATTAATACCTGCAAAACTTGATGCAATACCTACAGAAAATGGATTTGTAATTGCAGCAGAAAAACCAAAGCAAGAAGCCAACATACAAACACCTAAGCCCGTCATCGTATCAAAACCCAAAGACAACATAAAAATAGTAACAAATGGTAAAAGAGTAACAAGCTCTTCAAACAAACCAAAGAAACTACCAAACAACATAAAAAACAAAATTGCAAGACATATAACAAGTCGTTTTTTATATTCAAATTTTTGAACAATTTTATCCATAATAACTTTAATGCCGTTTGTTTTTTCTAAAAGATTAAAAACACCACTCATTATAAGCAAAAACAAACAAATCATTATTATTGTTAAACTGCCTTCTGCAGCAAAAACCCTAAATGGTGCTGTTATAATTCTCCAAAATTCTATACCATGGGCTTCGCCTTGAACATAAGTACCTGCAATAATTTCTCCATTTGCATTTCTTGCAAATTCACCTTGTGGAACAAATAAAGATAATATTCCACATACAGCCAACATAAAAACAAGAATTGCAACAACAAAAACAAAAGATTTTACACTTATAGAAGCAAACGCTTTTTCTTTTTTTACTTTAGTTTTTTCATTTGTCATTTTTCTTTTTTCCTATTTATTATTCTTTTAACAAACCACTTACAATATACCACTCTACGCAACTGCGTTTATTTGTTGGTACAAAATAAAAAATTTCTTTTCCTTCATATATTTCAAAATTTTCTCCAGCACCAAAAAGTAATCTATGAATACTTTCCATTGTAAAAAGTTTTTCTATCTCTACTCCATTTTCTGTGCCTTTGTACAACAAGCCAGCTTTATTTAATATACACTTTCCGTTGCCAGCAAAAATTGTTTGGGTTTTTCCATCTTTTGAAAAATGTCTAAGTTCAACTTCACTCTGCAAAGAAAAATCTTTATTTTTATTAATTTCTTTTCTAATTTCATTTGCTTGCCAGTTGTACCACTCTGCAATATTTTTAAATTCTACCCCAGATAGTTGATATCTATCATCAAGTGTTACTTCTAAATTACACTCTGTACAGGTAATTTTGTTTTTATCCGTTTTAAGTGTATATTTTTTGCCACATTTTGGACAAGTAAATAAAATATTTTCTAAACCAACAGCCAAATTTTTGTGTTTGTAATGAATTTCTGGGTGACTTTTCAACCATTGCCACTCGTCATATTTTAAAGCATTTTCTGTTTTTTCTTTAATTTGTTCAACTGGCATAGATGCAAGTTCGCCTGCATTAAATAATGGGTTTAATTCTGCTTCTACTAAAGCACCCTTTCTAACTTTATCTCCCCATTTTGGCTTTGCAAGGTAAGAGCCATTAATTTTAATTGTATAAACAGCAATATTCATTTTTTGTAAAAACTTATAAGTTGCTTCTTGAATATCTTCAAATTGTCCTGCAGTTGAAAGACGACCTTCTGGCATCATAACAAGAACACCTTTTCCTGCTACTACTTTTAAACAATTTTTAGTAGTTTCTAAATCTGCAGCCATTAAACTTTTTGGAAAAGCCCCAGTTTTATTTAAAACCCAAGCAAGTTTTTTATTGCCAAAATATAATCTTGCAACTATGTAATGTGGTTTTTCTTTAAATAAAATTTTACCAGAATAAATAAAGTCATAAAAAGAACCGTGATTACACAAAACAACGCAAGGTTTTTCTATTTTACCAACATTATTTTTAAGTTTTACTTTTGCTTTAGTTTTTACTCCTGCAAGAATTAAAGAACCTAATCCTTTAAAAACAAATGGATTATAACTTCCAACTTTGTTTTTTGCTTTTTCTTGATTTTTTTTCACAAATTCATTTACCTTTTTAAAAATTTGAGTTTTGTACTTGTACATTAAAATAAGTAAAAGTATTATTACAACAAAAACAATTATTGATACTGCCCAACTTGTAGACATTGTTATGTGACCAAGTCCTACATCTAATATGAGAGATGGTATAGAACCAATACCTGTAATTAAAATATATTTTGGATATTTCATACCCATTGTTGCTGCAAAGAAACAAATAATACCATATGGAATTGCTGGCAAACAATAAAGAATAATAACAATTAAAGCAAGCTTATTTGATGACTTTACTGCGTTGAAATCAAACTCTACATTGGTTGCAAAATAATCTGTTAGCTTTGTACCAAACAATTTATATAAAATAAAGATAATTGTGTTGCCTACCATTATACCTGCCAAACATACAGCCATACCCTTCCACAAACCAAAACTTATACCAGCAATAACATGAAGTGGTTCTGCCGGAACAAAAGTTAAAATAACTTGCAACATAGATAAAATAAAAACAACTATGTAAGCCCTAATGCCCAGTTTTCCAATAGAATCTTGAATTTGGTCTTTTGTTGCATTTGTATTAAAAATTTCTTTTAAAACATTAAAATTGTCACCATAAAAAAGAAAAACCAATAGCCCAATAAAAACGACAATAAAAATTGCCAACGCTATCAGTTTCTTCTTTTTTGTTGCACTTACTTGCATAAATCCTCACCATTTTTTAATAATTTATTATATAAATTTTATTTGCTGTAAGTCAATAAAATAAAGCAAAAGAGTAAAAAATATATAACAAAATTTTAAATGGACTTATACCCTTTTTTATGTTATGATACATTGAAAAATAAAAAAAGGATTAAACTTATTTATGCCAATTGTTATACCAGAAGATATTCCTGCTTACTCAGAATTATTAAAAGAAAATATTTTTGTTATGAACAACAAAAGAGCTTTTTCGCAAGACATAAGACCTTTGGAAATTGCAATACTTAACTTAATGCCAACAAAAATAGAAACTGAAACTCAATTTATGAGATTGTTATCAAATTCACCTCTTCAAGTAAATGTAACCCTTATAAACACAAAAACTTACAAAAGCAAAAACACTGCAGCGTCTCATCTTGAAAAGTTTTATAAGAATTTTGACGATATTAAAGACAAGCATTTTGATGGTATGATTATAACAGGGGCTCCTGTAGAAACAATGCCTTTTGAGTATGTAAAATATTGGAACGAACTTAAATCTATTTTTGATTTTGCAGACAGCAATGTTACAAGCACAATTTATATTTGCTGGGGTGCTCAAGCAGCATTGTATTATCATTATGGTATAGAAAAATATGAATTACCGGAAAAAGTTTTTGGCGTTTTTGCTCATAAAAGAAACACATTAAATCCAGAGCCACTTTTTAAAGGAATTGATGATACATTTTATATTCCACACTCAAGACACACAACAGTTAAGGTTGAAGATGTAGAAAAAATAGATGACTTAATTGTTTTAAGTAAAACAGAAGAAACAGGAGTTTCTATTGTAAAAAGTAAAGACAATAAAAAAATATTCTTAACTGGACATATGGAGTATGATAGAAACACACTTAAAGCAGAATACGAAAGAGATTTGGCAAAAAATTTACCAATAAAAAAACCTGTTAACTATTTTTGCGACGATAATTGTGAAAATGTTGATGTTAAATGGACAAGCACTGCAAATCTTTTTTACACAAACTGGTTAAATTATTATGTATATCAAGTAACTCCTTTTAAATTTTAGTTAAATAGAATTTTAATAAAACCGATATTTATTTTATCGGTTTTTTCTTTTTATAAATTTGTTTAATGGTTTTTATTATGCTAAAATAATTGTTACTAACTTTGGAGAAATAATTATGGTAAACGAAAAATCAAAAGAACTTGGTTCTAATCCATCTGTAATAAGAGATTTATTTGAATATGGTAAAAAAAGAAAACAAGAAATTGGCGAAAATAAAGTTTTTGATTTTAGCATAGGCAACCCAAGCGTGCCACCACCAAAAAGTGTGACAAATGCTTTAATCAATTTGTTACAAACAGCCGACCCAACCACCCTTCACGGATATACCTCTGCTGTTGGAGACAAAACAACAAGAGAAGCTATTTCGCAATACTTAAACAAAACTTACCAAGCAAATACAAATAGCGATTTAATTTACTTAACAGCCGGGGCAGCAGCTTCTCTTACCATTACTTTAAATGCAATTTTAAATAAAGATGAAGAAGTAATTGTTTTTGCACCATTTTTTCCAGAATATTCTGTATTTATTGAAAAAGCTGGTGGTGTTGTAAAAATAGTAAATCCTATTGAACCAACATTTACACCAAACTTTGAAGAGTTTGAAAAAGTTATTACAAAAAAAACAAAAGCCGTTATTTTAAATTCTCCTAACAACCCAACCGGAGTAATGTTAAAAGAAGAAGACATTAAAATTCTTTGTGCAATTTTAGATAAAAAACAAAAAGAATTTAATTCTACAATATATCTTATTTCTGACGAACCATACAGAGAATTAATATACAACGAAGAAGAATATCCTTTTATAACCAACCATTATAAAGAGAGTATTGTTTGTTATTCATTTAGCAAATCGGTATCTCTTCCCGGCGAAAGAATTGGTTATATTTTAGTTAATCCACAAGCATTAAACGCAAAAGAAGTTTTTTATGCCATTTGTGGTGCTGGCAGAGCACTTGGTTTTGTATGTGCCCCTGCATTGTTTCAATATTTAATACCACATTGTTTAGGCAAAACTTCCGATTTGTCTGTTTATAAAAAGAACAGAGATTTGTTATACTCTGCTTTAACAGAATATGGTTACGAAGTAGTTTCTCCAGACGGGGCTTTTTATCTTTTTGTTAAGGCATTAGAAGAAGATGCTATTGCTTTTTCGGAAGCAGCAAAACAATTTGAATTGTTATTAGTTCCAAGCAATTCATTTGGCTTTAATGGTTATGTAAGAATTTCATATTGCGTACCTACAAAACAAATAAAATCTTCTCTTCCAGCATTTAAAAAATTAATAGAACATTACAAAAATAAAGGCGAAAAATAAAATGACAAAATTAGATGATTCTCGCAAAAGAATAAATGAAATTGATAAGCAAATGGCAAGTTTGTTTGAAGAAAGATTATCCGTTGCAAAAGATATTGCAGAATATAAAATTCAACATGGCCTTCCTGTTTTAGATAAACAAAGAGAAAAAGAATTAATTGAAAAAAATTCTTCTTATATTACCGACCAAACAATAAGAGAATATTACATTAATTATTTAAACAATACTTTAGATATTTCCAAAAAATATCAATCAAGATTAATGCAAGGTATAAAAGTTGCTTATAGTGGCGTCAAAGGTGCGTTTGCTCATATTGCAGCAAAAAAAATGTTTCCTAATGCAACATATGTTTCTTTTGGAGATTTTTCAAAAGCATTTAACGCTACCGTTGACGGCACTTGTGATGTTTGCGTTTTGCCTTTAGAAAATAGTTATGCAGGTGATGTTGGACTTGTTATGGATTTGGTTTTTTCTGGTTCTCTTTACTTAAATCAAGTTTACGAGCTTGAAGTTATTCATAATTTACTTGCAAAAAAGGGAACAAATTTAAAAGATATAAAAACAGTTATTAGTCACCCACAAGCATTATCACAATGTAACGATTATATTAGCCAAAACAATTTTAAAACTATGGAAGCACAAAATACGGCAATTGCAGCAAAACTTGTAAGCGAAGCAAAAGAAAATTCTTTAGCAGCAATTGCTTCAAGCGAAAATGCTAAACTATACAACTTAGAAATTTTACAAACAAAAATTAATACAAGTAATAACAATACAACCAAATTTGGGGCTTTTTCAAGATGCCCAAACAAAACAAAGCCATCTGGAAAAACTGGCGAGAACTCTATGATAATGTTTACAGTTAAAAACGAAGCCGGTGCTTTGGCTCAAACCTTAAACATTATAGGTTGCCACAAATTTAATATGAAAAGTTTACATAGCAGACCAATGAAAGAACTTATGTGGCAATATTATTTTTACATAGAACTTGAAGGTAATATAAATACCGAAAATGGCGAAAAAATGTTGGAAGATATGCTTGCTTATTGCGACAAATTAAAAGTTGTTGGTACATATTTATCAAACAACAAATAACTTGCATTAAAGTTTTATACAAATTATAAAATTAAATTTAATTATAAAAAAAGGATTAATTTTTATGGACATTTGGAAAAGATTATACTTAAAAGCCAAAGAAGAATACCACCCAGAAGAAGTATCTCCTTTTATTCAAGCACACCATGTTGTTTGTGCTATAGAAGCCGAAAATGGAGATATTTATACCGGCTTTTGTATAGAAGGTGCAAGTGGTGTAATTGCACTATGTGCAGAAAGAGTGGCTGCTCTTAACATGTATATACAAAGTGGACAAACAGTTATAAAAAGAATGATTGCTTTTAGAAACAACCCACCTAAAGAAAACGGTGGTATGCCTTGTGGTGCTTGCAGAGAATTTTTATTGCAATTGTCTGCAAAAAATAAAGATGTTGAAATTCTTACCGATTATGAAACAAGAAAAACAGTAAAGTTAATTGACTTAATGCCAAACTGGTGGGGTTGGAAAAGATATAATAACCAATAAAAATTTTAATTTATAAAAAACTTAATTAATTCTTAATAAAAATCAAGCATTTTTTACAGTGCTTGTTTTTTTGTTTAAAACGCTTAAAAAAACATCAAAAATTGATTTTTATTGTAAAATATGATAAAATTAATTTAAATAAAATGAAAGAGTGGGTATTTTTTATATGGAAAAAACACAAGCATTTTTTATTTCAAAAAAATTAACAGAGGCAACCTCTGCAGAAGAAATGGCTTTACTTTTAAAAGAATTAGGTTTTAATAGTTCTTACTTAACTTTAAAAGATAAACAACCTCAATTAGAAGAAATTTCTTCTTCAATTAAAGAAGAGCAAGAAAGGTTAAGATACAACCCTAATGCTACTCAAATTTGGGGAAAGCGTGGTTATACCCTTGAAGATGTATACATGGTAAGAGCTTCTGATGTTTTTAATGTTGGTCACACAATGACAACACCAAAAGATGGTCAGGTTTTAAGTCATATGGACTTTAATTTTAAAGCAAACGAAGCAGCAAAAAAAGCCGTTGGTTTACCAGAAAATTATTCTTATCAAGAATATATGGCTAAAAAATCAGAAATTTCAAAAATTGAAGAATCTATTACCCCTTATTTAAGGCAATATCGCTCTACAAAACACTTTACCGTAAACACACTTGTTTCCGACAACGGAGGTGGTTCTTGGTCAAATATGCCATATATTTTTATAGAACCAATGAAACCTCACTTAGATGATAAAAGCTTAGCAAGTATTGCTCCTCACGATACTTTCTTTCGTGGAGATGTAACACTTGTACAACCAACTTTAATTATTCAACAAAAATATCTTGCAGAGTTGTTAAAACAAAACAATCCTGCAATTACCCAAACATTAATGGATACAGAAATTATTGTTCTTGATGATGATTGCAAAGAGTATGGCTCTCCTTCCGACCATGTTGCTTATGTTTTAAGAGAAATGAAAGATGCCCCATACTATCATTGCAGTGACCACGGAGTAAATATATCTTCTCGCGAAGGTGTTTACACACAATTGTATAAATTTGCAAAAGAACATAACATTGCTTATGGTTCAGACCATTTTTATTCAGACGAGAAGAAAATGGACGAGCTTCACTTTACAAGAAACATTGCAGAAGATTCTTACTCTTATCTTGCATTTATTAGAAGCAACCCAAACTTTAATTTAACCGAAGAACAACTTGCAATTATAGATACTGCATTAGACACTTACCATAAAACTTGTGAAAAAGCTGCCGAAAAAGGTATTCCTCTTGACTTTACAGAGGAAACAACTCCTTGTGCAGATTATGAATACTTAAAAGAACAAAATGGACAAGCAGATTATGATAAGGCATACGGCGTTTTTACAGAACTATGCTCAATTGTTGATAATGCTTTTACTGATAGCGATTTTTATGCAACAGTAGATTTAACTGTTTTAGCAGAAGAAACTGCCAGATACAACGAAGAATATAAAGCTTCATTACAAAGAGGTTCTGAATATGCAAGAGTAGAAAGTTTTAAATCTGAAATAATTCCTACCCCAGTAGAAGAATAATTCTTACTTTTAACTAAAATTTTTACAAAAAAACAACCTAAAAATTAGGTTGTTTTTTTATATATTTAATTTAAAATCCATAAAGCAAGATTAAGAGTTGTTGCAATACTTAACCAAACAGGATATATGCTTAAAATATATCCGTATAAATGTTTTTGTTTAAAAATATTTATAAGAAGTAATATTCCTGCAATTAAATTTAAAATAATAACAATGTTTCCTATAAAAGTAAGTTTTAAAGTGAAAAAGGTTAAACACCATAAAACATTTAATATTGCGTTTATTATCATTAAAACAAAAGTTGATTTTGGTATATTGTCGTTTTTAATCCAAAAAAAATTAACAACAGCAAACAAACCATATATTATTGTCCAAACAATAGGTATAACAATATTAGGTATCCACTGACTTGGTTTTTTAAGCAAGTTAAACCAATTCATACCAATATTAACAAATATACTTCCTAACACTGCCACCAATAAAATTACTGCAAAAAATAAAACAATTTTTATTATTTGATTTTTATTTAAACTCATATTTTATTTATATTAATTAAAAAATTTTTTATACTTATAAAAAAATAATTATCCTTTTTATATATTTTGTTTTTAAAATTTTGTTTGTTATAATTTTAGTGAATAATTAAAAATTATAAAGGCAAAATTATGAAAATTAAACAACTTGAAACCCAGCACACAAAACAATTTTGCGATTTAATTGTTGATATGTATGCTAATTTGCAAAATTTAGAATGGTTTACACCAATGCCATATGATGAAGAAATCGTAAAAGGCATGATAGAAAATCCACGCTTTTACATTGTTGGTGTTTTTGAAAATAACGAACTATGTGCTGTTAGTTCGCTCGATTATAAATGTGGAAAATTAATAGGAAAAATTAATTTGCCAAGTGATTGCTCGCTTGAAAATACAGTTGAAATTGGTTTTAACATAGTTAAATCAAACCACCAAGGTAAAGGTTTAATGAAAACTTTGGTAAAATACTTATTAGAAAAAACAAAAAAAGATAACTTTAAATATACAATGTCTAAGGTGCATAGAGATAACATTGCAAGTTGGAAATCTTTACTTAACAACAACTTTGAAGTATGTTGCACTTACACAAAACCTGTAAAGATAAAAGATTTTATAGAACTATCTTCTCAACCATTTTTCAGTAAAATTGGTAAAGAAAACGCACAAAAAACATTATCAAAATATAAAAACACTGATACTGAAATTTTTGTTGATTACAACATTTATTTAAAAGAAAATCAATGAAGAGGGTTAAATGAACAACAAACTTACACTTGATAAAACTATCCACTCTAGCCGGAATGTTTTCTTAGATTATATAAAATTATTTATGGCTTTTTTGGTTATATTAATTCACTTTGGTGGGGGAAAACTTCCTTCCAGCATAACATTAGGATTTACTAGAGTTGCTGTACCATTTTTCTTTATTATTTCTGGCTTTTTCTTTTTTACTTCAGATAAAAATTATTTGAAAGTTAAAACAAAAAAAGATTCGTTGAGGCATTAAAAATAGTAATATTTTCAATTTCTTTTTATATAGCATTTTTCTTTATAGAAAGTTTAATTTCAGACAATTTATCTTATTTTTTTTCTTCTTTTTTTTCTTTTAA
>JAFQFI010000063.1 GCA_017398655.1 Clostridia bacterium
AAACAAAAAATTAACTTAAAATAAATAAAAAATCATATAAATAACCTTATAAAAAAAACCAATAAGATTTTGTTTCTTATTGGCTTTTAATTTTTTAATATTTTTTAAAATTAATTATTTGTATCTGCTGTTGCAGGTTCTGCTTTTGGCTCTACCTTTGCTTCAGCTTTTTTTGTTGTTTTTTTAGCAGTTTTCTTTTTTGGTTTTTCTTCTGTTTTTTCTTCTGGCTCTTCTGTTTTTTCTTCTTCTTTTTCAGCTTTTTCTTTTAAAACTTCTTCTTTTAAAGCTTCTTTATCTTCTGGCTCTATAACATTGCCATTTTCATCTAAAATTAAATCTTGTTTTTGGTCAATACCCAAAATAACGCTTGCGTTTAATGTAATATAACTTGCTTTTTTGCTGTCATCATCATCGCCAGTTTTAATTGTAACAACTTTGCCCATATTTGTTTCTCTAAGTGACACAATTTCACCATAAATGCCTGCGTTTGTAACAATTTTGTCACCTTTTTTAAGTTCGTTCATCATTTTTATTACTTGTTCTTGTTGTTTTTTACGATTTTTAAAACCAAAGAAAAGATAAACAACAGCAAGACCCAATAAAACTACCAAACCAATAATACTGCCCCAGTTTGTTTCAGCACCCAATAAATTTATCATTTTTAATTTCTCCTTTATTTTTACAAATTTAAGTATAACAAACTTTTTTATTTAATCAAACAAAATACCCTTGTTTTACCTTATGTTTTTGTTGAAAATTGTAAAAGTTTTGTAAATACTTGTTTTTTAGTTTATAAATATGTTCACATATAAATATGTTTACAAATATATTTTAAAAAACAAGTAGCATTTTAAATTTTAATAATTTTTTATTTTTTAAAACTGTTTTTTAATTAATAATTGTTTAAATTAAAGTTTTTAACTAATTGTGTTATTAAAATTAATCTTTATATTTTTCATAAAACTCTTTTCTAAAATCTAAAAATCTATCTTCTTTAATAGCACGCCTTATGTCAGACATAAGTTTAATTAAAAATCTTAAATTGTGTTTGCTAAGTAACCTTGCACCCAATATTTCATTTGTATTAACAAGATGTCTTAAATATGCCTTTGTGTAGTTTCTGCAACACTCACAATCACACTCTGGGTCAAGAGATGTAAAATCTTCTTTGTATTTTGCATTTTTAACAACAACCTTGCCAGAACTTGTAAACGCAGTTCCGTTTCTTGCAATACGAGTTGCCAAAACACAGTCAAACATATCAACGCCTCTAAGTACCCCTTCAATTAAACAATCAGGGCTACCCACACCCATTAAGTAGTGTGGACTATCTTCTGGCAATTTGTCTTTTAAAACATCTAATATTTCATACATCTTTTCTTTTGGCTCGCCAACAGAAAGACCACCAATTGCAATACCACATTTAACATATGGCTTTGCAAGTTCCAAACTTTTCAACCTTAAATCTGGGTAAACATTACCTTGAACAATTGGAAACAACATTTGTTTTGGGTTTTGTTGTGCCTCAAAACACCTTTTAAGCCAATCGTTTGTTTTTTCTAAAGCTTTCTTGCTGTTTTCATAGTTTGTACCATACTCTGTGCAAACATCAAGTTGCATAACAATATCAGACCCCAAATCATTTTGAATTTTAATACACTTTTCTGGTGTCATCATATGTTTTTCGCCGTTTAAGTGAGATTTAAACTCTACACCCTCATCAGAAATCTTTCTAAAATCAGAAAGTGAAAACACTTGAAAACCACCACTATCTGTTAAAATTGGTCTTTTCCAATTCATAAAAGTATGTAAGCCCCCTGCTTTTCTAATAAGCTCGTTGCCCGGTCTTAAATACAAATGATATGTGTTTGATAAAATAATTTGTGCTTCAATATCATACAAATCTTCAGGTGTTAAACTTTTAACTGTTGCCTGAGTTCCAACCGGCATATAAATAGGTGTTTCAATATCTCCGTGTGGAGTATGAAAAATACCTGTTCTTGCCCCACTTTGACGACATATATGGGTTGTTTCAAAACTAAATTCTTCAGCCATAAATTGTATCCTTTATTTATTTTCAAAAAGAATAATATCATATTTTTGTTATTTTTAACAAGAGTTTTTTATTTTCAAAAAAATTCTTTGTTTTTTTATCTTTTATCAAACCTAATATTTTTAAAAAACACAAAAATAAAATTGCATTATTAATATGTATAAAATATATAAAAAAACTAAATAAATTTTGTTATAACTATTGACATACTTTTATATGTAATATATAATACTCAAAGTTTAGAGATTTTAAACTCTAAGTTTAATAAAAACTTACTAAGTGCTTACTGGTTTTGTATAAAAAAAATTGGTTTCTTGTAAGTTTTTTTTATTTCATTTTTTAAGATATTTCCTACATAAACAAAGGTAAATATCAACAAAACAAAATTATAAAAAAATAAGAAGGTTTTAAAGAAAAATGGAAATAGGTAAAAAAATAAAAAATCTGCGACTTACAAAAAATTTAACGCAAGAAGAACTTGCCGATAGATGTGAGTTAACAAAAGGTTATATAAGTCAGTTGGAAAACGATTTAACAAGCCCATCAATAGAAACTTTAAAAGATTTACTTAACGCCCTTGGCACAAACTTTGCAGAGTTCTTCCAAGATGACGAAACGCAAGTAGTGTTTAAAAAAGATGAGTATATCGAAAAGTTAACCGATAACATAAAAACAACTTGGCTTGTGCCCACATCGCAAAAAAATGCTATGGAACCCATTATTGTAGACCTATCCCCTTTTGCTACAACAGAAAAAGATTTAGCACACGAGGGCGAAGAATTTGGCATTGTTTTAAAAGGCAAAATAGAATTAACCATAGGCAAAAAAACATACATAGTAAATCAAAACGAAACCTTTTACTTTGTGGCAAATAAACCACATTATATAAAAAACATTTCTAATTTAGACGCTAAAATTTTATGGGTATCTTGCCCACCAAACTTTTAAAAATTTAAAATCAAAGGATAAATAAAAATATGGCAGAAATAAAACTAACAGATCTTGAAAATAACGAAAAAGTTGTTAAAATGAACTCTCAAACAGAAAAAGAACAACCTACAACAGAAGCAAAAGTTGTAAAAGAAAATAAAAAATTAGATAGCATTATAAAAATTAACAATGTAACAAAAGTTTTTGATGGTGTTACAGTTATTGATGATATGACCTTATCAATTAAAAGAGGCAAATTTGTTACCCTTCTTGGCTCAAGTGGTTGTGGCAAAACAACTCTTCTTAGAATGATTGCTGGCTTTGAAACACCAACCAGTGGAAAAATTTTTATAGAAAATCAAGATGTTACAGATATTCCACCTTACCAAAGACCAGTAAACACTGTTTTCCAAAAATATGCATTGTTTCCACACCTTAATGTTTTTAAAAATATTGCCTTTGGTTTAAAACTTAAAG
>JAFQFI010000064.1 GCA_017398655.1 Clostridia bacterium
CAACCTCAATTCCACCATCAATAGATTTTAATAAATAAACATATCTAAGTAATGCAGTCATTGTTAACTCTGGGTCAAGAGATTTTTCATATCTTGCACTTGCCTCTGTTCTCATACCTAAAGAAGTTGCTGTTGTTCTAACTTTATAAGCATCAAAATTTGCAGATTCAATTAAAACACTTGTAGTATTATCTGTAATTTCACTATTTTCTCCACCCATAATTCCTGCGAGAGCAACAGGTGTATTATTAGTAGCAATAACCATACTTCCTTTTTGTAAATTTCTATCAGCACCGTCAAGGGTTTTAAAAGTTGTATCTTCTTTTAAATCATACACTTGAATATTATCTACTATAGAATTATCAAAAGCATGCATTGGTTGTCCAAGTTCCAACATAACATAGTTTGTAACATCTGCAAGTAAATTAATTCCTCTCATACCACAATAGAATAATCTAATTTGCATATTAAGTGATGATTGTTTTTTTGTTATATTTTCCATACAAGCAGAAGTATATCTATTACAACTTACTGAAGATACTTCAACATTTACTTTCTTTAATGATTTGAAATCGCTTTGATTTTGAATTGGTAATTCTTTTAATTTTCTACCAGTAAGAGCAGCAAATTCTCTTGCAATACCATAATGACCCCATAAATCAGGTCTATTTGTTAAAGATTTATTGTCTACTTCAAAAACAATATCTTCCATTTGCAAAACAGATTTTATATCAACCCCTATTGGAGTATTTTCATCAAGTTCTACTATGCCAGAGTGGTCATCAGAAATTCCGATTTCATCTCCACCACAACACATACCGTAACTATCAATACCTGCGAGTTTTGCTTGGCCGATTGTAATTTCACCCAATTTTGACCCTACTTTAGCAAGAGCTGTAATAAGACCAACTCTAACATTTGGTGCACCACAAACTATTTGTAAAGTTTCGTTTCCGGCATCAACCTTCAATAAGTGTAATTTTTTACTATTTGGAACTGGTTGTACATCTAAAATTTTAGCAGTAACAACACCTTCTATATCTTTTCCTTTATATTCAATTCCCTCTACTTCAGCAACAGACATTGTAAACTTTGATATTGCTTCTTCTATGTTTATACCATCTAAATCAAGGAAATCTTTTATCCAATTAATAGATACTTTCATTTTTTATCTCCATTTATCTTTATAATTATTTTGTTTTTGCTTGTGAAAGTGCTTTAATATTTCCACTATTCAAAAGTCTAATCTCTGTAATATCAAAGTTCATCATTGCAAGACGAGAAAAACCTAATCCAAAAGCAAATCCTTGGTATTCTTCTGGGTCTATACCACCCATTTTTAATACATTAGGATGAATCATACCACAAGGACAAAGTTCAATCCAACCACCTTGTTTACAAACTCTGCAACCTTTTCCACCACAATATGGACAAGAAATATCCAATTCAAAACCCGGTTCAACAAAAGGGAAAAATCCCGGGCGTAATCTAACATTTATTTCTTTACCAAAAACATTTGTCAACATTTCCTTCATAAAGTAAATTAAGTTAGAAATACTAACATTTTTATCAATCATCATACCTTCAATTTGGAAGAAAGTATTTTCGTGGCTTGCATCTAATTCCTCATTTCTAAAACATCTTCCCGGAAAAATTGCTTTTAATGGAGCTCCATATTTTCTCATAATTCTATTTTGAGCAGCTGAAGTATGAGTTTTTAATACTTGTCCATTATCTAAATAGAAAGTGTCTTGCATATCTCTTGCAGGATGATTTTTAGGAACATTAACAGCTTCAAAGTTGTTATATTCTGTTTCAATTTCATTTCCATCTTCAACAGTAAATCCCATACTTAAAAAAATATCAATTACTTTATTTTGAACAATAGTTATTGGGTGTAAACTACCTTTTAATTTTTTAGAACTTGGTACTGTTAAATCAACCAATTTTGTTTCATTTACTTTATCTAATATTTTCTTTTCAGCAAAGTATTTTGTTTTTTTATCTATTTCAGCAATTAAAGTTTGTTTTAGATTGTTAACTTCCATACCAAAAGATTTCTTTTCTTCTATAGGTAAATCTTTCATGAGTTTCATTAAGTCAGTTATTTTGCCTGTTTTGCCAAGATATTCTTGATAAAATAAATTTAGATTTTCACTTTTATCAATTTTTTCAAGATTATCTAAAGCATTTTTTAAAATAAGTTTTAAATCTTCCATTTAATATATAAATCCTTTTTATTTATTTTTTTGTTTTAATAATAATTTAAAATCACAAAAACAATAAAAAATAACTTCGCCACCATAGTCACCTAAAAAACAAAAGTTTTGTGATGAATTAGGGCGAAGTTACTTATAATATAAAAATATAATTATAAAAGGAATATTACTCCACTGTACCACCTAAATTTAATATTTAATTTAAGTTAAATATCCTCATTATAGCTATAACGGGCCTCCCGTCTTAATCTAATTGCAAAAAAAGCTTTCAATCAGAAGCATAAAAAGTGAATTCACAATCCAGCAAATAAAGTTCTCTCAGCATACAAACTTCTCTCTGAAAATGCCTTATGATTGCTAATAATCTTTTATTATCGCTTTTATTATTAAAACAAAATGATGTTATCATCTTTTGAACTAAAAGTCAACATAAAAGAAAGTTAATATTCGTTAATTATTATATATATCACTTAATGAATTAATATTAAAGTATGTTTGAGGTATTTTACCAACAATTAGACATTCTGAAATTAAGAACTCTATATTTGTTGAAATATTTTCTGAATTTAAAGGTAAAACTAAATAAGAATTTGTTTCTATTATAATGAAAATCTTATGATTAGTTTGATTAATACCTGCACTGGTGAAACTTGTTTTAAAAGAACATTTTACACTACTTATTGGATTTATTGTAAGATTTATTTTTTTACCCTTACCAGATAAAATTGACAATCCACTACATGTTCCTAAAGGTATTTTTACTCCTAAGTTTAAATATTTATTAATTTCAAATTGAGTTCTAATTGATATGAAATTTGCCAACTCATTTATTTTAATTTGATTAGCATAAATAGAAGAAATATCTCCTTCAGTATTGTAGTTAATTTTAACCAAAGAATCATAGTTATATTGTGAAATAACAGATTTTATAGAATTATTGGCACTTTGATATAGCATTTTATTAACTTCTGCTTTACAATAACCTATTATAACAGGATTTATTATTTTAAAATAATATGTAAATAGCGAAATAATAACAATAAAAAAAATAACAAATATTGCTATTATTTTTCGCTTCTTTTTTATTTTCTTTCTCTTTTTATAATATTTTTCTTCATAAATTGAAAAACAAACATTATTCTTAATCATATTTATATTTATTATAAAAAAAGTTAAAATATAACAAATTATGATTTCTTGCTATGGGATTTAAATATCAAAGCAAAAAAGTAAGCAAAACTAACGGCAGCTGCTATTCCTGCAGCAGTTACAGTTAAACCTCCGTTAAAAATACCCAATAAACCAAATTGTTTAACACCATCTATTGCTCCTTTCGCCAAACTTGCACCAAAACCAATAATTGGAACTGTTATTCCTGCATTGGCAAAATTTTTAATTGGTTCAAACAATGTAACTGCTTGAAGAAAAACACCTATTAATTCAAACAAAACTAATATTCTTGCAGATGTCATTCTTGTTCTAATAATTAAAATTTGAGCAAGTAAGCATATAGTTCCACCCACTAAAAAAACAATTAAATATTTAAAAAAAATATCCATTTATATACCTTTATCTCCTTTTTCAATAATAACTGCGTGAGCAATTCCCGGAATTGATTCTCCTTGTTGAGCAGAAGTTGTGCTTAATAATGCACCTGTTGACATTAATATTATTTTTTTATACTCTCCATTATCTAATTTTTTTAATATATATGAGTTTATCATGCTTGCACTACAGCCACAGCCACTTCCTCCCATAAAACTTTTTTGTGTATTACTAAAAATTAATTGACCACAATCACAATAATTTTCATATAATTTAAAACCATAATTTTCCATTAAATCAATAAAAATTTCAGAACCTAACTTTCCTAAATCTCCAGTAACAATTAAATCATAATCTGTAGGATTAGTTTTAGTATCATTAAATAAATTTTTTAATGTATCTGCAGCAGCAGGTGCCATAGCTGCCCCCCATATTGTTCATATCTTTTATTCCAAAATCAATTACTTTGCCAAAAGTTACATAAGTAATATTATGCCCCTTTCCTTCAGAAGATAGTATACTGCAGCCAGCACCCGTTACTGTCCATTGTGCCGTAGGTGGTCTTTGACACCCTAATTCTAATGGGAACCTAAATTGTCTTTCTGCTGTTGAAAAATGACTACATGTTGCACAAGCAACTTTGTTAGCACAACCACCATCTATAAGACAAGCACCCACAGCAATACTTTCTGTCATTGTAGAACATGCCCCAAATAATCCAATAAAAGAAGTTTGAATTTGTCTTGCAGAAAAAGAAGCTGAAATAATTTGATTCAACAGATCACCACTTAACAAAATATCAATGTCAGTAGATAAAAGATTTGCTTTATCAGTAGCTCCACATATTGCCTGCTCTAACATTTTTCTTTCTGCAATTTCATATGTTTTTTCATTAAAAGAATCTGTTTTTAAAATATAATCAAAATATTTTGCAAAAGGGCTAAGCCCTTCTTTTGGACCAACAATTGAATAACCACTTATAAGTTTTGGTGGTAAAGTAAATTTTATAGTATTTTCTCCTACTTTCTTTATCATAACAACCCCACAATAAAATAAATTATGCCTACTAAAACACTTGATGCAATTCCAGTTACTATAACAGGGCCAGCAATACTAAACATCTTTACACACAACCCAAAAATAAAACCTTCATTTTTAAATTCAATAGCTGGACTTGCTATAGAGTTTGAAAACCCTGTAATAGGAACAATTGACCCTGCTCCAGCAAAAGCCCCAATTCTATCATAAACACCAATACCTGTTAAAAAGGAAGCTAAAAAAATTAAAATTACAAGTGTATATGCTTGTATATTATCTTTAGGTAATGTTGGAAATATCGCAGTAATAGCATCAGATATTCCCTGTCCAATACAGCATATTAATCCACCTACTAAAAAAGCCCATAAAAGTGAAGGAAAAAATTTTGTTTTTGGTAATCTGTTTTCTACAAATTTTGCATAAGATTTATTAATTTTTTCTTTATCCATAAAAATCTCCTTTTTTAACAAAAAAGAATATTTACAAAAATTTAATCAAATATACAAAATTTTTTTATTTTTAATAAATAATTTTAAAAAAAATAAACAAAATAACAATATAAAAACTTTTTGGAGGATTTTATGAAAAAACTTTTAGGATTATTATCAATATTACTTGTAAGCATCTTAATTTTTGGCTGTGGAGCAAATAATACTGCACAAGTAAAACTTGCAAGCCAAAAAATTAATTCTACCTTAGAAAATTTGATTTCTCAGGTAAAAAGAATTGAAGATATAGACACATCAAACTTAGAAATATCTAACGAATTAAGCGACACAGAAAATAACGATATAAATATGAGTGAATTTGACGAATATGAGCAAACTCAAAAATTTAACACAACACAAAAAAATAACAACGATTTTTATAATAAAAACAAATTAAATTTAAAAATAGCAATTCCAACTAAAAATAATTTATCAAAAAATAGTAATGCAGCTTTTGAATATAATTCAAAAAACAAAAATGGTAGACACTTAAACAAAAATTTTAATTTTACAGCCAATAATGAATTAAATGATAAAAATTTAGTTAATTTAGCAAATGATTGCTGTAAAGTAAGTGAGGAATTATCAAATTTAAAAAAAGATTTAATTAATAACTGCTATGAAGCAAAAACTTTAATTAACAAATTAAAAAATGGAGAAACAAGTATTTCTAATAATCAATTAAAAAATTTAAATGCTTATTATGAGTTTTTAAAACAAGATATTAATAATTTAAAAACTTGCAAAAACTGTAAAAAAAGTTCCTTAAATTTAGCAAATAAAAAATCAAACTTAACTGCAAACTCTAATTCTTTAAATTATGAATATTTAAAATTATGTAATAATCTTAATTCATCTTACACTTATTGTAAAAACGCTAACAACAGCGTATGTGAACTAATAAATTATTTAAATAAGTTATTAAATAATGATACTACACAAGAAGTAAAAAATTTAAGAAAGCCAAACAAGCAAACACAAAGCAATTCAAATTCTAATCAAACAACAAACGAATATTTAAAAAATAACAGATATCTATCAAAACTAAACAAAAATAGAAATAAAAACTACAATATATCTAATAAATATAACAATAACAATTCCGAAATTGGAAAAAGTTCAATAAGTTCTAACAATAAAGATAATTTATATAAAACAGAATTAGAAGATAACACAAATAAAAGCAATTTAATTAAAGATAGTACAAATGAATCTTCTACTTTTAATCAAAACAATGAAAAAATTATATCAAAAGAAGTTATTTCTCCAGTTTTAAGAAACAACAAAAATAATAATAATCAAAATATTGTTAATGCAGATTTAAATAAAGAAATAGATAAAAATAATCAAAATAACAAAAATAATGATATAATTTCTGATACAAACACAAATATAGAAAAAATTAATGAAGAAAATAATGTTGATAATTCTCGTGATGCCGTGTCAGAAACCGATACAATAAACTCCGATAAAAACTTAAACAAAATATCAAATAATCAATCAAGTATTGAAAATAAAAATTCTTCAAACACAAATAATACAAATATTACAAATTATTCTAATAATTTTAGAAATAGAAAGTTTAGAAAAAATGGGAATAATTTAATAGGATACAAACAAAACAAAAATTACTCATCATCAAATAATACAAGTTATACTAATAATGAAAATAAAAAGACCAATAATTTCTATACACAAAATTTTAATAACAATATAAAAAATCAACAAAGAAATATTAATAATAAAGAAGACATCAATAATATAAAAAATAATACAAGTGAAAACACATCTAAAAATACTTCTTTTTTGCAACAAAATAACAATCAAAAAATTGATATTGAAAATATAAATAAGCAATACAATACCTCAGCAGACAATACAAAATTTGAAGAAGCTCAAAAGATAGATTCAAGTTTTGAAAATAACAAAAAAAATAATAGTACTTCATATAATAAAGAACTTTACAATACAGAAAATTCAAATTCTCAAAACAAAAATAATGATAATATAACAAACGAAGTTTACAATAACAATATCACAAGTGAAAATACTATTGAAAAACAAGAAACTAATCAAAATTTAAATGATGAAAAAACTAAAGATTTACCATATGATGGCTCTTCAATCGATAATATAAACTCAAATAATTACAACTCAAACACTATTAATAATAATTTAGATTTACCAAATATCAATAATACAACTTACAATAATTTGTTTATAGTCCCAAAAAATGTAAGAGCAAAAACAGCATAATTAAAAAAATCTGCATTCAGTTGCAGATTTTTTTAATATTTTACAAAATTTTCATTGCAAATAAAAAACTTATATGATATTATAACAAAGTAAATTTTGCCGAAGTGGCGGAATGGTAGACGCACAAGACTCAAAATCTTGCGTAGGCAACTACATGAGGGTTCGAGTCCCTCCTTCGGTACCAAAATAATAAAAACCTTAAGATATAATTCTTAAGGTTTTTTTTATTAATTAAGTTGTGATTCGGCATTAAGTAACTTTCCTTCTTCGTCAAAAACAAATTTTATTTTAACATCGTTTAAAAAATTACCAATTAAAATATTTTCGTCTTCATCATAGGTGCAATTATTGTCCAACAAAAAAGATTTTATCATAAGTTTGTGATCTATATTATACTTTGAAATAATTTCCATTACTCTTGGTATAAATTTTTCTGCAGAAATATTTTGAGTTAAATTTTTAAATAAATCAGGATTTTCTTCGTTTTTATTAACTACCATATAAAGATTTACACCTTCAGCTTTTCCATTAAAAAAACAAATTTCTTT
The DNA here is from genome assembly GCA_017398655.1 of Clostridia bacterium. Taxonomy (GTDB): domain Bacteria; phylum Bacillota; class Clostridia; order Christensenellales; family UBA1242; genus UBA7862. The sequence continues at coordinate 8,095 of JAFQFI010000064.1, forward strand.
ATTTGGTATAAAAGCAGTACATATAATGCCAAGCATTTCTCCAGTTATTTTGTCGTCTGTTTTAACTTTAATAGGATAAAAATCTTTTACATTATAATTTTTCATTGATTTTCTACTTTCAATAAGCAATTTAACATATTCTTCTGGAATACCTTTTTCAAGTTCTGCTGAAAACCACATATTATCATTATAAGTAACACTACCTAAATATTGAACATCAAATGATTTTTCGTCTATAATTAATTTTCCAGTATCAAGATCGGTATCCCATTTTTCAAAACCTTCAAGATAATCTATAAATTCAAGTTTATTTGAATAAACCTTACCTACACATATTGAAAATAAATTTTTAAAATTAATTGTACTATTCTTTAATAAATCAAAATTAACTTTGTTCATATAAGACCTCTTTTTTATTAAAATTTTTATGAAATTATGTTTAAAGTTTAAGCTTAAAACATTCCTCCATCAATAACAATAACCTCACCATTTATATATTCAGCATCATCACTTGCTAAAAAAGAAACCAATTTTGCAATATCTTCTGGCTTTCCAATTCTCTTTTTTAAAATTTTTTCTTTTTCAAATTCTATAATATCAGGGGTTAATTCTTTATTCATTTCCGTTTCTACCCAACCCGGAGCTACAGCATTTACATTTACAAATGGAGCAAATTCAATAGCCATATTTTTTGTTAAACTATTTAATGCTGCTTTCGTTGCATCATAATCAACAGTAGTTGGATAAAAACAATTAATTGAATTATTTGAAGAAATATTAATTATTTTTCCGTATTTATTTTTTACCATTTCTCGACCAATAAGTCGGGATATGTTAAAAACGCCAAAAAGGTTTATTTTAAAGGTTTTTTCAAAATCTTCGACCGTACGGTCGGAAAACTCTTTATCATAACAAACACCAGCATTATTAACTAAAATATCAATTTTATTAAATTTATTTAAAATAAAATTAAATAAATTATTTACATCATTATTATTTCCAATATCAGCTTTAAATGGTACTGCGTTTACAGAAAAATCCTTTTTAATTTTTTCACATAATTCAAAAGCTTTTTTCTCATTATTTAAATAATTAATTATTACATTACAACCTTTACTTGCTAATTCATAAGCAATTGCACTACCAATTCCTCTGCTTGCACCTGTAATTAATGCAACTTTATTTTTCATAATAAATTATTTATCCTTTTTATCAAAGTCAAGTTGGCAAGTTAAATAATATTTATTAAAAACAAGATTATGAATATCATTTGAAATATCTTCTATTGTTCTAATATTGCCATCTTCATCAACACATTTTATTGTGTCATACATATATCTTCTTGCTAAAAGCAAATAAGTGTTTTCAGCACATATCATATGTTCTTTATCAGTTTCGTGTTGATCTCCTTTCTCTTCTCTACCTTGTCTCAATTTTAAAGAAGCTTCATAAGGCATATGTAAAAAAATTGTCATATCTGGTCTTGGCAATTCTAAGAAAACATATTCTAATTTATCAAGCCAGTTAATCATTTCACTTTGTTCTACAGGGTCTTTTATCTTTCCTGCTTGGTGAGCCATATTACTTTCTACATATCTATCAAGAATTACATTGTAACCTTGCTCTAAAGCAGAAATGACTTTGTCAATATTATATTTTCTATCAGCAGCATAATATAAAGAAGCCACTTTTGGATTAACATTTGCTGCCCCTTCTTCAAAATAGCCATCACAAATCCAATCTTTACCCAAATATGGGCCTCCAACTATTTTACCAGTTGGAGTTTCATACATAGGAAATCCCATTTTTTTAGTTTTAATACCATTATCATTTAAGTATTTTACCAATAAATCTGCTTGAGTTTGTTTTCCAGAGCAATCTGTACCTTCTATAACAATAAGTTTACCTTTTTGCATAATAACTATTCCTCTCCTTTAAATTGGCTTGGGTGTTTTTTAAAGAAATCTTGCCTTGGTTCTAAAAATTCTGGAACAAACATTTCTTTATCTTCAACAAACTCATAAATAGGTTGTTCAATTTTATCCCAACTAAAAACATTTTCTTTTAATGTTAAAAATTTTGCAAGTTTTTCACAAGATTCTGGTGCAATAGGGTGCAATAAAACCATTGCAACTTTGCACATATGAAGACAATCAATTATATTTTGCTTCATAGATTCTTTATCATTTTCTTTTAAATTTGATAACCAATGTTTATTTATATTTCTTATAAAAGTGTCAAGTTCATAAGTAACCATATGAAATTTTGTAGTTGCCATCAATTTTTCATATTTTAAAATGGTTTTAACACAATTTTTTAAAACTTCTTCTGATACTTGACCATAAGGAACAACTCCATCAAAATATTTTTGCCAAGCATAGAATAATGTTCTTAAAACTTTATTATAAACATTAGTTAACAAATTTCCTTCTTTTAAAACAATATCAACTTCATCTTCTTTAGCATCTGGATTAAACATTTTTGGCATAAAACTTGCTGAGTTGTTACCCAAATTTAATCCTAAGAAGTGAGCCCTAAGTTGCTCAGCAGTATAATATTTTAACAATTCATCAGCCATAGGAGGTTTAATTTTTGAGCTACTACTTGCTTTTTGATTTAAAAATAATAAATGCTTATTTGCAACTAAAGTAGAAATTTGCAAATCTCCTTCAGGAACATCAACTGTAGGGTTTTCTTTTTGCATATTTAACCAAATTGCATGCTGAGCAGGTCCATAGAAATATATATTATCTTCACCTATAAATTGGAAAATAGAACTATCCTTGCTACACCACCAATCTTTCCAATTTTTATTTTTTCTATCAGATTTTTCTAAGAAAGTTTTTGTAAAAGAAATTGGTGCCCATAAACTTTCTGGCCAAACCCAAAAGGTTAAATCTTTTTCATTTGGAACTGGAACTCCCCATGTAATATTACCTGTTAATCTAAAAGGAACTAATGTTTTTCCAGTTCTATACCTTATACCTTTTTCACTTAATATGTCACAAGCTTTTTCTCTATCGGTTAATGATTCAAAAACCAAAGTTCTTGAAGATTTATTATCTTCAACTTGATAAAACCTTGGCAAATCAGATTTAACTTCATTTAATTGTTCATCATAATCTTTTTTAATGTAAATTTCAGGTTCTTTTAAAAACTCTTTTATTTCTTTAGTTATAAAAGGTCTTGTAATTGTATTTTTTTCTAAATAATCAATCCAATCTTTTAATAATTTTGTATTGTTTTGCAAATCAAAATACCAGTTTGAAATTTCTTTTAATACTGGTTTTTCTCCTGACAATGTACTTATAGGATTAATTAATTCTTTTGGCATATATTGATGACCTAAATCACATTCGTCAGCGTATGCTTTTTCTGAAGCACAGTTCTCAAAAGGACATTTACCAACAACCTGTCTTCCATTTAAAAAACAACCAACTTTTTCATCATAAAATTGCAATGTACTCATAAGAGATAAAGTTTTGTTTTTCTTTAAAGTTTCAAAAACAAATTTACTAACTTCTTCATGAACATCTTTTGCTGGATTTAAACCTGAAGCACCATAAAAATCAAGCTCCACTTGAAATTGCTTTAATGTCTTTTTTTGAAAATCATGATTAAATTTAACATAATCTTCAATAGTTCCTGTAAAACCAGAAGTTTCTTTTAACTTTCTATAACCTTCCATAATTGGAGAGCCATAACAATCGGTTCCAGAAACAAATACAACATTTTCTTTACCAATTCTATCTCTCATAAATCTTGCAAAAGTGTCTGCATGAATAAACAAACCTCCAACATGGCCACAATGTAAGGTTTTATTACCATAAGGCATACCAGAAGTAATAACCACCCTTTTATTAAATTTTGGGCGATTTTCAATCATTTTTTGTAATATTTCGTCATTAAAATTTTCCATATAAAAATCTCTCTTTTCTTCACAAATAATTATAATGTTAATAAAAATTTTTGTCTAATAATAATATTAATTTTTTAAATATTGATTAAATATTATAATAGAAAAAATAGAGAAACAACTAAAAAAGCTGTTCCTCTATTATCTTGCATAAATTTATTTAAGAAAAAAATTAACCTCTTACAATGTCTTTATTTTTTAAGCATTTAGTGCAGATATATTTTTTAGTAGGTGTTCCATTTTCAATAATGGTTACCTTTTGAACATTTGCTTTTTTAGATGTTAAAGTTCTTCTTGTTAATTGTGAACTTCTATAACTTAAATTAGAAGCTCTCATTTGGTCCTTACCACAAACTTCACATTTTGCCATTTTACATTTCTCCTTAAAATTATTACCTGATAATTATACTATTAATTATAAAAAAGTCAACAAAAAAGTGTAAAACTTTTTTATAACTTACAATAATATTGTTATATATCCAAGCATACCCAAATTAAAATAAATAAATTAAATTGAAATTTAACTTTTTTTTGTTATAA
>JAFQFI010000065.1 GCA_017398655.1 Clostridia bacterium
AATTCTGAGTGAACTACATATGGATATTTAGTGTCTTCTGGTTTTTTAGCTTCACGCTCCCAAGGAAATTCATCATCACTGCAACCTCTTGGAAAACCATTATATCCAGCAGATACAATTACATTTTCTTTTGTAGTAATACAAGAACCTACTTGTGTGTTTGGGTCTTTACTTCTTTTTGCAGCAAGAAGGGCAATACCCATAAAATATTCGTCCCAACTAAGATAATCTTTTTTCTTTGGCATAAAAATCTCCTTAAACTATTTTTACTAAAAAATATTTAGCAAATGCTACTAATTTAAACATAAATTATTTTTAAGGAAATGTAAAACAAAAATAATATAAATCTTTATATTTTACATCTAAAATTCAAATTTTATAGCAAAAATTTTTCTAAAGTGGTTTACTTTTATTTTTGGTTGTTATATATTATTATTTGTATTTATTGTATACAAAATTTGTTTTATAAGAGGTAGAAAATGTTTAAAGTTGAAGATTTACTTGATAAGGCAAAAGTTCTTAACAAAACAATTGTTTTTCCAGAAGCAGATTATAGCCCAAGGGTCTTAGAGGCAGTTGAAATTGTTTTAAAGAAAAATATTGCCAAAGTTATTTTACTTGGTGATCCAGACAGTTTAACAAAAAAATCAGATAAAATTAAAAATGCAACAATTATTAATCCAAAAACAAGCGATTTAATGCCAGAGTTTGTTGAAAAACTTGTTGAAATTAGAAAAAGCAAAGGGTTAACCCCAGAAGATGCAAAAAAACTTTTAGAGGATAATTTTTATTTTGCATGTATGCTTGTTCAATGTGGCTATGCAGATGGTTTTGTTGGAGGAGCAGAAACAGCAACTTCTGATGTTTTGCGTCCAGCATTGCAAATTATAAAAACAAAACCGGGTATTAAAACAGCATCATCTTGTGTTTTAATGGTTGGCACAGACAAAATGGGATTTGGTGAAAACAATGTTGTTGTTGCAGGTGACTGTAGTTTAAATATAAATCCTACAGCAGAACAACTTGCAGATATTGCTTTGGCAACAGCAGAATCAGCTAAAAAATTCTGCAATATTACACCAAAAGTTGCTATGTTATCATTTTCAAGTTTTGGAAGTGGTGGAAATAGCGATGAAAGCATCTTAAAAGTTAGAGAAGCATTAAAACTTGTAAAGGAAAGAGATAAAGACCTTGTTATAGATGGAGAAATGCAACTTGATTGTGCTTTAATTGAAAGTGTTGGCAAACTTAAAGGTAAAGGTAGCAAAGTGGCTGGTCAAGCAAATGTTCTTGTTTTTCCAGATTTAAATTCAGGTAACATTGGTTATAAACTTATGGAAAGATTTGGTGGCTTACAAGCAGTTGGCATTATAATGCAAGGTTTTAATAAAGCAATTAACGATTTATCTCGTGGTTGCTGTGTAAATGATATTGTTGTTATGACAGCTGTTACAGCTTTACAAGCACAAGAATAAACCTTTTATTTTAAAACAAATATAAACATATTTAGGAGAAAATTTTTATGAAAATTTTAGTTATTAACGCAGGAAGCAGTTCAATTAAATATCAACTTATTGATATGGAACAAGAAAAATTATTAGCAAAAGGTCTTGTAGAAAGAATTGGTGAAGTTGCAGCATCACAACTTACACACAAAGCAAATGGAACTGCAACAGAAATTAAAAAACCTTTAGAAAATCACGCACAAGGTATGGAACTTGTTCTTAATACATTGGTTGATGAAAAAATTGGTGTTATTAAAGATTTAAATGAAATTTCTGCTATTGGTCATAGAGTATTGCACGGTGCAGAAAAATATAAAACAGCAGTATTAATAGATGACGAGGTTATGGCAGACCTTAACGAAAATATTCCTCTTGGACCTCTTCATATGCCAGCAAATATTCTTGGTATTAAAGCATGTCAAGAAGTTATGCCAAACACAAAAAATGTTGCTGTTTTTGATACAGCATTCCATCAATCAATGCCTGATTATGCATATATGTATGCTGTGCCATATAAATGGTATGAAGATTATCGTGTAAGAAAATATGGCTTTCATGGTACAAGCCACGAATATATTGCAAACGAAATTGCAAAAGTAATGGGTAAAGATGTTAAAGACCTTAAAATTATTTCTTGCCATTTAGGCAATGGTGCAAGTATTTGTGCTGTTAAAAATGGTAAATGTGTTGATACTTCAATGGGCTTCACTCCACTTGAAGGTTTGGTTATGGGTACTCGTTGTGGCGATATTGACCCTGCAGTTTTAGAATTTGTTATGGACAAAACTGGTATGAACATTAACGAAATGTTAAATGCATTAAACAAAAAAAGTGGTTTGTTAGGTCTTAGCGAATTATCAAATGATATGCGTGATGTTGCAAAAACAGCAAAAGAAGGAAATAAAAAATCTGAACTTGCAGTTAACAAATTTGCTTATGTTGTAAAAAAATACATTGGTAGCTATGCAGCAGTTATGAATGGCGTAGATGCTATTGCTTTCAGTGCAGGTACTGGTGAAAACCGTGATGATATTAGAGAATTGATTATGAAAGATTTTGAATATCTTGGGGTAGATTTTGATTTCGACACAAATAGAAACTTTGTTAGAGGCGAAAACTTTAAAATTTCAAAAGATAGTTCAAAAGTAGCAGTTTATGTTATTCCTACAGATGAAGAAATGAGTATTGCAAGACAAACTAAAGAAATTGTTGAAAAATAAAAAATTTTACACAAAATAATTTAAAAATTAGAGTTGACAAATAAAAATTTGTTTGTTAATATCAAAACATCCAATAAGCAAAGTGGCGATTTGCTTGGAGATATTAAAATGATATCCGTTTTACTTTACGACAAAAGTTTAAAGTGGGATTTTATCCAATTAGGGTGGAACCGCGGTAATTAAAATTATCGTCCCTTAACTACTTTTTAAAAAGTTGTTAAGGGACTTTTTTTATGCAAAAATCCTCTAACAACTAAAAAAATAAAAAAGAGAGAGGATAAAAAAATGGAAGAAATTACAATGCAACAAATAGTAGCTTTTTGCAAAAGCAGGGGATTTGTTTTTCCGGGCAGCGAAATCTACGGTGGTTTTGCAAACACTTGGGATTTTGGTCCTTTAGGTGTAGAATTAAAAAACAATATTAAAAGAGCATGGTGGAAGACCTTTGTTCAAGAAGATGCTTCAACATATGGCGTTGATGCTGCAATTTTAATGAACCCAAGAGTATGGGAAGCAAGTGGTCATGTACAAAGTTTTGGTGACCCAAAAATGGATTGTAAAGTATGTAAACAAAGATTTAGAGCAGATACTTTAGTAGAAAATCATAGTAAAAATACCGTAGCAGCAGAAGCTATGACAAATGAAGAACTTCAAGATTATATTGAAGAACACAATATTAAATGTCCAAATTGTGGTAATAAAGATTGGACTCCAATTAGAAAATTTAACCCTATGTTTACAACATCTCGTCAAATGATAGGTGACGATAAAGATATAGTATACCTTCGTCCAGAAACTTGCCAAGGTGAATATATTAATTTTCAAAATGTTCAAAGAACAATGAGAGCAAAAGTACCTTTTGCAATTGCTCAAATTGGTAAATCTTTCAGAAATGAAATTACACCGGGAAACTTCTTATTTAGAACGGTTGAGTTTGAACAAATGGAACTTCAAAAATTCTGTAAAGAAGAAGAAAGTATGGATGTTTATAAAGATTATAAACAAAAAGCACTTGATTTTGTAAAAGATGTTATTGGTCTTGATGAAAACAAACTTAGATATCATGATCATGATAAACTTGCTCACTATGCAAAAGCAGCTTGTGATATTCAATTTAACTTTCCAATTGGTTGGCAAGAATTAAATGGTATTCACCATAGAGGCGTTTGGGATTTATCTCGTCATCAAGAATATTCTGGTAAAAATATGCTTTACACAGATCCGTTTACAAACGAAAAAATATTGCCAAATATTGTAGAATATTCAATTGGTGCAGATAGATTATTTTTGGCTACATTATGTAATGCATATACAGTAGAAACTTTAGAAGATGGCGAAACAAGGGTAGTATTAAAATTAAAACCACAACTTGCTCCTTTCAAAGTTGCTGTACTTCCACTTCAAAAAAATCTTAATGAAAAAGCAACAGAAGTATTTAAAACCCTTCAAAAAGAATTTAACTGTGATTTTGATGAATCTGGTAGTATTGGTAAAAGATATAGAAGACATGATGAAATTGGTACTCCATACTGCGTAACTATTGACTTTGATACTCTTGAAGATAATGCTGTTACAGTTCGTGATAGAGATACAATGAAGCAAGAAAGAATTAAAATTGAAGAATTAAAAGATTATATTGCAAACAAAATTAAATAAAAAAAAGAAAAAGAACTTAAAAAAGTATAAACTACTAACTTCTAAGTTCTTTTTTTTATTGATATAAAAAAATATTGAATAAAAAAGGTATCGATTTTATTTTCGATACCTTTTTAGTTGTTTAATTATTTTCCGCCTTGCTCTTGTACAAGTGGGTTTGGTTTTGTTTCAATTATAACATCAAAAATTTCTTCATCTTCTTCTGGTGTTTCAGCAGGGCCGGTAGTGCCAGTAGGACCAGTAGAACCGGTTGGACCAGTAGTATCAGTAGGATCTTGTTTAGCAGGAGGATCTTTTTCTTCAATTATAACATCTTTACCTTCGTCATCATCTTCAGTTGGGCCAGTAGGATCAGTAGGGCCAGTAGGACCGGTTGGGTCAGTAGGACCAGTAGGATCTTCTTTTGCAGGACCAGTAGGACCGGTTGGACCGGTAGGTCCTGTAGGGCCAGTTACTTTTTGTTGATAACATTCATCACAACCTTTCATATGAGCGATAAGTTCTGCAACAAGACTGTCACCTTCTGGACCTTTACCTAATGTAATTAATTTAGTATAAATTTGATTTAATCTTTCTGCGTCTGTATGAGAAAGTTCACAATTATGATTTTTTACATGTTCTAACCATTTTGCTTCTTGTTCGTCATAAGCAGAAGTATCTACCATTACAGTATTTTCTTTGTTTTTGTTGTTTTCTTGGATTCTGGAATAAAGTTTAGTTCCTCCCCAAGCAGCACTTGCTAATACAAGAAGAATACCACCAACAGCAACGGTTCTAACGCCAAATTGTTTTATTTTGTATCCAATATCACCTTTGTACATATTAGAGTACCTCCATTTGTTTGATTGTATTATACCTAAAATTACTTATTTTGTCAATATAAGGGTATATTATTGTAAAAAATGTACATTAAAAATATTAATATTTTTTATGTTTTTTTTTGTTAAAAAATGTTTTTAAATTAAAAATATTAATACAAGAATAAATATTATGTTTTTTATAGCTTTAAATCTTTAAAATTTTAATAAAAGTGTACCTTTCAAAATAAAAAGTAGTTTGATTTTTTAATATATATATGTATAATATTACTGTATTGATTATTATATAAAATTAACAAAAGAGAGAAATTACAACAATGGTTAGTTTAAAAAATAACATATATCACACACATATGTGTGGTAAACTTAGTGCAAAACATATTGGGGCAGTTGTAAAGGTTGCTGGTTGGGTAAACAATATAAGAAAAATGGGTGCTTTAACATTTATTACTTTGCGTGACCAAACAGGGGTAGTGCAAGTTTTTGTTGAAGATGAAAAATTAGTAGAAGGTCTTGCAAGGGAAAGTACTGTTTCAATTTTAGGTGAAGTTAGGTCAAGAGGTGAAAAGAATATTAATACCGAAATGGCAACTGGCGAAATTGAAATTTTAGCTCAAGAAATTAAAGTTCTTGGTGCTTGTACAGAAGTTTTGCCTTTTGAAATATTAAAAGCAAGAGATCAAAACGAAAATACTCGTCTTAAATATCGATACTTAGATTTAAGAAACGAACAAAACTATTCTAATATTTTACTTAGAGCAGAACTTTTAAAATTTATTAGAAGTCAAATGAACGAAATGGAATTTGTAGAAGTACAAACACCAATTTTAACATCTTCAAGCCCAGAAGGGGCAAGGGATTTCTTAGTTCCAAGCAGAATGAATCCGGGTAATTTCTATGCATTGCCACAAAGCCCACAACAATTTAAACAATTACTTATGGTAAGTGGTTTTAATAGATATTTTCAAATTGCACCTTGTTTTAGAGATGAAGATGCAAGGGCAGATAGAAGCCCAACAGATTTTTATCAATTGGACTTTGAAATTAGTTTTGCTACTCAAGATGAGATTTTGCAAGTTTTAGAAACTGTTTTATATAACACTTTAACAAACTTTACTAAATTAGAAGTTGACAAGCCACCTTTTAGAAGAATTAAATTTAATGAAGCTATGTTAACATATGGTTCAGATAAGCCAGATTTAAGAAATCCATTAACATTAGTAGATTTAACAGAAGATTTTAACAAACATGAGTTTTCTGTATTAAATAGCAAAAACATTTTTGCTATTAAAGCACAAGCAAACGAAATGGGCAGAAGATTTTTTGATGGCTTAACAGATTATATCAAACTTCAAGGTGCAGGTGGTTTAGTATACTTAAAATACGAAAATGAAGCTTTAACAGGTCCTGCAGCAAAATTTTTCACAGAACAAGATGTTAAAAAATTAAAAGAAAAGTTAAATTTAGCAAACGGAGATACAATTTTTGTTATAGCAGATGTAAAAAGATTAAAAGCTATGAAACTTGCTGGACTTTTGCGTAATGAATTGGGTGAAAAACTTAATTTAATTGATAAAAATACATTTAAACCTTGTTTTGTAGTAGATTTTCCTTTCTATGAAGAAGATGATGAGGGTAAAGTAGAGTTTTCACACAATCCTTTCTCAATGCCACAAGGCGAAATGAATGCATTAAAAAATCAAAAACCACTTGAAATTTTAGCATATCAATATGACTTAGTTTTAAATGGTGTGGAACTTGCAAGTGGTGCTGTAAGAAACCATAATCCAGAAGTTATGGTAGAAGCTTTCAGAATTGCAGGGTACCCAAAAGAAGTTGTAGAAAATAAATTCCCAGCTTTATTTAATGCATTTAAATATGGTGCACCTCCTCATGCTGGTGCTGCTATTGGTTTTGATAGATTACTTATGTTTATTTGTAACGAAGAAAGTATTAAAGAAGTTATTGCTTTCCCAATGAACAAATCTGCACAAGACCCACTTATGGGTGCTCCAAACCAAGTTTTCCCACAACAATTAAAAGATGTTTATATCAAACTTGATTTGCCAGAAAAAAAAGATAATTAATTTATTTTAAATAACTTTACAATATAAAAAAAAGACCACTTTTTGGGTGGTCTTTATTTTATTCTTCTAAAGTTGGTGTGTTTTGATATAAAGTTGTCTCTGAAATTCTGCTTTCTCTATGTTTTAATAATGTAGAAAATAAGCCCGGGTCCATACCGTTAATAAGCATTGTTTCTGGTGTGTTAAATCCTTCTGGAACTTCTGTAAAATCTTTTGTAATAGTTTTCTTTTCTTCATACAAAAAAGTTGCTAAACCGGGGTCCATGCCATCAATTAAATCTGGGTGAATAGCAGTTTTTTGTGTTTCGGCAAAAATTAAAGTTTCGTTATCTTCGCTTCCAATTATAGAAGAAATTGTTTCTGTGGTGTTTGTAGGAATATCTAATAATTGACCTACAATTTCAGAGCCCTCTTCAATTTCTTCTTGATTTTTTCCAAATAAAACATTTGAAATAAACTCGTTAGGAAATTCAACAGGGAAGTGTATTTGCATTATTGTTTCTAAATAATCAACACCTTCTTTTATGCTTTTACATGTATGTAATATTTTAAATTTTTCCTCGTCTGATATTGTAGTATCTAAACCTGTAGAATATTCTGTAGCTCCAACACTATCTCTCATTTCTGTAATTTCTTTATACATTTGGCTTCTATGTTCAGGTCCCATACTTTGCAATCCTCTTAACAAACCTTCTTCAATAGCCATTCTTTCTGTGTTTAATTTTTCCCAACTTTTGCCATTATTTCTACAATAATCAATATTAGTTTCTTCAAATTTTAAATTTCGCATAATAGCAAGTTTTATATAGTTTGTTGAATTATTATCTTTTTTTGTCATTTTGTTTTTCCTCAATAAAAAAATACCAATATTATTTATATCAAAAAATTTTATATTGTTCAATAGTTATTTTAATTTTGTTTTTATAAAGATTATACTATTTCTTGTTTATATGTTTATATATGCATAATTTTGTTATTGCAATTCTTTAAAAAAAATAATTGATATTATATATTATTATTAATTATTATA
>JAFQFI010000066.1 GCA_017398655.1 Clostridia bacterium
AAATAAATAAAAATATAAAAGCACCAATAAAATCCGGTGAAAAGGTTGGAGAAATTTATGTTGTAAAAAATGGAGAAGTTGTTGCTTTTACAAACTTAGTTTGCGTAAACAATGTAAATAAATCTTCAATTTATGATGGTATTATTAAAACAATAAATAATTGGAAAATAAAGTAAATTTACTCTTTATGTAAATTAAGTATGAGTTAACAAATTTGTTTGCGTAAATAAGTTAAATATAATATAATAAAAAAGTTAGAATTGCTATAGGTCTAACTTTTTTATTTTTTTAAAAATTAAAAGGAAATATTTTTAATAAATGCTTTTTGATATTTTATTTACATTAAATTCGTTACCATTTGCATATAAAGTAATAATTTTTATAACTTTTTCAATTGCAGTAATAGTTGCATTAACTTCCCACGAATTTGCACACGCATTTGTTGCATATAAATTGGGTGACGATACTCCAAAAGTTGCTGGTAGATTATCTTTAAATCCTATGGTTCATTTTGACTTAACTGGATTACTTTGCTTCTTATTTTTAGGTTTTGGTTGGGCAAAACCTGTGCCAATAAATTCATTTAACTTTAAAAAAATTAAAAGAGATACTTTTTTAGTTAGTATGGCTGGAATAACTATAAATTTGATATTAGCTTTTATCTTTTATCCAATTTCAATGTTATTACTAAATGTTGCTTGGAAATCAGAAATTCTTTATGCGTTATATTCTTTATGTTATTACTTGTTTAGTATTAATTTAGTTTTTATGGTTTTCAATTTGTTACCAATTCATCCATTAGATGGTTTTAACGCAATTGCATCACAACTTAGTTATACAAATCGTTTTGTAAACTTTATGCAAAAATACGGCGTTATAATTTTATTTGTAGTTATTATTATTTTTTCTTACACAGATATTTTTAACATATTAGTCAATTACATTGGTTATCCAATAAGAGAATTTTGGAATTTAGTATTATAGTTTTATAAAGAGGATAAAATTAAAAAATGAAAAACGATAAAAAGGAACAGAATTTAGAGCAAGTTTTTGATACTGGCTATCAATTTAAATTAGAGAATTTTGAAGGCCCTCTTGATTTATTATTGCATTTAATAAAAGATGCAAAGATGGAAATTACAGAAATAAAACTTGCAGATGTTACAGAACAATACCTAAATTATATGGCTGGGCTTGATGAATTGGATATGGATAAGGCAAGTGACTTTATTGATATTGCTGCAACTTTAATAGAAATAAAATCTAAATCACTTTTACCTCGAATTGAAGAAGAGACAGAAGAAGAGTTAGACCCAGAAGCAATGTTATTAAGACAATTAAAAGAATATAAACTTTTTAAAGAAGCAAGTGAAAGATTAAAACAATATGAAAATGTAGATAGATTTTACAAAGCAGCAGATGAAACTGTTAACGATTATAGATATGTTTTAAAAGAAATGAATATAGAAGGTCTTTTAAATGCATTTGCAAATATGTTAACAAGAGTAAAAAAAGAAGAAGAAAAAATCGTTCCTAAGAAAATTGAAAAAGATAGGTTTACAGTTGCAGAAAAAATTATTTCAATTAGACAAAATATTTTAGAAAAAAAGAAAATGAGATTTTCAGATTTTTTTGAACAAGATTATACAAGAAGTGAAATGATTAATTTGTTTTTAGCAGTTTTAGAATTGCTTAAAATGCAAGAGATTATTGTAAAACAACAATCAACATATGAAGATATAGATATAGAACTAAAGGAAAAAGAGGTTTTAGAAAATGCTAACTAATAAAGAAAATCTTACACAATTAGTAGAGTCCATTCTTTTTGTGGCTGGCCAAGGTGTTGAAATAAAAGATATTGCAGAAAAACTTGAAATAGACAAAAAACAAGTAATTAAAGCAATAGAAGAATTAAAAAAGAAACACGAAAATGATGGTATAAATGTTATTACATATAAAGAATCTGTTCAAATGTGTTCAAATCCTATATATGCAGAAGATATTGCAACTGTTTTAAATCCAATAAGGGAGAAGCAACTTACAAAAGCTGCTTTAGAAACTGCAGCAATAATAGCATATAAACAACCAATAACAAAACTTGATATAGAGCAAGTTAGAGGCGTAAATAGTGATTATGCTGTTCAAGTTTTAACCAACTTTAAATTAATAGAAGTAGTTGGCAGAAAAGATGCTGTTGGCAAGCCATTGTTGTATGGAACAACAGATGAATTTTTAAAAAGATTTGAACTTCAATCAATTGAAGATTTGCCAGATTATGACGAATTAATTGAAAGAATTAAAGTTATTCACGCTGAAGAAAAATCTGATGCTTTATATGGAAGTACCGAAATTATTCCAGAAGAACAACTTGCAGATAGTAAAGCAAAAATGGAAGCAGAAAATAATAATGTTACTTCAGAAAATACAGAAATAGAAAATAAAAATATAGTTGCAAATGAAGAACCAAAAAAAGAGGTGTCATTAGAAGAAGAGATATCTTTACAACAAGAAGAAATGGTTAAAGAAGTATTAAACAATGCTGATAGTAACGAAGATGATATTATAGATAATTTTAAAGATGATGACATTTTATAAATAATTAAATAGTATTATGCAAATAAAGCCCACTTTTAGTATTTAAAAGTGGGTTATTTTATGCCGAAAAAATTTTAACAAAATTACTTGTTTGAGTGTTAAAATTTTCTTTGCCTAAAATATCATTGTAATGCGCAACCACAAAATATGTATAAAAATTGCCTTGTTTAATGTTTTTATCATAAATACAAATATCTTCATTTTTATTGCTTACTATTGCGATAGTTTCTACATTATCTTCGGTTTGCTTTTTTATTTCATACCATAAATGTTTTTTTGCTTTAAAAAATAATCTTACCTCATTGTCTTTCATGTTTGCTTTTATTTCAAATTTATCAATAGTATCAAACATATCCGATTTTTCTTTTGGTATATTTGTATTTGCAAAAAAAGATTTGAACTTATATCTATCAGGAGTATTGGCGTCGGCTAACAATACTTTTTGATTATTTGTATATTCTAACAAATTTAAATCTACTTCTGTAACACTGTCTGGTACATCAAAATCATTATTTTTACCTAAATTTGTTTGTTTATAAATAGATTGGGCTAATACGGTTGGGGCATTTCCACCAGTAATTGTTTTGTCTAAATATAAGTTATTTGTACTTCCAAACCATATACCTAATACATTTTCTTTTGTATACGATATGTTCCATGCGTCGCTATTTTTATTCTCTTTATTGTTTAAAACACCAACTGTTCCAGTTTTTGCAGCAATATAAGTATTTTGTAAATTTAGTTTTTTACTTGTTCCATTTACAACTGTATCTCTTAACATATCTGTAATTAAAAAAGCCGTAGAATTTTTTATAACTTGTCTTGCTGTGCTGTTGTGACAATAAATTGTTTTTCCGTCTTTATTTTTTATTTCTTTTATAAAACCAGCAGGAATAAACTTTCCATTATTAGAAAAGCATTGATAAGCATTTGTTATTTCTTTTATAGTTAATCCGTTTGTCAATCCACCTAAGGCAATGGAATAACCATTATCTTTTTTATCAAAATTAATACCTAATTTGTTTGCAAATAATTTTGCTTTATCAATACCTACATAATTTAAAATTTTTATGCTTGGAATATTTAAAGATTTTGATAAACTTTCTTTTGCACTAATCCAGCCGTAATATTTGTTTTTATAATTACTTGGTGAATATCCACTAATATTAATTTTTTCATCTAATATAGGCGTAACTGGTGAAATGATATTGTTTTCTAAAGCAGGGGAGTATGCTATTATAGGTTTTAATACAGAGCCGGGCTGTCTTTTTAAATTTATTAATTCATAGTCACTTTTACCATAAAAAGCATTAATACCGCCAGTTTTACTATCAATAGATAAGGCACAACAATCGCAATTGTTTGTTGTATATTTATTATAATTATTTATTTCGTTTTCTAAAATATCTTGTAAACTGTCATCTTTATATGTATAAATTTTATATTTTTTTAACAACAAATCTTTTTCTGTAATTTTTAAAATATTACAAGCTTCATCAATACAAGCACTATAATATGTGTTATTACCTAAAAAGTTTTTATTAATATTTAAATTTATGTCCTCTTTTATTGCTTTTTCATATTCTTCTTTATTTATTTTATTATCTTTAAGCATTTCTTTTAATACAATATTTCTTCTTTTTATGCTATTGTCATAGTTCAAAATGGGAGAATATTTTTTGGGAGATTTAATTATTCCTGCTAAAGTAGCGCATTCAGATAAATTTAAATCTTCTATTTCTTTACTAAAATATCTTTGTGACGCTTGATTAATTCCAAAAGCACCACTTCCAAAATATATTGCATTTAAATATGATGTTAAAATTTCTTCTTTTGTTAAAAGTTGTTCCATTTTTTTTGCCAATAAGATTTCATTTATTTTTCTTTTAAAAGTTTTATTGTTAGTTAAATGCGTATTTTTTATTAATTGTTGACTTATAGTAGAAGCACCTTCTTTCAGCTTAAGTGAAAATATGTTTTTTAAACTGGCAGACAACATTCTTTTGTAGTTAATTCCGTTGTGGTTAAAAAATGATTTATCTTCTATGCTTATAAATGCATTTATTAAATTTTTTGGTATAGAATTATATGTAATATTTTTAACTAAATTGGTATTGCTTTGTATAGCTTCGTTTTTATTGTTGAATAATTCTATTTGAGTATTTGCGTAACATAATTTTGTTTTATCAAAACTTATATTGCTAAAGTTATTTAAAAACCCAAAATGAAACAAACAAAAAAATGACAAACCTAAAAAAAGTATAGAAACAAAAGAATATTTAACTATGTTTAAAAAATGTGAACGCATACATAGTTATTATCTATAAATAATTATATTTTATTCTTCATATTTTTCTTGAAAAATCTTGTCAAATTTTATATAATAGTTGCTATGAAAACTAAACATTATTTTATACAAACATTTGGTTGCCAAATGAATATTCACGATTCCGAAAAAATTGCAGGAATGCTTAAAAATCTTGGTTATGAAGAAACAGAAGATAAGTCAAATGCAGACATTATCGTTTTTAACACATGCTGTATTAGAGAATCTGCAGAGTTAAAAATTATGGCAAAAATAGGGGATATTAAAGCATTAAAAAAAGCAAACAAAAACTTAATTGTTGTTGTTTGTGGTTGCATGACGCAACAAAAAGGTATGCCTGAAAACCTTAAAAAGAAATTTCCATTTATAAATATTATAATCGGCACCCATAATTTAGAGGAATTGCAAAATTACATAGAAAAATATAACAAAACTCATAAATCTTTTAATGAAATATGGGAAGCAGAAAAACAAATTGTGGAAAATAATGCTGTGTACAGAACTAGCAACTATAACGCATGGGTTAATATTATGTATGGTTGCAATAACTTTTGTACTTATTGTATTGTTCCTTATGTTAGAGGTAGAGAAAGAAGTAGAAAAGTTGAAGACATAAAAAAGGAAGTAGAAGAATTAGTTAAATCTAATAAATATAAAACTATTACTCTTCTTGGACAAAATGTAAACTCTTATGGTAATGATTTTAAAGATGGAAAAACAAATTTTGTATATTTGCTTAATGAACTTTGCAAAATAGAAGGTGATTTCAGATTAAAATTTATGACATCACACCCAAAAGATTTTTCATTAGAACTTATTGACTTTATTGCTTCTAATCCAAAAATGAGCAAATCAATACATTTGCCAGTTCAAAGTGGTAGTAATAGTATATTAAAAATAATGAATAGAAGATACACTGTAGAACATTATAAAAATTTAATTGACCAAATAAAATTAAAAATTCCTAATGCTTCAATTACTACTGATATTATTGTTGGTTTTCCGGGTGAAACAGATGAGGATTTTGAAGGCACTTGTGACCTTTTAAAATATTGTAATTATAGTGGAGTTTTTGGTTTTGTTTATTCAAAAAGAAAAGGTACTCCAGCAGAAAAATTTGAAAATCAAATACCCATAAATATTAAAAGACAAAGGATTACAAAATTATTTGAAATTCAACACAAAATTGTAAAAGAATTATCTGACCGACTGGTCGGTCAGACGATAGAAGTGTTGGTAGAAGCGAAGATTAACAATTTCTATATTGCCAAAACTGATGGTGGTAAAACTATAAAAATAAAAGAAGAAAATAATAAAGAAATTAATTTAGGTAATTATTATATTGTTAAAATTAATAAAGCATTAACAAATGAATTAATTGGTGAAATTATTTAATTTTTTTATTTAAATATATTTTTTAATATTTTTTAATTTAATTTATTATTTAATTTTTAATTAAATTATTGTAATTTTTAATTAAAAAAATAAAACAAATTATTTATAACTAATTATTTTATATTGGCAAATAATTAATACCTTTGTAGGAGTAAAAATTACTTTTACATATTTGTTTATTAAAAAACTTATTTATCAATAAACTTTATTTTTAAAATTAGGTAAGAATATGAGCGAACAAAAAATATCACTTATAATTAATAAAGAAAACCTTTCTCCAATGATGCAAAAATATATTGAAACAAAAGATAATTATATGGATTGTCTTTTGTTTTATCGTTTAGGGGACTTCTATGAGTTGTTTTTTGAAGATGCAAAAATAGCTTCAAAGGTTTTAGACATAGCACTTACTGGTAGAAACTGTGGTTTAGAAGAAAAAGCTCCTATGTGTGGTGTTCCATATCATGCAGTAGAAGTTTATATTGCAAAACTTATAGAAAAAGGTTATAAAGTAGCAATTTGCGATCAAGTTTCTGAACCAAAACCGGGAGAAATTGTAAAAAGAGAAGTAACAAGAGTAATTACTCCGGGAACAATTATCGAAACAGAAATACTTAATGAAAAGTCAAGCAACTTCATTTTATCTGTTTGTAAAAAAAATACTATCATAGGTGTTGCTTATTGTGATGTTTCCACAGGAGAATTTAAGGTTAGTGAGTATAAAGAAGATTCTATTCAAAAGTGTATTGACCTTTTTTCTCGTATTAGACCATCAGAAATTATATGCAATGAAGAAATGTATGAATTGTCGTCAACTAAAGATATAAGAGTTTTAGAATTTTTACCTAATTTTTCTAAACAACCAGAATATTCTTTTGATGAACAGAACTCTAAAGAACAAATAAAAAAACAATTTAATATTCAATCTTTGCAGGGCCATGATTTTGCAAAACTAAGTTGTGCTATTATGGCAGTTGGTGCGTTAATAACTTACTTGCTTGAAACTCAAAAAAGAAGTTTGAACCATATAAATAAAATTGTTACAGAAAACCATGCCGATTATATGCATTTAGATTATAATGCTTGTAGAAATTTAGAATTAATTGAAAACATAAAGGATAAAAAGAAAAAAGGTTCTTTATTAGGTCATTTAAACAAAACAAAAACAGCAATGGGAAGTAGATTATTGGAAAAATGGATACTTCAACCTTTACAAAGTTCTAAAAAAATTAATGCTCGTTTAGATTGTGTAGAAGAATTGTTCTATAATCCAATGATTTTAAACGATTTGCAATCAATTATTTGTAATGTAAACGACATAGCAAGAACTTGTTCCAAAATTTCTTACGGAACAATTATGCCAAAGGAATGTGTTAGTTTAAAAAATTCTTTAAATGCTGTTTGCGACTTGGCTTCTCTTAGTAAAGAACTTAAAAATCAAAACTTTAAAGAGTTGTTTAGCGATATTGATTCTATAAAGAACTTATTAGAATTATTAGACAAAGCATTTGTAGAAAATTCTCCTAATGTTTTAGTAAATGGTGGTTATATAAAAGAGGATTTTAATAAGGAATTATATACCTTAAAGAATATTTCAACAGAAGCAAAACAATGGCTTGCAGATTTAGAAACAAAAGAAAGAGAAGAAACTGGTATTAAAAACTTAAAAATTGGTTATAGCAGAGTTTTTGGTTATTTTATTGAAATTAATAAATCTCAAGAAGATCAAGTTCCTTACAGATATGTAAGAAGACAAACAATTTCAAATCACGAGCGTTTTATAACAGATGAATTAAAACAAATAGAAGAAAAACTTCTAACAGCACAAGATTCTGCTATTAAACTTGAAGGTGTCATTTTTGATAAAATTAAAGAACAGTTAAAACAACTTGTGCCAATTATACAACAAACAGCAAATGATGTTGCGTTTTTAGATGTTATTTGTTCTTTTGCACAGGTTTCACAAGATTATCAATATGTAAGACCAAATATTAGTGAGAGATTAAAACATATAAAAATTCAAAATGGTAGACATCCTATTGTAGAAGCTAATTTAAAAACAGAATCTTTTGTTCCAAATGATTCCTATATTGACGAGAAAGAAGATAGAACTCTTATAATTACTGGACCTAATATGGCTGGTAAAAGTACATATATGAGACAAATAGCTTTAATTGTTATAATGGCTCATATGGGTTGTTTTGTTCCTGCAACAAACGCAGAAATATCTATAACCGATAGAATTTTTACTCGTATTGGTGCAAGTGATGATTTAAATAGTGGTCAAAGTACTTTTATGGTAGAAATGGTTGAAGTTGCAAATATTTTAAACAATGCAACAAACAAAAGTTTGGTATTGTTAGACGAAGTAGGTAGAGGAACAGCCACATATGATGGTATGAGTATTGCATGGGCTGTATTAGAATATGTATCTCAACAAATAAGATGTAAAACTTTATTTTCTACCCATTATCACGAAATAACTAGTCTTGAAGGTAAGTTAGATGGAGTTAAAAACTATAAGATAGGCGTTAAAGAGTTTAATAATTCTATTATCTTTTTACGCAAAATTACAAGGGGCAGTGCAGATAAAAGTTTTGGTATAGAAGTTGCAGCTTTATCTGGAATATATGAAGATATAATAGCAAGAGCAAAATCTATTCTTAATCAGTTAGAAAAAAATTCTATTAAATTAGATTTAACAAAAGTAGAAGACAAAAATGAAATAACCTCATTAGATAAAGATAATATTATTAATCAATTAAGAAATATTGATATAAATAGATTAAGCCCAATGGAAGCATTTGAAATTCTTGTAGGGCTTAATAAAAAAGTAACCAAATAATATAAGGAAGAATAAATGCAAAAAATTAACTTATTAGATAGTTCAATTTATAACCGAATATCTGCTGGGGAAGTAGTTGAAAGACCTTCTTCTGTAGTAAAAGAACTTATAGAAAATTGTTTAGATGCAAAAGCAACTTTTATAACAATTGAAATAAAATTAGGTGGAACAAAATTAATAAAAATATCAGATAACGGTTCAGGAATTGACTTTTTAGATTTAAAAAAGGCATTTTTACCACATGCAACAAGTAAAATTTCTACTGTTGATGATTTAGACAGTATAGCTACACTTGGTTTTAGAGGAGAAGCTTTGGCAAGTATTGCTGCTGTATCTAAAGTTGAGATGTTTTCTAAAACAGTGGAAGCAGAAGTTGGTGGCAAGATAATTATAGAGGGTGGCGCATTTGGAGAAATAACAGAATATGGTTGCGCAAATGGAACAACAATTCTTGTTAAAGATTTATTTTATAATACTCCTGCAAGATTAAAATTTTTAAAAAGCAATAAACAAGAAGAAAGTTCTATAACAAATATAATTAACAGATTAATGTTAGCTAATCCTAATGTTGCATTTAAATATATTGTTGATGATAAGATTATTTATAATTCAACAACCAAGGGATTGAAAGAAAAAATATATACTATATATGGAAAACAATTTGTTGAAAATTTAATAGATTTTTCTTGTGAAAAATTACCATATAAAATTAATGGTTATATTTCTTTACCAACTTTTTGCAAATCTAATAAAACTTATCAAACCTTAATTGTTAATGGAAGATATGTTTCAAACAATTTAATTTCTGTTGCTATTTCTAACGCTTATGAAAATTTTTTAATGAAAGGTAAATTTCCAATATTTATTTTGAATTTTGAATTAAGTTATCAAGATATTGATGTTAATGTTCATCCAAGTAAAATGGAAGTAAAATTTAAAGATTCAAAAGAAATTTATAATTTATTTTATTCATCTATATTAGAAACTTTAAATCAACACAACTGTCCGATTGATTTTTCTTTTAATAATGAGAAACAGTTTGAAAATCAAGAGGAAGATAGTAAAGAAGAAAAAACTGATACAGAATTGAAAAAAATTGAGGGTGGATTTAGCTTTAGTGCTTTAAAAAATCTCAGTGAAGAACTAAGAAACATTAATGTTTCTGCACCAAAATATGTAAAAGAAGATATCGCCGTTATGAATACAAGCGACAATGGTTCTTTAATTACAAAAAGTACTAATAATACAAATAACAATTTTGAAAAAGTTGATATGCAAAAGAATTTATTTGATGATGAAATTGTTATAAATAAAGTTGTTAAGCAAGATAGATTAGATAAAGATGAAGTTTATTATAAACAAATTGGTTCTTTATTTAATACTTATATAATTATTGAAAATGAAGAAAATGCTTATATTATAGACCAACACGCTGGACATGAACGATTGTTATATGACAAATTAATTGCTCAATTTGAAACAAACAAATTAATAAGTCAACCATTATTAATTCCATATGTTTTTAGTGTAAATGAAATTGAAGATGAAGTAATTGAAAATAGTCATGAGGTTTTTAATTCTCTTGGTTTTGAAATTGAAAATTTTGGTAGACAAACTTATAAAATAAACTCCATACCAAATATCCTAAGTAATATAAATTTAGATGAATTTGTTTCTGAAATTTTAAGTAATACTACAAAAATTTCTAATACTAATGAAAATATAAAAAATTATTTTGCTACAATTGCCTGCAAAGCCGCTGTAAAGGGTGGTCAACAATTAAGTAAAGAAGAAATAGATATTTTAATAAAACAAATTTTTAATAATAAAACAACTTTACTATGCCCACATGGAAGACCTATTTGCGTAAAGTTAACAAAATATGAAGTTGAAAAAATGTTTAAAAGGATTGTTTAAATGAAAAAAAATACAATCTTAATAATTACGGGTCCAACTGCATCTGGAAAAACAAAATTAGGAATAGATTGTGCCAATTTGTTTAATGGTGAAATTATCTCTGCTGATTCTATGCAGATATATAAAGATTTAAATATTGGTACTGCAAAACCTAACATTGAAGAACTTTGTATGGCAAAACATCATTTAATTGATCTTGTAGAACCAAATGAGGAGTTTAGTGTTCAACAATTTGTAACTAAAGCTGATAGAGTAATTAATGACCTATTTAACAAAAACAAATTACCAATAATAGTAGGGGGAACTGGGCTATATATTAAATCTTTAATTTATCCTTATTCTTTTTGTAAAGCTCCAAAAGATGAAGCAATAAGAAAAAAATACAAAGATTTATTAGAGTTAAAGGGTAAAGAATATATATATTCATTACTACAAGACAAAGACCCTGTTGCATGTAATAAAATTCATATTAATGATACAAAAAGAGTTATTAGAGCATTAGAAATCTGTGAGATAACAGGCAACTCAAAAACAAGTATGAATATAGAAGAATTAAAACCAAAATATAATTGTATTTTTATTGCGTTAAATATGCCAAGAGATCAACTTTATGATAGAATAAACCAAAGAGTTGAAATTATGTTTAATCAAGGTTTATTGGGCGAAATTGAAACCTTAAAATTAAATAACAAAATAAACAGAGATAATCAATCAATGCAAGCAATAGGGTATAAAGAATTTTTTGATTATTTTGACGGAAAATTAACTACAGTTCAGCTAAAAGAACTAATTGCAAAGAATTCAAGAAATTATGCAAAAAGACAAATAACTTTTATAAAAGGTTTTAATAATGTTAATTGGTTTAACCCTTTAACGGAATATGATAAAATTATCGATTTTATAAAACTGGAGTTAGAAAAAAATGATTAAAATAAATGACAAAATTATTAAAGCAGAAAAAGAACTTGAATTTGAATTTAAAAAAGCAGAAGAAATTGCCTTACAAAATCAAAACAAAGTTTTGCAAGCATTTATAAAAAATAAAATATCTTCTACGCATTTTGCTGGCAGTACTGGATATGGGTATGATGATATTGGAAGAGAAAAATTATGTGCCGTTTTTGCTGATTATTTTGGGGCAGAAGCTGCAATTGTTTCTCAAGCATTATTATGTGGCTCGCATGCTATTACAACAGTTTTATATGGATTATTAAGGCCAAATGATTTAATGCTATCTATTACTGGCAAACCATATGATACTTTAGATGAAACAATTTTCGGTCTTGCAAATGGAGAAGATAATGGTAGCTTAAAAGATTTTGGGGTTATTTATAAGGGAATAGATTTAGTAAATAATACAGATTTTAATGTAGAAGAAATTACTAAAGAATTACAAATTTCAAAACCAAAAATAATTTATATTCAAAGATCTTGTGGATATTTATATAGAACGGCTCTTGAAATATCAAAAATAAAAGACATAGTAAAAGTTATTAGAGAAATAAATAAAGAAGCAATAATCGTAGTAGATAATTGTTATTGTGAATGCGTTGAGCTTGAAGAACCAACCGAAGTGGGGGTAGATGTGGCAGTAGGTTCTTTAATTAAAAACCCGGGTGGTGGACTAATTTCAAATGGTGGATACATTGTTGGAAAGAAAAAATATATTGATTGGATTGCTGGAAGATTTACTTCGCCTGCAATAAAAACAGAAGTTGGATCATTTGAACAAGGGTATCGACTTGCTTTCCAAGGTTTCTTTATGGCACCACACACTGTTTTACAAGCAAAAAAAGGGTCAATGTTAATTGCTAAAGTTATGCAAAATTTAGGTTATAAAACTATTGATAACACAAATAACTTAGCAGATATTGTTAGAAGTATTATATTTGAAGATAAAGAAGATTTATGTAATTTTTGTGCTTCAATTCAAAAAATGTCTCCTGTTGATAGTTTTGTAACTCCTGTACCATCAGAAATGGCTGGTTATGATTGTGAAGTTGTTATGTCTGCTGGTTGTTTTGTTCAGGGAAGTACAATGGAATTGAGTTGCGATAGCCCATTAAGAAAACCTTATATTTTATACTTACAAGGTGGATTAACTTACGAACATATAAAACTTGCTCTTAATGATTATTTAATAAATAGAAAATAATAAAAAAACTACTGAAAATTTCAGTAGTTTTTTGTTTTTAATAGTTTCTTATTAGTCCAATAACTTTTCCAAGAATATCTACATCAACACAATAAATTGGTTGCATAAAATCATTTTCTGGTTGTAATCTTACTTGTCCATTTTCTTTATAAAATCTTTTTACAGTAGCACTTCCGTTAAGCATTGCAACAACAATATCTGTATTATTTGCGTAATTTTGTTTTTTTACAACAATTTTATCTTTATTATATATGCCGGCATTTATCATACTATCACCTTTAACTGTAAGCATAAAAATATCGCCTTTTTTACTAAATAAGTTTTCAGAAAATTCATAAACTTCTTCGTAATTTTCAACAGCTAAAATTGGTGTTCCTGCAGCAACTTCTCCAAGTAAAGGAATTTGGGTTAGGGAAGTGTTGCCAGAACCAGAAGAAGTTTTTATGTTATTTGAATTAATTACTGGAATAGCAGG
Organism: Clostridia bacterium; assembly: GCA_017398655.1. GTDB lineage: Bacteria > Bacillota > Clostridia > Christensenellales > UBA1242 > UBA7862. The sequence goes on from JAFQFI010000066.1 coordinate 13,709, forward strand.
TCTTGTAATTTTTTTTGTAACTTCTATAGCTCTGTTTTTGTTTTCTTTTCTTCTTATTAAACCTCTTTCTTCTAATCTATCTAAATAATATTTTACAGTTGAAGTAGAACTTACATTTATTTCATCCATAATTTCTCTTATAGAAGGAGGGAATCCTTTTTGTTCTGTATAACTTGATACAAGATCATAAACTTCTCTTAATTTTTCTTCTGTTTTTTTATTAGTTTTCATAAAATTTACCTTTTTTAATAAATTATATAAAAAATATACCATTAAAAAAATAAAAAGTCAAACATATGTTCTAAAAAATGTTTAACTTTTTAATATTAATCTTCTCTTAATTTTACTTTATTAGCCACACTTCTTCTTGCGTCTTCGGATATCGCAGCATAATGTTTTCGAGTTGTGTTTACATCTTTATGGCCTAAAACATCAGCTACTATATATATATCATTAGTTTCTCTATATAAATTTGTACCATAGGTACTTCTTAATTTGTGGGGAGTAATATTTTTTAAAGGAATGACAGCTTGACTATATTTTTTTACAAGTTTTTCTACAGCTCTAACTCCAATTCTTTTATTTTGAATTGACAAAAATAAAGCTTTTTCGTTTTGTGGAATATTTGGATTTTTTTCTCTTTCTGAAATATACGAGATTAATTCTTTTGCTACTTCATCAGAAAAATATAAAACAACTTGGTTTCCACCTTTTCTTGTTATTCTCAAACCATTTACTTTAAAATCTATATCTTCTAAATTTATTCCAACACACTCACTTACTCTTATACCTGTTCCTAATAATAAAGAGAGAAGCGCAGTGTCTCTTTTTTGTGTTATTTTATTATAAGAGTATTGCCTTTTTGTTAAATTAACAGGATTTTCAGTTTGATTAATTAATTTTACAACCTCATCAACTTCCAATCTTACTATTTCTTTTTCGTGAATTTTAGGAGTGTCAATTTTATTTGATACATTTGACGGAATTTTATCTTTTTTATAAAAATATTTTAGTAAACTTCTTATTGTAGCAAGTTTTCTTGCTTTTCCTTTTTCGTTATTTGTAATATAATTTTCATTTATAAAATACCCAGATAAATAGTTTAAAAATATTTCGATATGAGTAGCAGTAACTTCTGCTAAATTTTTTAATGAAAAATCTTTAATACTTATATTATTAAATTCTATAATTTCTGTTGTTAAAAAATTGAAAAAAATTTTTAAATCTTGAGCATAATTAAATTGTGTGAGTGGGGTAGTTTGATTTTCAATTCCTCTAAAAAATTCATTACAAAAAAAAGGCAACTCAGTTAAAAGTTGTTGTGTTTTTTTTGTTATTTTATAATTTCTTTCTTTAAAGTAATTATCAAATTCTTTCATACTTAAATTTTAGCAATATAAAGCAAAATTGTAAAACAAAAGTTGACTTATGTTAATTTAAATTTTATAATAATACTATATTTTAAATAAAGGAGAATTTATTTTATGATTTCTATTGAACTAATTAAAAATAATGCCGAAAAAGTACAGAAAGATTTGGCTAAAAAAGGTTGTATAGTTGATTTTTCGGATTTATTAAAATTAGATGCCGAAAGACGCAAACTTATACAGGATGTGGAATCTTTAAAATCGGAGAAAAACAAAGTAAGTTCTCAAATTCCTGCATTAAAGAAAGAAGGAAAGGATACTACCGAGATTTTTGAAGAAATGAAAAAACTTGGAAATAAAATTGAAGAACTTGACAAAAAAGTTGAAGAATTAGATAGTAAAATTTGGAATTTCTTGGCTGTTTTACCAAATCCTCCAGATGAAGATTTGCTTGAAGGTGGAAAAGAAAATAATAAAGTTTTAAGACAAGAAAATAAAAAACCTGAATTTAGCTTTAAGCCAAAAAACCATGTTGACTTATGTACTGATTTAAATTTAGTTGATTATGACAGAGGCGTAAAACTTGCAGGAAATGGTTGCTGGTTGTATCGTGGAATAGGTGCTAGATTAGAGTGGGCTTTATTAAATTATTTTATTGATGAACACACAAAAGATGGTTATGAGTTTATATTGCCACCACATATGTTAAATTATGATTGTGGTTATGGTGCTGGACAATTTCCAAAATTTAACGAAGAAGTATATTGGATTGATAATAAAGATGAAAAATCAAAATTTATTCTTCCAACAGCCGAAACAGCACTTGTAAACTTGTATAAAGGTGAAATTATACCAGAAGAAAAACTTCCAATGAAATTTTTTGCTTACACTCCTTGCTACAGAAGGGAAGCTGGTAGTTATAGGCAAGAAGAGAGGGGTATGATTAGAGGCCATCAATTTAATAAAGTTGAAATGGTACAAATTACAACTCCAGAACAAAGTGCTAAAGCTTTTGATGAACTTGTTGGAAAAGCTGAAAATCTTGTTAAAAAATTAGGGCTTCATTATCAAGTTTCAAAGTTAGCAGCAGGAGATTGTTCTGCTTCTATGAGAAGAACTTACGATATTGAAGTTTGGATTCCAAGTATGGGGATATATAAAGAAGTATCTTCAGCATCAAATGCTGGTGATTATCAAGCAAGAAGAAATAACACAAAATACAGAAATAATGAAACAAAGAAAACAGAATTTGTTCATACTTTAAACGCAAGTGGTCTTGCAACTTCAAGATTGATACCAGCAATTGTAGAACAATATCAAAATGAAGATGGTAGTATTACAGTTCCAGAAGTATTAAGAAAATATTTAGGTGGACTTGAAGTTATTACTAAATAAATATAAAAATATAATAGACAAGGACGATTTAAAATGGAAGAAACTTTATTAGAGCAATTTGCTGAGAAAAAAAGCAAAGAGAAGGTTCAAGAATTTTATGAAAAGGCCTTGTCTATTTTAACATCTGCTTTAGACGATTATAAAGATGAAGATATTAATACAACTATTGATTATGATGATACAAGAATTTTTCCAATGGGCGATTATACAAATGATACTTTTATTGACCAAACAGGAGAATTAGAAATTGTTATTGCGTCGTCAAATCCACAATTGTCTATAGCAAATTCTACTTATATCAAAAATTTAAAAGAAGCCAAAAATAAAAAAGAAAGAAAATTAGTTTCAAATGCAGGCACATTTGATGATCTTATGTTGAAATATGCGCAAAATCTTACTAAATATTTTGATGAAACAACTCTGATTTTATTAGTAAATCAGGGAATAAAAATACTTTGTTTAGAAGAATATGGATTTAAAATTTTAATAAGATTTGCTACTTTTGATGAACAAGATAAAGATGCTGTTTTAAATTTTTGGGATCCATTAATGAAAACGATAAGAAAAACTAATTTGTTTTTATATAATGAAAAAATGGAAGAAAAAGATAAAGCAACAGCAGGAAATTATAAAAAACTTGTTAGAATATTTAAAAATATTAGAAAAAATATTCTTATCAATAAGTGGACAACAGCTAGTGATTTAAATAAATATTTTATCGAATTAATTACTTTTAATATTCCTAATAGTATTATGCAAGATAAAAATCTTTCGATTGTATTTAATAAAGCAATGACATATTTAGATAATTGTGATATATTTAATTTTAAATCATTTGATGGAAATAGAATTGAAAGTTTTGATTTAGCAAGAGTTTCATATTCAAAAATTAAAAATTTTATATCATATGCTAGCAAAATATCTTTTTAAAAAGGCAAGTACTATGCAACTACTATGCAAAAGATTTGTAGTACTATGCAAGAATGTACAAGATAAATAATAATTACAAACAAACTTTTTTAATATAAATTTATAAATAATAAAGAATGTTTGTTTAATTTTTATATTGAAATGCAACATAAAAATAACGATTTTTTAAAAAAAATTTATATAATATGATACACACTCATAATATATATTTTTTACTAAAAGAGTCGTTATTTTTTATAAAATAAAGCGTTGTGAGACAGAATATTTTATTTAAAATGAATAATCCCTCATGTA